>PMAK01000027.1 GCA_003153655.1 Phycisphaerales bacterium
GCATCGACTCACCCTACGAGCCCCCGGAACACCCGGAAATTCGCGTCAATACCGTGGAGACGACGGCCGAGGAAGCAGCGGATACCATCGTGACTTACGTACTACGGACGTCGCTCGGAGAACAAACTGGACGTGGCGACTATGACATCTAGGCTGCCATAGTCGTTGGGACCATAATATTCAATATCTTATAGATATTGCGTAATCTGATTTCTAGAAAAACCTTCCAAGCCGACCCTGAGCCGCACTTCGTCAAGATGTGCGCGAACGCAAGAAAATCACCGTTGCGTTTCTGCGATTGTCTTGTATATTCCTACCGCAGAGTCTTGATTTAACAAGATTCCCAAGAAGAACACAGCCTCGAAACCACTTTAAGGTTTCCACCTTTGTTACATGTGGGGCTAGCATGATTAGCGCGTGGGATTGTTTTCATTTTGCAACTCTCGAGCTGGTGCGCTCAACGCCCATCAAGCAGCGCCTGGTCGCGGCGCAAGACAAGGCCAAGGTCCTGCTCGGCCGGGCCGACCCGTTCACCGAAAAAGTTGAACAGGGCGATCGGTCGCTCTATCGCGCGCGCTTTGCCGGCTTCAACAAAGATCAGGCGGAAACCGCTTGCAAGCATCTCAAGCGTAGCGAAATTCCGTGCATGCTGCTTAGAAACTAACGTGTGACGAAAACCAGGAACTGGTTTTCTAAAAATGATCACGCACCGGCAAAAAAATAACGATCGATAAAGGAATGTGCTGATAACCAGGAGCCGCTGATGGTGGTGTTGCGTAAGGAGTACCTCAGCGATGGCGGCGAGAAAGAATTTCCTTGGCCTCGTTAATGCGAGCGGCGAGATACGTCGACCCTCCTTGGTCGGGATGCAGCTTCTTCATGAGCGCGCGGTGCGCGCGCGTAATGGCGTCGGCGCTGGCGCCAGGCTCAATGCCAAGGATCTGATAGGCTTCCTGTTCCGTCATTTTGCCGCTGGACCCAGCACGGCGCCCCGCTGCCGCGTGGCCTTGCGCGTATTCACTCCAACTGGGCTCCCGGCGGTCAAGATACGCCACAAGTAACGCTCGGCTCTCCTCGTCGAACTCGTCGAGCAAGCCGGCCAGCGTCGGGACGTCGAGCGCCTCGAGCGCCGCGCCCTGATGGTGGCCGGCGACGATACGTCCGCGCATCGCGCCGCTGTCGTGATCAAGCTCCATTTCGAGAAAAGCCGAGCGCACGTGTGAGGTCTGCCCGGCGCTTTTCTTGGTGCGCTGGGAAAAGCCCGCCGCGCCGAACGGGATCCAGCCAAGCAACCCGAGCCCGAATATGCCGAGTGGCAGGGCGACGGCGATTTCCCCGCGCAGGCCGAGAAACGCCGCCATACCGATCGCCAGGATGCCACCCGAGGCCTTGAGCACGCGCGCGGCGATCTGCGGGTTAACCTTCGAAATGACGCTGAGCACCCACAGCACGAGCACCAGCATCAGCAGGCCGAAGATAATAGCCGGCATATTAAAGGGGTATCCCGTTGCGCATAGTCTTCGCCGAAAACCGGTTGTTGACCAGGATCCCGTCCGGGACTTGCTTTTTCAGGATCATGCGCGAAGCTGCGCCAGCAGCTTGCGGGCGCCGTCCGAGCGCCGCGCCGACAGGTCGGCGAGCGCCTTCATGCCGCCGGCTGCATAGGCCGCGACCGCGCGCAGCAGTTCGCCGAGCTGGTGCGCCGCGCCGGTATCGAAGCGGCAATAGGCGCCGCGCGACAACCGGGCGATCTCGCGATAGGCGGT
Organism: Phycisphaerales bacterium; assembly: GCA_003153655.1. Classification (GTDB taxonomy): domain Bacteria; phylum Planctomycetota; class Phycisphaerae; order Tepidisphaerales; family Tepidisphaeraceae; genus PALSA-1353. The sequence goes on from PMAK01000027.1 coordinate 1,767, forward strand.
CTCGGCGACCGCATCCTCGCCCTCCTGGAACATAAACACCGGCACGCCGAGCAAGCCGAGTTCGCCGGCAAGCTTGCACAGATCGTCGATTTTCTCCTCCATGGCGTCGCCGACGAAAACCAGCGCCTGCAGACGCTGCTTGGCGTATTCCTGGCGAGCGTGGCTGAGCACCTTGCCGATCTGGGTGTGGCCCCCGCGGCAATCGATGCGCGACATCAGCGTGGCGAGCTTTTCGCTGCCAGCGATCCAGCCCGAGGCCCGGCATTCGTTTAAGCCCCGGAAATAAACGAGCTGGATATCGAGCCCGCCGGCATTTGCGGCCTCGCGGAACATGTCGGCCTGCAGCGCGCAGGCGGAATCCCAAGTAGGCTGCCGGCTCATGGTGGCATCGAGCGCAAAGATCAGCCGCCCGCGCTTGCCGTCGGCCGCGGCGGGCCCAAGCGCACGCACGCGCTCGATGAATTCGGCAATTTCCGGCCGCGAGGAGGCCGGTGCCGGGGTTTGCTCGGTGCGATCTTTGCCCATGGCGACAGTCTACACCGATTTAAGCGGAATCGGTGGCATCGCAAGCCGCCTGCGCCCATTGCCCCGCCTGTACGGGGACGAGCAAACAATCATTGGATTGGCGCGGGTTAACCGATGACGTCGTGGACCTGCAGCGGCTGGTCCATGACCGAATACCACTCGGCGCGGGCGGCGGCCCGCCGCTTGCCGTTTTCCGACAGCGGCAGATGCAGCGCGTTGAGCAGCGCGATCACTTCCTCGCGCGCCGTGAAATGCGACAGGTTCGGGCGCATGCCGAGGGTGGATTCATCGAGATCGTCGAACGCCGTCAGCCCGCGCGGGAAGAATTCCCGATAAACCACGCGCTCGGCAAATCCGTCGCTGCAGCGGAACCCCATGCGCTTGGACAATTCCGTCAGGCCATCGCCAACCAATTTCTTGTTGCGCGAGCCGAGCGTCGAAAGACGATTGCGCACCACGATCCAATCGGTCAGTTGGCCGTCGACCAGCCGGCGCTGGCGGCGCGCTTCGCGCACCATTTCGGCGTAGTGGCTTTCGCCGGTGACAGAAAAATTGGTTGGGTCAAGCGTGGCAAGCACGTCAAAATCGACGAAGCTGTCGTTGAGCGGCGTGACCAGCGTGTCGGCCATCGAATGGGCGAGCCGCATCAGATAGGTGTCGCTTCCGGGCGTGTCGATTACCAACACGTCGTGGGTCTTCTCGATCGCGCTCACCGCTTTCGAGAAGCTAACGAATTCCTCCGCCTCATTGCTTTCCAGCGAGTTCCCCTCGCCCCGCTGCACGCAGTAATGCGTCGGCAGGTCAAGCGGGACGCGCGCCCGTTCCGCCCAGGCGCGGCGGTTCTCGATGTAATGGGTGAAACTTTTCTGCCGGCTGTCGAGATCGATGGTCGCCACGCGCTGACCGGCCTTGAGGAGCGCGACCGCAATGTGCAGAGCCGTGGTGGACTTGCCCGACCCGCCCTTCTCGTTTCCCAGAACCACGACGTGAGCCGACTGACGCGCCCGCTCTATCGATTGCACTAACATGGCTTGGCCCCACTAGATTCAATTCTCGATCCATTCGCTCACTTTCGTCAAGCTTGTTTTGATTTTGTCCTTCCCCGCGTGGCCGGACCGGCGGCAGTTTGCTATGGCTAGGCTGGACCTGCGATCATCAGCCGTCAGGCGCATCATTATGGCAAACGGCCCAACCGTCCGGCGCACGGTTTCAGCGCTCCGCCGCAGCCTTGTGCCATTCCGGAAGGCCGGCGAACGCATCGCCTTGGTACCGACCATGGGCGCCTTACATCGCGGCCATTTGGCGCTGGTGCGTGAGGCGCGCCGGCGCGCCCGCCGCGTGGTGGTCTCGATCTTCGTCAATCCCTCGCAATTCGCGCCGCATGAGGATTTCGGCAGCTATCCACGCGAATATAAAAAAGACATAACAGCGTTAACGGCGGCCAAGGTCGACTTGGTATGGGCGCCGTCGGCCGAGGCAATGTACCCGCACGGCTTTGCCACCCGGATCGAACCGCAAGGCGCGGCCAAGGCCGGGCTCGAGGATAAGTTCCGCCCGCACTTCTTCGGCGGCGTCGCCACCGTGGTAACCAAGCTTTTCACGCAAACAGCGCCCTATTTCGCGCTGTTCGGCGAGAAGGATTACCAGCAACTGCGCGTCGTCACCCAGATGGCGAAGGATCTCGACCTGCCGGTCAAGATCGTCGGCGTTCCGACCGTGCGCGAGCCGGACGGCCTCGCGCTGTCGTCGCGCAACGCCTACCTGTCGGTGCAAGAGCGGGCGACCGCGCCAACCCTCTACCGGGTGCTCATAGCCGGCGCCGCCCGCGTCAAACGAGGCGAACCGCTGGAAATGGTGCTGGAAGAAGCCCGCGCTGAAATCGCGCACGCCGGTTTTGGGCTCGATTATCTGGAAGCGCGCCATGCGCTGACGCTTGCGCCGGTCGCCTCGCGCAAGGACGGGCCGATCCGGCTCTTGGTTGCGGCCAAGATCGGCAAGACGCGGCTGATCGATAATGTTGGCGTGTAGGCAACGATAAGCCGCCGGAATGATCGGGGATAAGTTTTCCGTTTGTTTGGGTGTGTCCCCGGCGCCACAGCGGGATTAACCCGCGCATTCAGAGTAAGCCCAATTCGCGCAGTTCGCGTCGCATTTGTTCCGGCATCTTGGCGGCGCCGGGCGCGGCCCGCGCCAGGTCGCGGGGCGCCTCCTTGGCCTCGAGATAGCGCCAGCCCTGGAAGGCCGAGCGCGGGCGCGGCTCGACCAGCACCAGCTTGCCGTCGAGAACCACGCGGCAGCGGCCGATGCCGTCTTTGTCGGTGAAGGGGCGGATGGCGAGAACGCGTTCTCGGCAGGTGATTTGTCCCCGGATGACCCAAAACAGCGAGCCGCCTTGTATGAGTTCCGCAGCGCGCTTGGGCACCATGCGGGTGGTGTGGATGTGCTCAGCCTTTTGCCCCCGCCGCTTCTTCTCTTTGAACTTCTGCTTGATCCAGTCTTCCAGATCGGCGACCGAATCGCAGCCGACGCAGAGCTTGATGAGGTGAAGCGGCATTGCAGAACTTCCACTGAGCCGTGAACCTACAAAATCCGTCCCTCAATAGCCCGCAGCGGGCTTCTTAGGAAGCCGCCAGCCGGCATTGTTCACGCCCGTTTCTCCCGCAATCGTTGGGCCTTGGAATGTGGCCGACCCGCATCAACAAGAAATATTCGAACGGTGCGGCGGAACCATCTTCGTTGTGATATCATTGCCTCCTTTGCTGGGGCCATGTCGGAGGACATTTGATGCACACGCGCGTCATCCACCTCATCAATCCGAAGACGGATTCGCTCACAACGCGCCCGCTCTACATGAACCGGGCGCTTTACTCTCCGCTCGCAGGACTGCTTGCGGTTGCCGCGGTCATCCCGCGCGACCAATACGAGGTCGTGCTTACCGACGAGAATATCGAACCGATCGATTTCGATTTGAAGGCGGACATGGTCGGGATTTCCGCCATGACGAGCTACGTCAACCGCGGCTACGAAATCGCCGATCAATTCCGCACCAAGGGCGTGCCTGTCGTCATGGGCGGCGTACATCCAAGCTTCATGCCGCAGGAAGCGCTCAAACATGCCGACGCCGTCGTCATCGGCGAGGTTGAACTGGTGATCGAGAAATTGCTCGACGATCTCGAACAGGGCTCGATGCGCGGAACCTATAAGTCGGACGTCCTGCATCCAATGGTCGGCGTGCCGATGCCGCGCTACGACCTGCTCAAGAAGCACCGCTACGTGAACAAGACCTTCGTGCAGACCTCGCGCGGCTGCCATCAAGGCTGCACTTTCTGCGCCGAGCCGCTGATGAACGGCCTCAAGTTTCGTTATCGGCCAGTCGACGAGGTGATCAACGAGATGGAGAATTGCGGCGCGCGCACCATTTCCATCAACGACGCCGACTTTTTCGGCACGCCAGAGCGCCCGAAAGAAGTGATGCGCGCCTTGAAGGGACGCGGCATCCAGTGGCAGGCCGGCGTCACCTCCAAGCTGGCGCAGGACGACCACATGCTCGAACTCGCGGCGGCCAGCGGCTGCACCTTGTTGAGCATCGGCTTTGAATCGATCTCGCGCGAAACCCTCAAGAGCGTGCACAAGCACGTCAACCGGCCGGAGACCTTCGCCGCCTTGGTCGAGAAGGTGCACTCCTACGGCATCATGGTGTTTGGCTTGTTCATGTTCGGCTTCGACGGCGACGACACCGCGGTGTTCGAAGAAACCGTCAAATTCAACATCGGCGCCAACTACGACGCCTGCGCCTATTCGACGCTGACGCCCTACCCCGGCACGCTCACCTGGTACGAGATGAAGAAAGCGAACCGCATCGTGTCGTTCGACTGGACAATGTACGACCAGGGCCACGTCGTCTATCGCCCGGCGCAAATGTCGGGCGACGAACTCCGCCGCGGGCAAAGCAGCGCCTATGAGAGTTTCTATTCAACGTCGTCCATCGCCGGCCGCTTCCCGCTGCTCGGCAAACGGCATCGCGCGCAATGGCTCATCTACAATATGTTCATGCGCCGGGGCTCGCAGACCGAGAAGATCGATTCGATCGCGGCGCCGACGGCGGAGCCCGACGTCGCGCCGATGCCGCCGATCCTGCCGGTCAAGCGCGAATGGCGCGCGGCCGTGCTGGAGGCGGCCGGCGGACCCGGCCCCCACCTGAGCTGAAACGGCTCACCAATGATAGTTGACGCCGGCCCGCACCAAATCGTCGGAGACGGGAACGGATAGCGAAGATGCAGCAGACGCCGCGCTGAACAGACTGGCGGTGCCGAGATCGAGGTGGAGATACTCTACCTTGGCGCTCCAATTGGGATTGAGCGAATATTCCACGCCGCCGCCGGCGGTCCAGCCGAACTTCGTTTGCGTCGCCGTGCCGGTGGTTTGCGGGGCTTTGATGTCGCCGTAAGCGGCGCCGCCCGTGACATAGGGCAGGAAGCGGCCGAACGCGTAGCCAACCCGACCGCGGGTGGTGCCGATCCAATCCTGCTTGGTCTGACAAATCCCGCCGCCGTCGACCGCACAGACGCCGCCGGGGCCGGCCGTGCTGCCTTTGATATTCGTCCAGTCGGCATCGGTTTCGATGCCGAGCACGATCGGGCCGTTCTGCCAGTTATAGCCGAGCTGGCCGCCGAGCAATCCGCCGGAGGTGTTGAAGGTTCCGGAGTCGGCGCCGAGCGTCGGATCGCTCCAGCTCGATCGGCCCCAGCCGTAACCGCCGTTGATGCCGAAGTAGAAGCCGGTCCAGCTGAACGGCGCTTCCACCGGCGCCTTGTAGTACGGCAAAGGATTGGCGCGCGGCATATCGGCGGCCTGCGCCGAGAAGGCGCCGCCGGCGAGGCAGACAGCGGCGATTGCGAGCGCGAACGAGCGGTTCATCCGAGAGTTCCCACCAATACCAAACGCACCCGCCCCCCAAGGCCATAACCATCAGGCGTTCGGGGCCAAATCGGGGCGCAAACGGGGTCATTGTTGGCGGAAATTGGGCGGCCGGCCTCGCGCGCGGCCGCCTTATTCTGGCGCCGGCGCCGGCTCAATCACCATCACCTTGGCGCCTTCGGCCACCTGCGCATCGGCCGCGACTGTGAGCTCGGAAACGGTGCCGTCGATCGGCGCCGTCAGCGTATGCTCCATCTTCATCGCCTCGATGATGGCGAGGCGCTGGCCGCGCGTAACACGGGCGCCCTGCTCCACCAAAATCGACAGTACCTTGCCATGCATCGGCGCGCGCACCAGCCCGCCTAGGCCGTATTCCCCGTCCTCCTCGAGGGTGAGATCGCGCAACGTCACTTTGGTCTGGCGGCCGTGGCGCAACACGTAGACCGCGTCGCCGGCGTCGACCGCGACAGCGTCGGCGGCAGGCGCGATGCCGTCGATCGTGACCGTCGCGCCGGCGGATCCGGAGACGACCTGCGCCACGACGGCGTTGCCCTCGGCGAGAACAGGCAACGCAAGCCGGCGTACGCCCGAGAACTGAAAGGCGTCGCCGCTGTCCCAGGGCGACGGCGGCCCGTCCGGCTCGGGCGCGAGCGATTGGCCGATGCGCGCGCTTTCCCGCTCCACCAGCATCTGCGCACCGGCGGCGGCGGCGGCGCGGTCGAGGTCCTGGGGCACGGCGCCGAGTCCGGCGAGGTTGCGCTCGATGAAGCCGGTGTCGAAATCGCCCCGGCGAAAACCCTCGGCGCGGCATATCGCCGCCAGGAAGCCGGCATTGCTGCGCGGCCCGACGACGACCGTGTTGTCTAGCGCTTCCGCCAGCCGGTCGAGCGCCTGGTCACGGCTTTGGCCGTGGGCGATCAGCTTGGCGATCATCGGATCGTAGTATGGCGTGACCTCGGAGCCCGCTTCCACGCCGGTATCGACCCGCAGGCCGTCGCCCTTGGGGAGCTGCAGCACCAGCAGCCTGCCGGTCGAAGGCAGAAAACCGCGCGTCGGATCCTCGGCGTAAAGCCGCGCCTCGACCGCGTGGCCGTTCAGCGGCACTTGCGTTTGCGCGAGCGGCAGCTTTTCTCCGGAAGCGATCCGGAACTGCCATTCCACCAGATCGATCCCGGTCACCGCCTCGGTCACCGGGTGTTCGACCTGAAGGCGCGTGTTCATCTCCATGAACCAGAAGCGGCTCTCTTTCAGGCCGCCGGCGCCGTCGGCGATAAATTCGACCGTGCCGGCGCCCTCATAATCGGCGGCCTTGGCGGCGGCGACGGCCGCCTCGCCCATGCGCGCGCGCAAGCGCGCATTCATGCCCGGCGCCGGCGTCTCCTCGATGACTTTCTGGTGCCGGCGTTGAAGCGAGCAATCGCGCTCGTTGAGATGGACGACGTTGCCGTGCCGGTCGGCAAAAATCTGCATCTCGATGTGGCGCGGCGCGGTGACGTATTTCTCGATTAGCACGCGGTCGTCGCCGAAGGCGGATTTCGCCTCGCGCATGGCAGCGGCGAGCGCGGCCTCGAAATCGGCGTGGCGGTCGACCCGGCGCATGCCCTTGCCGCCGCCGCCGGCAGTCGCCTTGATCAGCACCGGATAGCCGATTTCGTAGGTTTTGCGGCTCAGGAATTTCGGATCCTGCATGTCGCCGTGATAGCCGGGCACCACGGGCACGCCGGCCTTCTCCATCAGCGCCTTGGCCCGGTCTTTGAGGCCCATGGCGCGGATCGCCAAAGGCTTCGGCCCGATAAAGACGATCCCGCCGTCGCCGCAGGCTTGGGCGAAATCGGCGTTCTCCGACAGAAAGCCGTAGCCGGGATGGATGCAGGCGGCGTGTGCTTGTTTCGCCACCGCAATCAATTTGTCGGCGGCGAGATAGCTAAACGCGGCCGGCGCCGGGCCGATGGCGTGCGCCTCGTCGCAAAGCCGGACGTGCAGCGCGTTGGCGTCCGCCTCCGAATAGACCGCGATGGTGCGCAGGCCCAGCCGTTTGGCGGTGCGGGCGATCCGGCAGGCGATTTCGCCTCGATTGGCAATCAGGACGGATTTGAACATGCAGGGCCCAGTCTAGCCCTATCCTAGCGTGCCGGCGGCAGCGCCGCAGGGGCCCGCGGCTTCGGCGCGCCCGGTGCCGCCGCGTCCTTGTCGCCCGCATCTTGCGCGGCCTGGGCGTCGGTGGCGGCCTTTGGCAGCGGCGGCTCGGGATTCATGATGCTGACGGGCGGAATCGAAGCGGAAGACGGAAGGTCGTATTTGTCCGGAACCGGGGCTTTGGCCGGTGCCTCCGGCAGAATGGCGACCGGCGCCATCGCGCCCGGCAGCCGATCGGCCACCGGCGCCGTCGCCGCGTTCTTGTTCCAGTTTGCGGCATAGCGCGAGACGTATTGGTCGAACACCTGCGCCTTGAGATTGGACTTGATCACGTTGGTATCGCCGAGCAGCGCGAATGTATCGCAGCGCTCGGCGGTACAGCCGTCGCGCACCGCCAGCACGTGGGCGGCGATGCCGAAGCGGTCGAGTTCGATGGCGCGGCGCAAGCCGGCGAGCGAAACGGCGAAATCCGGATCGCTATGGCGGGCGAAGGCGAATGCGTCGGAGAGCAGCGTCAGCCGTGCCGCCATATAGGCGACCGCGGCGGCTGTGGATTGCGGCCCTGCGAATACCGTCCTTTCGCAGGCGTTCTCCACCGTCTCGCCGGCGGCGCCGTCGAGGCAGGCGAGCGTCGATCCGGGCGCCATCGCCGCCCCGGTCAGTTGCGCGTTGCGCTGCGCCAGCGCGCGGCGCTCGGCAAACCGCTCGCCCTCGGCCATCCGGTCGACAATGGCTATGATTCCGAGGCCGAAGATCGCCAGCGCCGCGAACGGCAGCAACAGGCGGCGCGCTAGGTCCGGCCGCAGAAATGCAAGCACCAGCAGCCCCAACGTCAACGCCGCCAGCGCGCCCAGCATCAGCAGGGTCAATGTTAGGCCACTCAGCGGCGCGCCCTCGATGGTCGGCATAGGCCTCCGGCAATCACGTTACTGAATCTTTGCCCCCGACACCTTTACCACACGGGCCCATTTCTCGATGTCCTGATGCAAGAAGGCTTCGAATTCCGCCGGCGTCTTCACCAGCGGAATGGCGCCCTGCTTGAGCCAGGCGGCCTTCACATCGGGCAGTTGGATCACCTTGTTGATCGCGGTGTTGAGGAAGCTAACGACTTCTTTGGGCGTGCCCTTGGGCGCCATCAGGCCGATCCAGATGGTCGCCTCATAGCCGGGAACCGTTTCGCCGACGGTCGGCAAGTCCGGTGTGAGCGGGTTGCGCTTCACGCCGGTAGTGGCAAGCGCACGCACCTTGCCGGCCTTGGCCAACTCCGACATCACGGTGATGGCATCGAACATCATCTGCACGTTGCCCGACAGCACGCTGTTGCGCATATCGCCCGAGGCCTTGTGCGGCACATGCACGATGTCGGTGCCGCTCATGGCTTTGAACAGCTCACCGGCCATGTGATAGGGCGTGCCCGGGCCGGACGACGCGTAATTAAGTTTGCCCGGTTCTTTCTTGGCGAGCGCAATGAATTCCGCCACCGTCTTGGCCGGCACCGAGGGGTGCACCACCATCAGCAGATCGGAATAATTGATGGTCGCCACCGGCAGGAAGTCGCGCATTAGCTGATACGGCTTGTTCGCCATCAGCGACTCGTTGGTCGTGTGGGTGTTCGACATCACCAGCAGCGTGTAGCCATCGGGCGCCGACTTCGCGACCGCGTCGGTGCCGATCAACGAGCCGGCTCCAGGGCGGTCTTCGACCACGAAGGACTGCTTGGTTTCCTCCGACAAATACTTGGCCAGCATGCGGGCGTAGACGTCAGCCGGCCCGCCGGCGCCGAACGGCACGATCAAGCGGACGGTGCGGCTCGGATAGGTTTCCGCCGACGCCGGCCACGCCAGCAATACCGGGAACAAGAGTGCAATGAGGCGCAGGAACAAGCGCATTCGGACTTCCCCCTTCGGGCTTCAGCCTGGTGATAACGCCACAATGGCCGTGTTTATTCCTTGCCAGGCTGCCGGTCACGCCTTTCCGGCCGATTTGAATCCTGGCGCAAGATCGCTCGCCGCCGCGAAAGCGCCCTTGGCCTCCACCGACGTCATCGCCACCGTGGTGCGCAGATCGGTAACCCCGCCGCTGCCGGCCGCCGCCAACAGCACGGCGGCCATCTGAATCTCGCCAGGCGCCTCGGCGATGGTCAGAAAATCGAAATCGCCGAAGGTGACGTAATAGCCGATCAGGCGGCCGCCGGCTTTGGTGATGGCACGGCCAACAGCAAGGGCGCGGTCTTCCGGATTGACGATCATGCCCTTGATGGCATCGACGGTGTAACGCCCCTGCGTGATGTAGATCGGCATGCGGTCCTCCACAGCAGCTACGCCCGGCGGCCTCGGTCAAGCATCGTAGTCGTTGGCGGAAACGGAAGCGCGGGCGCCCGCTAGACGCGGTCGAGCTGGCTTTCCTTGGCGACGCGCTCGAACGCCTCGCCGGAACTCTTGATCCGGTACTGGTAGTCGTCGCTTTCCGACGGCAGCAGCTTCACCACCGTATAGCTGCCGGTGGCGGCGGCGCGGCCGAATGTCGGCGAGGTGAAGTACACGGTCTCTCCGACCTGATACTTGTGCGGCATGACCCGGATTTCGTGCGCGGCCACCGGCTGCACCGGCGGGCTCGGCGTGCGGATCATTTTGGCGGCCGATTTCGGCGCGATGCTGGGCGCGCGGATCGCCGTCGCGGCATGGGGCCGCGCGGTCTTACCGACCGGGCGGCGGGCCGATTTCGACGCCTTTTTGACGTCGGGGCGCGCGCCCTTGGCGCTCTTTTTGTCGGGGCGCCGAAGGGCTTTGGAGGACCGGCCGGCGGTTTTGGTGGAATGGCTACTCATGACGACAATATAGCAGCTTATTTCGCCCCAGTGCGAAGATTTTGAAGTCGGAACATAAGTGTTTTCAAGGAGTTACAACTATGATTCCGGGTGGTTAACGGGCCGCAGGCCGGTTGCCCAAATTCCGCTCCGCAGACCTCGTAAGGACGCCAGAGCCGCTCCGGATCGTGGAACCGGCGGTTCGGTACCGGCGTTTTGCAATCGGGACGCGGAGGTCTGACATGCGGCTTTTACTCGGCATCATTCTCGGCAGCGCGCTGACCGTCGGCGGCGCTTATGTTTACGATTCTCACAATTCGCTCGCGCCCGGTAACGCGGCGACCAATGTGCAACGGCCCCTCGTCAATTGGGACGTTGTCGGCGCCAAGTGGCAGCATCTCAACGAGCGCGCCCGAGCCGAATGGACCCGGCTCTCCGGCTGAGCGAACCGAAGATACTTTTGCCCTCGCTAGCGGCCTACCTGCTCACGCCAGCGCCTAAACCCCGACGCCGGGTCAGCTGGGGATTTCGTTTGCGCTGCAAGGTGGTAGTGTGGCGGATCGGTACCGGGGAGACAGCGCATGCGAGCCGCCTACTACGAACAGAACGGTTCGGCGCGCGAGGTGCTACGCGTCGGCGACGTCGAGACCCCGCAGGCAGGACCCGGCGAGGTGCGCGTCAAGCTCGCCACATCCGGCGTCAACCCGTCCGACGTCAAATCGCGCCAGGGTTCCACCCGAAAGATCGCCTGGCCGCGCCTGATCCCGCAGAGCGACGGCGCCGGCGTCATCGACCAGGTCGGTGACGGCATCGCCAAGTCGCGCCTGGGCGAGCGGGTCTGGGTCTGGAACGGGCAATGGAAGCGCGCCTTCGGCACCGCCGCTGAACTTATCGCGTTGCCGGCTGCGCAGGCGGTCAAGCTGCCGGACAAGATCAGCTTCGAGGCCGGCGCCTGTCTCGGCATTCCGGCCATGACCGCCATTCATGCGGTCGCGCTTGCGGGAACCGAGAAAGACTCCACGGTGCTAGTCGCCGGCGGCGCGGGTTCGGTAGGCCAATACGCCATCCAGTTCGCCAAGGCGCAGGGCGCGACGGTGCTCGCCACCATTTCCTCGCCCGAAAAAGCTGCGGCCGCGCGCGAGGCCGGCGCCGACCACACCATCGACTACAAGCGCGAAGACGTCGGCGAACGAGTGATGGAATTAACGGGTAAACGCGGCGTCGACGCGGTGATCGAAATGGATCTCGCCGCCAATGCCAAGCTGATCCCGTTCGTGCTGCGGCCGAAGGGCAGCGTCATCGTCTACGGCACCGGCGCGGCGGCGGCGAGCCTGCCGGCCTACTTCTGCCTCATCCAATCCATTCGCGTGCAGTTCTTCCTGGTCTACGAACTCGACACCCGCGAGCGCGAGCGCGCGGTGTCCGCCATCAGCCGCGCGCTCGAGCAGGGCAAACTAGCCAATCGGATCGCAACGCCGACTTATGCGCTGACCGACATTGCCGCCGCCCACGAGACGGTCGAACGCGGGACCATCGGCAACGTCATTGTGAAGATGTGACAGGACCGCGTCACGGTTGGTAGCACGTGCCGATCGCGGGCTTGCTTTGGCCGAGGCCTGGCAGCTCCCAGACACCGGCGCCGGCCGGATTGATGTCGGCGGCGATGTCGACGTCGATGAGATACGGCTTGTTGGCAGCGATGCCTTTGCGCACGGCTTCCGCCAGATCGGCGGCGCGATCGACGCGCACGCCTTCGACGCCGCAGGAACGCGCCATCGCAGCGAAGTCCGGATTATAGCGCTGCCCGGTCAACGGATTGTGGAAGTCGGTCGCCAACTCGCGCTTGTTCAAATAGCCACGCTGCAAGCCACGGATCGAAGCATAGGCGTAATTGTTCCACACCACCCAGACCACGGGGAGATTGTATTCGACCGCGGTGCCAAGCACGTTGGCCTGCATGAAGAAAGCGCCGTCGCCGCATACCGATACGCAAGGCCGGTCGGGCGCCGCGAACTTGGCGCCCAGTACGCCGGCGACACCAAAGCCCATGGCGCCAAACCCCATGCAACTGATCAGCGAATCCGGGCGCCGCGGCTTGCAATAGCCCAGCAGCCAGTTGTGGTGCACACCAATATCGCTGACCAAAATGGCGTCTTCCGGCAGGCCGCGGTCGATCTCGAAGGCCGCGCGCTGCGGATTGATCGGCTGGGTATCATCGGTGAAGCCCGGTGCGACCAGTCTGTCCCATTCCTTGCGATAGCCGTCGATCTGGTCGAGCCATTTCTTGCGCGCGTCGAGACTCTTGTCGACGTCTTTCCGCCGATCGAGCTCGGCCAGCACCTGGCGCAGGAAGGTTCGCGTGTCGGCCATCAGGCCAAGCGAGACCGGATAGTTGCGGCCGATCTCGTCCGGGTCGATATCGACGTGGATGAGTTTCGTCGGCGGAATGGTGAAGGAATAGCCCGGGATCCACGAGCTCGACGTGCGGTCGTCAAAGCGAGCGGCTAGCGACAGCAGTACGTCTGCCTGGCGCGTGGCGTGGTTGGCCTGGTAGTGACCGCCGCGCGCGACCATTCCGAGCGCCAGCGGATGATGGGTGTCGATGGCGCCGAGCCCACTCATGGAAGCCGCTACCGGAATCTGCAGGCGCTCAGCGAGCTTAAGCAGGTCCTCAGCCGCGCCGCCGTGGCGAACGGCCTGACCGACGAAAATCACGGGGCGCTCGGCATTGAGCAGCAAATCGACGGCCTTCACGACACCTTCGGGATCGGCGCCGCAACGGCTGGAGATATTGCCGTTCCACTCCTCCGCGTTCGGCGCTTCTTCCGCAGCCGACTCCATGAACACGTCGTAGGGCACGTCCAGCACCACCGGCCCGGGCCGTCCCGTCATCATGGTTTTCCAGGCTTGGCGCACCGCGAGCGGCACCATGTCGCCGCGCGTCGGCTGGAACACGCGCTTGCAGAGGCTGCGCACGGTCGACGGGAAGTCGGCCTGACTCTGCCGGTACATTTCCTGGAAGGCGCCGCGGTTGAACTGGCTGGTCGGTACGTTTCCGGTGACCGCCAGGAACGGCACCGAATCGAGATACGCGGTGGCGAGCGAGATCGGCAGTTGCGCCGAGCCGGGGCCGCACGACGTAAAGGTCGCGGTCGCCTTGCCGGACACGCGGTAATAAACGTCCGCCATGAAGCCGGCGACGCTTTCATGATGTACCGAAATGGTCTTGATGTCGGCCGAGCGCTCGTACAGCGCGTCGATGAATTGGATGTTGCCATGGCCGCACAGGCCGAACACCTGCGGCACTTTCTCCTGGATCAGGTAGTCGACAATGACCTGCGCCCCGTTGAGCTTGTTCGATGTCGACATCGTCGGTCTCCTGCTGGCAAAACGAGGCGGAACGCTATTTCTCACAATGCTGTACGTCAATTGATATTGTGGTATTCGTCTCCGGCGCGCTAACGCGATCCTGGTAGGCAGACAATCATGGCAACGACCCGCAAATGGTTCATCCACAATATCGCCGAGGTTCCGTGGCGGCAGTTTCCCGATCATTTCGGCGGCGCGCTNNATTTCGATGTACCAGCCGATGGCCTATGTGAAGGTGCACCAACACAAGGTGCAGGAGCAGGTTTATCACGTGATCGAGGGCGAAGGCCTCATGCATATCGACGGCGAGGACCACGTCGTGCGCAAGCACGACTATATCTTCCTTCCGCCCGGCGTCGACCACTCGATTTCGAACACCGGACTGGTCGATCTCGTCTTCCTCGTGGTCACCTCGCCGGTCAGCGACGAGACGGCGTAACTTACGGCGACTGCTTGGCGCGCTGGCTGGCGGTGGTGCCGGCGATCTTGCCGAATACGGCGCCGTTCATCAGGCCGGTGCCGCCGGGATAGTTGAACCAGAAGATGCCGCCGACCAACTCGCCGGTGGCGAACAGGCCGGGGATGGTGCCGCCATCGCTATCCATGACGCGCGCATTGGTGTCGATGCGCAGGCCGCCAAAAGTGAAGGTCAGCCCGCAGGTCACCGCATAGGCTTCGAATGGCGGCTCGTCGATCGTATTGGCCCAGTTCGATTTCGGAATCGCCAGACCTCTGGTGCCGCGCCCGTCCTTGACGTTCGGGTCGAACGGCACCTCGGTCATCACCGCCTTGTTGTATTCCTTGATGGTGGCCAGCGCCTTGGCGGCATCGACGTCTTCCATCTTCTCGACCAGCTCTTCCAACGTATTGGCGCGCACCTTGGTGACGCGCTTGATGCGGTACTCGTCACGCAGCATCGGGATGATCTTGTTGTCGAACACCTGATAGGCGAACTGCTTGGGCTGCATCAGGATGATGCGGCCGTTCTTGGCGTATGTGTAATTGCGGTAGTCGGAGCCTTCGTCGAGGAAGCGCTCGCCGTTGGCATTGATCATGATGCCCCACGGATAAGAGTGCTTCTGGAAGTTGTCGCCGACCGTCAGATCGCCGGTCTCAGGCGCGTTGCGGTCCCAGGCCACCGCATGGCCGCCCGACCAGTTGCCGATCGGCTGCGCCCCGATCGCCAGCGCCATCTTGATGCCGTCGCCGGTGTTGAAGCGGGTACCGCGGATCTTGGCGAGTTCCCAGCCCGGTCCCAGATAGCGCGTGCGCATTTCGGCATCGGCCTGGAAGCCGCCCGACGCCAACACCACGCATTTGGCTTTCACCTCGTGGGTCTTGCCTTCGTGCTTGACCTTGACGCCGTGAACGCCGTCGTCGTCGGCCAGCAGTTTGAAGGCGCGCGCGCCGTAGACGATGGTGACGTTGTTCTTGCGCGCGATCTTGGTGAGTGCGTCGACCAGGGCCGGCCCGCCGCCGACGGCTTCCACCGTCAGGCCGCCCCAGAACTTGAACATGCCGCCGATCTTGTAGGCCTGCCGCCCCCAGATCGGCATGAAACGCACGCCCTTGTCGCGCATCCACAGCATGGTCTCTTTGCTTTTCTTGATCAGGATTTCGCAAAGATCGGGGTCGGTGCGGTATTCGGTGATGCGGCCCATGTCGTCGAAGAATTTTTCCTCGGTGTAGGTGCCGAAGTCGGACTTCGAGACTTCCTCGTCGGACAGATCGGGCATCAGCTTGCGCAGGTCCTCGACGCCGTCATAGACGCAGCGGAAGGCGCCGGCGGTGAACCGGCTGTTGCCGCCGGACTCCTCTTCCGGCGCGCGCTCCAGCACCAGCACCGAAACGCCCTGCTCGGCCGCGGCCAGCGCCGCGCAGAAGGCCGCATTGCCGCCACCGACGACGATGACATCCGTGGATTGAGGTAACGCTGTGCTCATGCTGGACCCGGGCTAATTGGATTTATTGTTTCAGGGCCCGCTTCGTAGCGCGAGAGCACGGCCTTTGGCAATGCGGGAGCGGCTCTCGCATAGCAGAACCGCCAAGCGCTTCAGAATTTTTCCACCCAGGGCCGCAGTTCGAGCTCCTGCGTCCAGGCGCTGCGCGGCTGGTTGAGCACGTGCAGGTAGGTGGCGGCGATGGCGTCGGGATCGAGCAGCGAATCCGGTTTATCCGCCGGTTCGGCGCGGCGCGCGCTGCGGATGCCGCCGTCGATGACGAAGTGCGCCACGTGAATGCCCTGCGGCGACAATTCGCGCGCCATGCTCTGCGCCAGCCCCCGCAGCGCGAATTTTCCCATCGCGAAAGGCGCCGACTGGGCATAGCCCTTCACGGATGCCGAGGCGCCGGTGAATAGGATGGCGCCGTGGCCATTTGGCAGCATGCGGCGCGCCGCCGCGAGCCCGACCAGAAAAGCGCCATAGGCCGTGATCTCGATCGCCTTGGCGACTTCGACGGGATCGAGCTCAATGAAGGGCCCGCGCGTGCGATAGCTGGCGTTGTAAACGACGACGTCGGGCGTGAGCTTCGCCGCATCGAGATCGGCGAACAGCTTCTCGACTTCGTCGCGCTTGGCGGCGTCGCAGTTGAACGCCTTGGCGCCGGTCGCCTTGACGAATTCATCGAGCTTGGTGGCGGAACGCGTCGCAAGCGCGACCTTCATGCCGGCCGTGGCAAAGGCGCGCGCCAGCGAAGCCGAAAGGCCGGAGCCGGCGCCGACGATGAGAGCGGAGGTGTAATTCATCTGTATTTACACATCATTATTGGTCCATGACAGCGAACGCTCGCGTCCTTCACATCCTAAACACCCCAAACCGCGTTTCCGGCACCGGCGCGTTGAGCGCGGCGCTGAAAGCCAAAGCCAGCACGCGGCGCGTTTCGGCGGGCGCTATGATGCCGTCGTCCCATAGCCGGGCCGTGGCGTAATAAGGATTGCCCTCGGTTTCGTACTGATCGCGGATCGGCGCCTTGAATTCTTCCTCCTCGACCTGCGACCACGTCTTGCCCGCGGCCTCGATATTGTCGCGCTTGACGGTGGCGAGCACGCTCGCCGCCTGCTCGCCTCCCATGACCGAGATGCGCGCGTTCGGCCACATAAACAAAAAGCGCGGCCCGTAGGCGCGCCCGCACATGCCGTAATTGCCGGCGCCGTAAGAGCCGCCGACGATGACGGTAATCTTCGGCACCTGCGCGCAGGCGACCGCGGTCACCATCTTGGCGCCGTCCTTGGCGATGCCGCCGGCCTCGTAGTCCTTGCCCACCATGAAACCGACGATGTTCTGCAGGAACAACAGCGGAATGCGGCGCTGGCAGCATAACTCGACGAAATGTGCGGCCTTCAGCGCGCTTTCCGAGAACAAAATGCCGTTGTTGCCGAGGATGCCGACCGGCATGCCATGGATATGCCCGAAGCCGGTCACCAGCGTGGTGCCAAAGAGCGCCTTGAACTCGTCGAACTCGGAGGCATCGACCAGGCGCGCGATCACCTCGCGCACGTCGTATTGCTGTTTCAAGTCAACCGGCACGATGCCGTCAAGTTCGGACGGGTTCAGCGCCGGTTCGCGCGGCGCGCTGAGCGGAATTTCGACGGTCTTCCTGCTGTTGAGATTGGCGATAATGCGGCGCGCCAGCGACAGCGCGTGGTGGTCGTCCTGCGCCAGATGGTCGGCGACGCCCGACTTGCGCGCGTGCAGGTCGCCGCCGCCCAGGTCCTCCGCGCTCACCACCTCACCCGTGGCGGCCTTCACCAGCGGCGGGCCACCGAGGAAGATGGTGCCCTGGTTCTTGACGATAATTGTCTCATCCGACATCGCCGGCACATAGGCGCCGCCGGCGGTGCACGAGCCCATCACCACGGCGATCTGCGGGATGTGCAGCGAGGACAGCGTCGCCTGGTTGTAGAAGATGCGGCCAAAATGCTCGCGGTCGGGGAACACTTCGGTTTGATGCGGCAAGTTGGCGCCGCCCGAATCCACCACATAGATGCACGGCAATTGGTTCTCGCGCGCGATCTCCTGTGCGCGCAGATGCTTCTTCACCGTCATCGGAAAATAAGTGCCGCCTTTGATGGTGGAGTCGTTGCACACCACCATGCATTCGCGGCCTTCGATGCGGCCGATGCCGGTGATCAGGCCCGCCCCATGAATGGCATCGTCGTACATGCCGAAGGCGGCGAGCGGCGACAGTTCCAGAAACGGCGAACCGCGGTCGATCAGGTTCATCACCCGATCGCGGGGAAGCAATTTACCGCGTCCGATATGGCGCTCGCGCGCTTTTTCCGGACCGCCCAGAGCGGCCTCGGCGCGGCGCGCCTGCAATTCGGCTGTGAGCGCGCGCATGCGTTCGGCATTGGCGCCGAATTCGGCGCCGCCGGTATCGATGGCGGATGATAGAATCGCCAACAGCCCCTCCCTCGTCTTTATCCTGGCGCATGATCTTATCCGAAAACCGGTTCCCACTTTTCGGGATCGCGCGCCGACCACAAGCGTGCCTTGGCGGAACCCGGAACGCAATGGCGCGGGAACTGCGGCATTACCGTGATTTTCGGAACCAGCGCAACCCGGCCACGTTCCCGTTAAGCACGCCACAACGTCAAGCACGTCGCGAGGTGCCCACAGGAGGATTCAAAATGAGGAAAGCAAGATTGTTATCGACTGTTGCAGCGACGCTGCTGCTCACCATCGGCGTCGCATCGGCCCAGACCATGAATAAGGACATGAATAAGGACGAAGCGGCGCCGAGCCGCGCGCCTGCCGCACAGCAGAAGGCGCCGGCCGAAAAGATAGCCCCAGGCATCAAGGCCGGAGAGCAGAAAGCCGGCGTGCAACGAAAGACGCCGGAGACGACAGGCCAGGCGCCAAACGCATCCGACGCCGACAAGACACGGGCCACCGACAAGGGCGGCATGGATAAGTCCACGGAGAAAGGACCGGCTGCCAAAGGCGCGTCCGACGCCAATGGCGGCGCCGATATGAAGTCTAAGGCCAACGACAGCGCTCAAGCTCCGGCCGGTGCGAAGTCGAGCCAGTCCACGACCGGCCAAGGTGCGGCGGCCGGCTCCGCCAAGCTTTCGACCGAACAGCGCAGCAAGATGACCACCATCTTCAAGCAGCACAGGGTGAAACCGGCGCATCTGAACATTTCGGTACGCGCGGGAGCCCGCGTTCCGGATAGCGTCCACTTCTACCCGCTGCCGCGGGAGGTATTCGTGATCTATCCCGAGTGGCGCGGCTATGACTACATTATGGTCGGCGATGAGATCATCGTCCTCGACCCGCGCACGCACGAGATCGTCGCGATCCTCGACGCGTAATCGGCGCAATCGAGATATCGCGGAGCGGCCGGGAACTTTCCCGGCCGTTTTGCGCGATATTGCACGCTTTTTCCCATGGAACGTTCATGGGCGTTCATTCGTTATCGTTTCGAGTTCGCCATCCCACAGCGAAAGGACAAGCAAATGAACAAAGATCGTATCGAAGGCTCGGTCGAACAGGCCAAGGGTAAAGTGAGGGAAGTCGCGGGCAAGGTCACCGGCGATTCCAAGCTCGAGACCGAAGGCAAAGTGCAGCAGACCGCCGGCAAGATTCAGAACGCCGTGGGCGGCTTCAAGGACGCGGTCAAGGAAGCCGTCAAGAACTGACTTCCGGCGGCCTCCGCGGCCTGAACTTCAAAAACCCGGCGCCTGCGCCGGGTTTTTGCCGTTCGAGATTTCGTTCTACACTGGCCTCCCAATGACGGGGGCAATCATGCACGCGCCGGACGACTACAAAGATCTCAAGCTCAAGCTCGACGGCCTGGTGCCCGCGGGCCACGGCTTCCACCGCAACCTGCTGCTCGACACGCTTTACGCTTCCCTGCCACGCGACCCGCAGGTGAAGGTGCAAATCTACAACGCCGAAATCGTGCCTGGCGGCTACACCAATTGGCATTGCCACAACGGCGCGGCGTTTTTCGTCGCGCTGCAGGGCCTGTTCGAGGCCCATTTCCAGGAAGGCGTCCTGGTCAAGGCCAAGGCCGGCGAGTGCTATTCCGAACCGATCGCCAAATTCCACCGCGGGCACAACCCGCACCCGGAACTGCCCTATCTGTGCATCGGCCTGTGCTTCACCTCGCCCGACCGCGAGCACGTGACCAATTCGATCGAGCGTCCGTGGTGAGCTACGTCTAGGCGCGCACTTCCCCGCGCACCAGCGGCCAGTCCGGTTCGTTGCCTTGCATGATCCAAGGCTCCTTCAGCCCGGCCGCGCGCCACTCAGCGAAGGCCGGCAGGGCCAGGACGGCGTCGATATAACGCTGCGAAACCTCGCTCACCTTGAGAACGTAGCTGTGCAGGCGCGACGCGACCGGCGCATACATCGCGTCCGCCGCGCCAAAGGCGCCGAACAGGAACGGCCCATTCTGCCCGAAGCGCGCGCGGCACTCGCTCCAAAGCGCGTCGATACGCCGCACATTATCCAAGACCTCCTGCGGCTGCGGGCGGGTCTTTACCGGCAGCCACAAATTCATCGGACAGTTCTTGCGCAGGGCCTGGAAGCCGGCATGCATCTCGGTCGCCACCGCGCGGGCATGACTGCGCGCGTGGGCGTCCGCCGGCCACAGACCCGCCTTGGGGAAGCTTTCCGCCAAATATTCGAGAATAGCGAGCGATTCCCAGATGTGCCGGTCGCCGTCGATCAGCACCGGCACCTTGCCGACCGGCGAATATTTCAGGACCTGCTCGCGGCTGCCCGGTTCGTAGAGCGGGATCACCTGCTCGTCGAACGCGATGCCGGCGACCTTCATGGCGATCCACGGCCGCAGCGACCAGGAGGAATAGTTCTTGTTGCCGATGATCAGCGTGAGCGCCATCGCTCTCTCACGCTTTCTTCTGCTCACCCGGCGCGACTTCCGGCAGCTCGACCGGCCCGCCTGCCTGCTTCCAGGCGCCGAAGCCGCCCTTGATATGGGCGACCGGCTTGAGCCCCATGCGCTGCGCGGTCTGCGCGGCCAGCGCCGAGCGCAAGCCGCCGGCGCAGAAGAACACGAACTTCTTGTCCTGGGCGAACAGCGGCTTGTGATAGGGGCTCTGCGGATCGATCCAGAATTCCAGCATGCCGCGCGGGCAGTGCGTGGCGCCGGGCAACCTGCCGTCGCGCGCCAATTCGCGGATATCGCGGATGTCGACCAGCACCACATCGTCGCGGCCGACGAGCTTGATCGCCTCCTCGGTCGGCAGCGTCTCGACTTCGCTATTGGCGGCGTCCACCAGGGCGCGGTACCCGGTGGTGATGTTTTGCGGCATGGGGCGCTCCTTTCCCGTAACGATGACAGAGCCGCGCCGCCCACTCAAGCTTGCGGTTGAATAGCCCGTGGCAAGCGGGCACGATGCGTCTTCGGAGTCGCGCCCATGGCGGCCTTCACCCTGCCGGACCTGCTAGCCTTCGCCTGGTTCATCGGCGTCTGGCTCGGCTATTCGCTGCTGATCGAGAACACCGCCAAGGGCCGCAGCGGCCTCAACGCGATGATGAACCTCTATCGCGACGAATGGATGGAGCGCCTACTCGCGCGCGAGATTCGCATGGTGGATGCCCAGGTTACTGCCGCGCTGCAAAACGGCACGGCGTTCTTCGCCTCCACCAGCCTGATCGCCATCGGCGGCACGCTCACGTTGTTGCGCTCGACCGAGCAGATCTTGACCGTTGTGGCGGCGCTGCCGTTCGGTGTCGCGCCGTCGCCGGAATTGTGGGAGCTGAAGATGATAGGCCTCGCCGTCATCTTCGTTTATGCCTTCTTCAAATTCGCCTGGTCGTACCGGTTGTTCAATTATTTTGCCATTATGGTCGGCGCGGCACCGCCGCCGGAGCAAAAAGACACTGCGGAAGCGCAAGACTTCGCGCATCGCGCCGCGCGGCTGTGTGCCGATGCCGGCCGCCATTTCAACCGCGGCCAGCGCGCCTTCTTTTTCGCGCTCGGTTATCTCGGCTGGTTCTTAGGGCCGCTTCCGCTGGCGCTCACTACCAGCGGCATCGTGATCGTGATGTGGCGGCGGCAATTTGCCTCCGACGCGCGTTTGGCGTTTTCGCAAACGCCGCCGGCGGATCCGGCCCCGACTTGACGAGCTGCAAAGATGCTCAATCCAGACACTAAGACGAGCGACGAGGACATGATGCGGCGTTGCTTTGCGCTGGCGGAAAAATCGGCCGAACAGGGCGAATATCCCTAGGCCGCCGTCATCGTGCGCAAAGGCGTTATCGTGGCCGAAAGCATCAACAAGATCGCGCATGACCGCGACGTCACCCGCCACGCCGAATTGGTGGCGATTTGCGAGGCGCAAGCGACGCTCGGCGGAACCGATCTTGCCGACTGCACCATCTACACGAAAATGGAGCCGTGCGCCTTTTGCAGCTACGCGATCCGCGAGAGCCGTATCGCCAGAGTGGTCTTTTCCCTGCGCTCGCCGATCATGGGCGGCGCCTCGCGCTGGAATATCTTGGGCGATCGCACGCTGTCGGACTCGATGCCGGAAATATTCGCGCCGCCGCCCGTTCTGGTGGCGGAATTGCTGGGTGAGGAAGGCGACGCCGCGCTAGGGAAAAGCGCGCCAATCGCGTGGCGCATCTTGCGGGCACGCGGGCTACTAGCAACGCCTTCGCCGCACGGCGCGGTCGTCGATCCCGCTCACGCCGGCGCGGTCCCACGCAAGCGCGGATCGGCCGGCGCGCCGGAATGGCTGATGCGAATGCTGCGCAGGAATTTCTTCGATCGCTTCGGGCGCGGCAATGCCGCGCGCCGAAAAAGCGGGCCGCGTGCCGGCAATGGCGTTAAGCCATCCCCATGACGACGGCGATCAGCGCCACCACCAACACCGCGAGGCTTGCGGCAACGACGGTGACGACGCGCTCGGCCCAATGCGGATAGCGCGCCGCAAGCCGGTCCGCCGCCGATTGGTTCAGCACGTCGGCACGACGGATATGAACATGCATAGTCATAGGCAGCCCCTTATTGAAGGCATCGCGTCGCCGCGATGACGCACGAGTACGCAAACGCGAACCCCGGCTGCGAATCGCCCATGACAGGATAATGATACCATAGTTTTATGAACGGCCCGTCGGCGCGGGCTAAGCGGCATTTTAATGGCGCATGATCTTTTCCGAAAACCGGTTCCCATCCCCGATCAAGTCGAGGACATGCTTTTCGGGATCATGCGCTAGTGCTTCTTTTTCCACTCTTCATAGCGCTTCTTGTTTTCGTCGTTGGGCGGATAGAGGCCGGGGAGCTTGGCGCCCTTCTCCACCTCCTGCACCAGCCAGGATTCCATGAGCTCGTGCTCGGCGCCTTCGCTGGCGACAAAATCCGCGAGCGCGGCCGGGATCACCACCGCGCCGTCGTCGTCGGCAACGATGATGTCGTCCGGGAAAATCGCGCAGCCGCCGCATCCGATCGGCTCGTTCCAGCCGACAAAGGTAAGCTGGTTGACCGAGGCCGGCGCCGCCACGCCCGCGCACCAGACCGGCAGGCCGGTGGCGACCACGCCGTGCTTGTCGCGCATGACCCCGTCGCTGATCAGCGCCGAGACGCCGCGCTTGACCATGCGCATGCACAGGATGTCGCCGAAGATGCCGGCGCCGGTGACGCCCATGGCGTCGGCCACCACCACGCAGTTTTCCGGCATGGCTTCGATCGCGCTGCGCGTGGAGATCGGCTTCGACCAGCTTTCCGGCGTCGCCAGATCCTCGCGCACCGGTACGAAGCGCAGCGTGAAGGCCGGGCCGACCACCCGCTTGCCGGAAAAGCCGAACGGCATGGCGCCGGCCATCCAGGAGCGGCGGATGCCCTTCTTCAAGAGCATGGTGGTGATGGTGCCAGTGGTGACGTTACGCAGCGTGTCGAGCGTGGAGGTCATGGCTGCCTCAGACGGGGTTCAGGCCGAGCCGCGCGTCGCGGCGGCGAAGATAGGCAACGAAGGGGATGGCCAAGAGTACCATCCAGAGCTTGCCGACGATCTGGCCCACCAAGAAATCGAGCGAGCCGAAGGCCAGCCAGAGGAACACAATAGAATCCACCACCAGCCCAAGAATACCGGAGGCGACCACCGCCAGAACAAGCCGGCGGCGGGCGAGCGGAGTGTAGACGGCGAAGTCGGCGAATTCTGACAGAAGAAACGCGGCTGCCGACGCGATCACCAGCGAGCGCGGCGCAAGTCCCGCGGAAATCGCCGCGCCCGCGACGATCGCGGCAATGCCGAATTCTACGCCCAATCGGCGCTGAACAAGGTCCCGCAGCACCAGAGCAATGCCGATCATCAGCACGCCGGACGGCGCCATCAGGCCGGGCGCCACCGGCAGCAGGCAGGGGCCGTTGGCCGTGCAAACCGTTCCGACGTGGCCGATCATCCAATTGGCCAACGGAATGGTCAGGCAGAACAAGACCAGAAAAAACCCGCCTTCAATGTTCTTCTGCTTTTCCAATGCGCTCATTTTTCACTTTGCTCTTGGCCAGTTCTTGAATTCCGCAAACCCGCGCGCCCGCAAGCGGCAGGCCGGGCATTCGCCGCAGCCATAGCCCCAGTCGTGGCGGTGGGTGCGGTCGCCCAGATAACAGCTATGGCTGTCCTCGACAACGAGGTCGAGCAGGCCTGCGCCGCCGATCTCCTCGGCCATGGCGAAGGTGCCGGCCTTGTCGATCCACATCAGCGGCGTATGGATAATGACGCGCTTGTCCAGCCCCAGGCCGAGTGCCACCTGCATCGCCTTGACGGTGTCGTCGCGGCAATCCGGGTAGCCGGAATAGTCGGTCTCGCACATGCCGGCGACGATGTGGCGCGCGCCGCGGCGATAGGCAAGCGCGCCGGCGAAGGAAAAGAAGATCAGATTGCGCCCGGGCACGAAGGTGGTCGGCAGCCCGCTGTCGGCGATTTCGATCGCGGTCTCTCGGGTGAGCGCCGTATCGGAAATGGCGGCCAGCGCATCGAGCTTGACGACGTAGTCGTCGCCCAGCCGCGCTTTCCAGCCGGCGTCCATCGCCATCAACCGCTCGCGGATACGTGGACGAACATCGAGCTCGATCCTGTGGCGCTGCCCGTAGTCGAAGCCGACGGTTTCCACGCGGGAGAAGCGCGTCAGCGCCCAAGCCAGGCAGACGGTGGAGTCCTGCCCGCCGGAGAACAGGACGAGCGCGGTGTCGTTTTGGATGGTCATGGACATTATTTACCTGTCATGGCCGGGCTTGTCCCAGCCATGACAGTGATCCCTCAATCCCACTTTGGCGACCAGGTCCAATCGACAATGCGGCCGCCGCGACGGGCAAGCCCGGCGATTTCCGTCATCTCGGCATCCGACAAGTCGAAATCCAGAATGTTGAGGTTCTCCTCCAGCCGCTCGATCTTGGCGGTGCGCGGGATCACCACGATTCCCTGCTGGGTGAGCCAGCGCAGGCAGACCTGCGCCGCGGTCTTCCCATGCGCGTGGCCGACGCGCGCGAGCAACTCGTCGGCCTTGGCTTGGCCGCGTGCAATCGGGCTGTAGGCCACCATCGCCATGCCGAGCCGGCGGCAGGCCGCCAACACTTTGTCCTGATCGAGATAAGGGTGACACTCGACCTGATTGCAGACCAGCGGTTCGCTGGTGACCTTGTTGGCCTCGTCGAGCAAGGCGACCGTGAAGTTCGACACCCCGATCGCCCGCGTGTAGCCCTCGCGCTTCATCTTGGCCATGGCGCCGAGGGTTTCCGACAGCGGCACGCGCGGGTTCGGCCAGTGGATCAGCAAAAGATCGATGACGTCGAGCCGCAGCTGCGCCAGGCTCTCCTTGACCGAGCGTTCGAGCTCGTGCGGCGCCAGTTGCTGCGGCTGAATCTTGGTGGTGACCATCACCTCGCTGCGCTGGCCGGAGGCGCGCACCCCCTCGCCCACGGCGCGCTCGTTGCCGTACATCTGCGCGGTGTCGATGTGGCGATAGCCGGCCTGGAGCGCCCAGAGGACAGAGTCTTCGGCGACTTGGCCGGGCGGGGATTGGAAAGTTCCGAAGCCGAGCCAGGGCATTTGCACGCCGTTGTTTAGTTTTACGCTGTCGGTGATTAAATCGATTTTCATGATGAGGTTGATTATACCGGGTAATGGAAACCAAGTATTATGGATCACGTGACGCGACTTGTTCGACTGATTTTGTGCGCGTGGCTTACGATTGTCTGGCTCGGGGCTGGGATTGCGTCGGGTGCGGATGTGCGCGGGGATTTTCTGAAGCTGATTGATCGGCCTCGCGTGCCGCTTGCGGCGGAGGTAACGGCGTTGCCAGCCTCCGGGTTGCTTGAGGAATTCCATTTTTCTTTCGCCTCCGATGCGGAGCAGCGGGTGCCGGGGATTTTGCTGAAGCGGAAAGATCTTGCCGGACGGGCGCCGGTTGTGATTGCGCTGCATGGGACGGGCGGAAGGAAATGGGATGAGATACCGCTGCTGGTTGCACTGGCTGATAAGGGGTTTATCGCCGTGGCGATTGATGGCCGGTATCACGGCGAGCGGACGAAGGCGGGCAGCGGGACGGTTGAATATGATCAGGCGATCGTCCGCGCCTGGGAGAACCCGGGCGAGCATCCATTTTATTACGACACGGTTTGGGACGTCATGCGGCTGATTGATTATCTGGATACGCGCGACGACGTGGATGCGGCACGCATCGGGTTGTACGGCGTTTCCAAGGGTGGGATTGAGACTTATCTGACCGCGGCGGTGGATGAGCGCGTGAGCGTGGCGATTCCCTGCATCGGGCTGGAGAGTTTTAAGTGGGCGCTGGATAACGACGACTGGCAAGAGCGGATTGGGACGGTCCAGCATGCGTTTGATGTTGTCGCCAAGGAGAGCCATGTTACTGAGCCGGGGACGGAATTTGTGCGGGCGTTTTATGCGCGCGTTGTGCCGGGGATTGACGGCGAGTTTGATGGGCCTTCGATGGTTACGTTAATTTCGCCGCGACCTTTGATGGCGATCAACGGCGATTCGGACGCTCACACGCCTTTGCCGGGTTTGCAGTTGTGCGTTGATGCGGCACAGGCGGCATATCACCGGACAGGCGCGGAGGATCGGTTTGTTGAACGGATTGAGGAGAAGACGGGCCACAAGGTGAACGCTGATTCGCAGGCGGCGGCAATCGCGTGGTTTGTGAAGTGGCTTAAGCCTTAGAGTGACGGCATTTTTATCTAGAGTTGAGCAATGAAATTTCGGAAATTCGGGCCATTGGGTTGGGACGTTTCGGAGATTGGGTTTGGGGCTTGGGCGATTGGTGGGAGTTGGGGGAAGCAGGATGATTCGGATAGTTTGGCTGCGCTGCATAAGGCGCTTGATCTGAGAGTTAACTTTATTGATACGGCTGCGGGATTGGGAACGGTTATTCCGGGCATCCGTAACGTGGCTCAGGCGCAGATGAACTGTACGGCGAGCGAACTGGCGGAGATGCCGATGGCGCTGCAAAAAAAGCTGTGGGAGCACAACTGGCGTCGGGCATTTTGGTATGCGGGGAAATGAGGAGATCCATGTTTATTCATCACGTTTATTTCTGGCTAAAAGCGGGTACGCCTGCGGCGGCAAAAGATAGCCTGGTGGCTGATTGCCGATCGCTTTTGAATAGGATTCCGGGCGTAGAGCAATTGTGGGCGGGGACGCCGGCAGAGACGTCGCGGGATGTTGTTGATAACTCATACTCGGTAGGTCTCGCAGTTGTCTTCGCGGATGCAGCGGCGCATGACGTTTATCAGAAGCATGCGCTTCATCTGGAATTTATTGAGCGGAACAAGGCGCGCTGGGAGCGCGTGCGCGTGTACGATTTCACTGGATGATGGAATGCTGCGACTTCTTTTTGATCGTATTTTGGGGAAATCGGACAATTTATTAGAAAAATCCAAAGTAGCTATTAAGGCGGTGGCGCTCCGGCCGCTTTTCCAGCGAGATGTCCCGTGGCCCAAGCCCATTGGAAATTGAAGCCGCCGATCCTGCCATCGCAATCTAACATTTCGCCTACGAGATATAGGCTGGGGATTTTTCGGGATTCCATGGTGCGGTAATTAATTTCGTCGAGGGGGATGCCGCCGGCGGTGACCTCGGCGTAGTTCCAGCCTCGGTGATTTAGGATCGGGAGCGGGAGGGATGTGAGGGAGGCGACGAGTTGCCGCCGGCCGGCGCGGGAGAGTTGGCCGCAGATGGTGGCGGGATCAACATCGGCGTGCGAGATGATTGCTTTGGCGACGCGCTCGGGCATTCGGTCGGCGATGGCGCTGGCGATGGAGGATTTGGCGCGCGTGGTTGCTAGATCGACGAGCCATTTTTCTATTGTCTCAAAATTTTCGCCCGGTAAGAGATTGCATTCTATTCGGGCTTGTGCGTTGGATTCGTGGGCGATGACCCAGTGGCGGCTGGCGTCCATGACGACGGGCCCGCTGATGCCGAAGTGTGTCCATAGGAGACTGCCGCGACGGCGGTCGATGAGGCGATTGTTGGCGAAGGTCTGGAGTTGCACGTCCATTGCGATTCCGGAGACGCTGGCGTGGAACATTTTGTCGGCCAGGACCAGCGGGACGAGGGCGGCATAGGTTGGGGTGATGGTGTGGCCTAATTTGTGGGCGATTTCCCAGCCTTGTCCGTCGCTGCCGCTGCGCGGGAGGGAGCGGCCGCCCGTGGCCATTATTACGCGAGTGGCTGAGATGATTCCGGTTTCGTGCTGGATTTTGAAGTGTGGGTCGGATTCGGTTGATGCGGATATCGCGGTGACTCGGGTGTTGAGAAGAATCTCGATGCCCAATTCAGTACAGCGGTGAAGGAGCGCACTGAGGACCGCCCGAGCGGTGTTGGCGACCGGGAAGAGCTTGCCGGTTTCTTCGCGTTTCAGTTCTCCCCCCAAGGAGGCGAGCCAATCGACCGCGGCAGAGGCGGGGAAGGCGGCGAGGATATTGCGGATGACCGTGCGGGAGCCGTTGAAATCTTCGGGGATGACGGCGTCGTGGGTGACGTTGCAGCGTCCGCCGCCGGAGACGAGGATTTTTGCGCCTAGAGTTTTTGCCCCGTCGAGGAGAAGAATGCGGCGGGATTTGTTTGCGGATTGGGCTGCGAAGATTGCGGTTGCTAATCCAGCCGCCCCACCGCCGATGATTGCTATAGTTGGGGTTTGGTTCACTTCAATCTTGCCCAGCGGAGTTTTGCGGATCGGGATCGGGGATTTAGTTTTTGTTCTGCAGCGTCGGCGATTACGGGATCGGGGCTGATTTCGCCATAGATTCCGGTTCGTTGGCCGTCGCGGAATGCGGATTTTACGCGGCGGTCTTCGCCGCTGTGGAAGCTGATGATCGCTGCTGTTCCGCCGCTTTTGAGACAGGTTGGCAGGACTGTGAGCAGGCGATCTAAGTTGGCCAGTTCGCGATTGACGAGGATGCGGAGGGCCTGGAAGGTCCGGGCGGCGGGATGGAGTTTTGCGCCGGCGGCGCGTTTGAGGGTGAAATCACGGGCTTCGCAGACGATGGCGATTAATTCGGTTGTTGTTGTGATTTGATGAGCCGCGCGGCGCTCGATGACGAGTTCGGCGATTCGGGGGGCGTCGGTTTCGTCGCCTAGTTCGAGCAGCGCGGATTCCAAATCGCGTTGGGTGATTTGGTTGATGATGGCGGATGCGGAGCGGCCGCGTGTCGGATCCATGCGCATGTCCAGCGGGCCGGGTTGTCGGTAGGAGAATCCGCGATCCGGGTTATCGATCTGTGGGCTGGCGACGCCGAGGTCAGCCAGCACCGCGTCAACTTTTTCAACTCCGGCTTGTGCGAGGATGGTTGGGAGCGCGGCGAAGTTGTCGTGATAGAGATCGAATGTGCCCACGATTTTTGTAAGGGATTCGCGGGCGATTGCGATGTTGGCGGGATCGAAATCGATTGCGATGAGACGGCCGGTTGGCGCGATTTGTTGCAGGATTGCAGAGGAGTGGCCGCCTAGTCCGAGGGTGCAATCGACGATGATCTGCCCAGGTTGGGGATGTAGAATATCGAGGACTGCATTTAGCAGCACGGGAACATGGCGAGTGTCGCGTTTCATCATTTTTTTGCACATCCTTGATGAATGATGTGTCGATATGCTATACTGAGCAAGTCAACTGCCCGCCTGAACCTTCACGAACTATTGCCTAAAGGCACATTCCTGATTGATCTGAGCCCAGTTGCAGCGCATCTACCGGCATTTCTTCGGCGTTTAGCCGTGGCCCTTCTGGTGCGCATTGTCCACCAAAGGACCGTTCATGAAATTCGTTGAATTGGGGCTCTCTGAGCCCCTGCTCCGCGCCGTTGCCGCGGAAGGCTACGCTGTTGCTACGCCTGTTCAGGCGCAGTCGATTCCTCACGTACTTGAAGGCCGGGATTTGCTCGGCTGTGCTCAGACGGGCACAGGAAAAACGGCGGCGTTCGCGCTGCCGATTCTTCATCGTCTTACTTCTACTCCGGTTGTTGCCGGGCGCGGCGCTCGCACCCGCTGTTTGATTCTCTGTCCGACGCGCGAGCTTGCGACGCAGATCGCGGGGGATTTTCGCACGTATGGGAAAAATCTTCGATTCCGCGTTGCCGTGATTTTCGGCGGCGTGAGCCAGCATTCGCAGGTGCAGGCGCTGCGCCAGGGCGTGGATATTGTTGTTGCCACCCCGGGTCGGTTGCTTGATCTGATCGGTCAGGGTCATGCGGATTTACGCGGCGTTGAGACGGTAGTTCTCGACGAAGCGGATCGCATGCTGGACATGGGTTTTATTCACGACATTCGAAAGATTGTTTCGCGGTTGCCGGCGCAGCGCCAGACGCTGCTGTTCTCGGCGACAATGCCGCCGGAGATTCGGCGATTGGCGGATTCGCTTTTGAAGAATCCGGCGAGCGTTCAGATCACGCCGGTTTCGGCGACGGCCGAGGGGATCAAGGAATCGGTTTATTTTGTTGAGAAGCGGCATAAGCCGGCGCTATTGGCGCATCTGTTCAACAAGCTGCCGATGTCGCGGGCGATTGTGTTTACCCGCACGAAGCATGGGGCGGACCGCGTGGTGCGGCAGCTTCAGACTTATGGCATCCGATCCGAAGCGATTCATGGGAATAAGAGCCAGAACGCACGGCAGCGGGCTTTGGAAAATTTCCGGGCAAGCAAAACGCCGGTGCTGGTGGCGACGGATATCGCTTCTCGCGGGATTGATATTGATGATGTTTCGCACGTGGTGAATTTTGATGTGTCGCATGAGCCGGAGACTTATATCCATCGCATCGGCCGCACCGCGCGGGCTGGGGCGAAGGGTGAGGCAGTTTCATTCTGCGATCGGGAAGAACGCGGCAGCCTGAAGCTGATTGAGAAGCTGATTCGGCGGCCTATTCCGGTGATGAATGATCATCCGGTTTATCAGAATGAGCCCGCGGCGGCTGCGGCGAACGGGCACGCGGCGGCCGGGAACGGGCATCGGCAATCTGCTCCTATTGAACATGTTCCACGTCATGCATCGAAGCATGGTGCGCGTCGAGGAGAGGAACATGCTCCACGTCATGCGGCGCAGCATTCGCCGCGTCATGAAGGCCAGCATGCACCTCATCAAGGAGGGCAGCATGCGCCTCGGCAGGGAGCGCAACACGCGCCGCATCACGCAGCGCAGAATGGGCCGCGACATCCGGCGGCTCAGGGGCAGAAGCCTCGGCATCCGGCGACCGGTGGGCAGCAGCATTCGCAGCCACGGCCGGAGCATCAGAAGCCGGGGAAGCGGCGGTTTGGGCCGGCTTCGGTTCATCCGCGTGATCGCGGGCGGAAGCCTGTGCATGCGTGATATCCCTGGGTGATTCCGGCAGAATATTTAACCGCAGAGTTCGCGGAGACCGCGGAGAATACGGAGGGCATTCAGTTGCCGCTTCTCTGTGTCTTTCTCCGCGATCTCTGCGTTCTCCGCAGTCCAATATTGGCTCAAATATTGGGGGCTTCCGTGAAAGATCAAAAAAGTTGCCCTCTGTGATTTCATTTCGGGGAGTCCATCCCAGCCTCTTCCAATTTGTGGCTGAGCCTCTAATCGTTTAGTCTAATATTCGGCGGCAAAGGATGACCTGCCCGCGGATGATTTTTGGTCATTTCCGCGGGAGTAAACGCTTACGTTGGACGTGAGCAATGACTTCAATTCTGAGCGGTATCGTGAGCGAACCCGGCGACCTGCGGTCGNNTCGCCCGCTAAATGTTCTGGGGTGCTGTTGTTGTTTCTTATTTTTGCGCCGGCTTGCTTTGCCATTGGGCAGGCGCGGTATGTCGAGAACACGCCGGGGAAGGGTGATTTTAATATTGCGGCGGCCAAGTCGGCGGCGAATATTTATGTGGATGGGGATGACTTTGCCGGCGTTGTTCGCGCGGTGGGTGATTTGCAAGCGGATATTGGGCGCGTGACCGATAGCTCGGCGGCGATTGTTCATGATCCGTCATCGCTGGGATCGCACGCGATTATTGTGGGGACGATCGGCAAGAGCCGGGTTATCGATCAGTTGATTCATGATGGAAAGATCGATCCATCGCAAATCGCGGGGAAGTGGGAAACGTTTTTTTTGCAGGTGGTGCAACAGCCTTTTCCGGGCGTGGCGGATGCGCTGGTGNNAGCGACAAGCGCGGGACCATCTTTGGGGTTTATGATTTATCCGAGCAGATGGGGGTTTCGCCCTGGTATTGGTGGGCGGATGTGCCGGTGGTGCATCAGGATTCTGTTTTTGTGAAGGCGGGGAAGTATGTGCAGGGGCCGCCGGCTGTGAAGTATCGGGGGATTTTTTTGAACGATGAGGCGCCGTCGCTTTCGCGATGGGCTGGGGAAAAGTATGGCGGGTTCAAGCATGGGTTTTATGAGAAGATTTTTGAATTGCTGCTGCGGATGAAGGGGAATTATCTGTGGCCGGCGATGTGGGGGAGTGCGTTTAATGAGGATGATCCGTTAAATGCCAAGCTGGCGGATGAATATGGGATTGTGATGGGGACATCGCACCATGAGCCGATGCTGCGGGCGCAGCAGGAATGGAAGCGGCACGGCAAGGGGCCTTGGAATTACGCGACGAATGGGGATGAGTTGCGGGCGTTCTGGGATGAAGGGGTTAATCGCAATAAGGATTTTGAGAGCATCATTACGATTGGAATGCGCGGGGATGGGGATATGCCGATGGTCGAGGGGGGCGACATGGCGGCGAATGTTTCGCTGCTGGAACAGATCGTGGCGGATCAGCGGAAGATTATCGCGAACCGGGTGAATCCGGATCTATCAAAAGTGCCGCAGCTTTGGGCTTTGTATAAAGAGGTGCAGGAATATTACGAGAAGGGGATGCGCGTTCCGGATGATGTGACGTTGCTTTGGTGTGATGACAATTGGGGGAATATCCGGCGATTGCCGACGGAACCGGAACGGGCGCGGAGCGGCGGAGCGGGGATTTATTATCACTTTGATTATGTGGGCGGGCCGCGGAATTATAAGTGGAATAATACCAATCCGATCTCCAAGGTTTGGGAGCAGATGGAGCTGGCCTACAACTATGGGGCGAATCAGATCTGGATTGTGAATGTCGGGAGTTTGAAGTGTAAGGAATTTCCGATTGAGTATTTTTTGAACCTGGCGTGGGACCCTTCGAAATGGACAAACGACAACAATCTGGAATACACGCGGATGTGGGCGGAGCGGGAATTTGGGTGGGAGCATGCGGGAGAGATTGCTGATCTGATTGCGACGTACACGAAATATAACGGGCGGTGCAAGCCGGAACTTTTGAGCCCGGATACGTTCAGCCCTGTGAATTATCAGGAGGCGGACCGTGTTGCGGCGGATTTTAAAACACTCGTGGATAAGGCGGAGGCAATTCAGGCGAGTTTGCCGGATAACGCGAAGGATGCGTTTTACGAGCTGATGCTTTATCCGGCGAAGGCGTATGCGACGGTCGCCAATCTGTATATCGCGGTGGGGAAGAATCGGCTGTACGCGAGCCAGGGGCGGGCGAGCGCGAATGATTTTGCCGATCAGGCGCGGGCGCTGTTTAAGGCGGATCAGGAAATGTCGAATTATTACAACCACGAGCTGGTGGGCGGCAAATGGAATCACATGATGGATCAGACGCGGATCGGGTATCGGGGTTGGCAGCAGCCGACGCGGAATGTCATGCCGAAGGTGACGACGATTGATGTGCCAAGTGAGGCGAAGATGGGCGTGGCCGTGGAAGGATCGGCGCTGGCGTGGCCTGGGGCGGCGGGGAAGCCTGTGCTGGCGGAGATGGATTCGTTCAATCGGCAGAGCCGGTTTATTGATGTGTTTAATCGCGGGAAGACGGCGTTTCAGTTTACGGCGACGGCGGTTGAGCCTTGGATTGTTTTGAGTCAATCGCAGGGGACTGTGGAGAAAGATTTGCGGCTGATCGTCAGCGTTGATTGGAGCAAGGCGCCTGCGGGATCAACGAGCGGGAACGTGATTATCGCCGGGCCGAATGCTGATCTGGTCACCGTGACGGTGAACGCTGTGAATCCCGCTGAAGTGAACAAGGATAATCTGGATGGGTTTGTTGAGACGGATGGGTATGTATCGATCGAGCCGCAGCATTTCACGGGGAAGGTTGATTCGGCTT
The DNA here is from genome assembly GCA_003153655.1 of Phycisphaerales bacterium. GTDB lineage: Bacteria > Planctomycetota > Phycisphaerae > Tepidisphaerales > Tepidisphaeraceae > PALSA-1353. The sequence continues at coordinate 36,103 of PMAK01000027.1, forward strand.
CGGCGCGGTGGGATCGGATTGAGGATTATGGGAAGACGCTGTCCGCGATGACGATATTTCCGAATACCGCGCCGAGCGTGACGCCGCCGGAGGGGTCGCCTTGTTTGCAATATAAGATGTATCTGGCTGATTCGGGACCCGTGGATGTTTTTGCGATGATTGCGCCGACGCAGGCGTTTGTACCGGGGAGAGGATTGCGGTTTGCGGTATCGTTTGATGATCGGCCGCCGGTGGTGGTTGATGCGCTGGCGAACATGACGCAACGGGATTGGGAGCATATGGTGAGCAACAATATTCATGTTGTTCAATCGAAGCTTACGATTTCGAAATCCGGGTATCACGTTTTGAAATTCTGGATGGTTGATCCGGCTGTGGTGCTTGAGAAGATTGTGGTGGGGCTTGGCGGCGTTAAGCCGAGCTATCTTGGGCCGCCGGAGAGTTTTCACCGGATTGGGGCGAAAGTCGGAGGGTGATGCGAACGTGAACGGAGAAGATGGATCGAAACTTTGGTTGAGGTATGCGCCGCTGGGGACGCTCGCGGATCGGTATCGGGGGATAGTGCGCGGGATCAATGTTTCGGGGAACTCCCCTACCGCTCGGATTATTCGGGATGAATTGACGAGCGGATTGTCGTCGTTGCTTTCGACTCGCATTGCCGATGATGGTGGCGACGGTGCGGTTGTTGTGGGGACGCCGGGTACAAGTGATGTTGTTCGTGGTTTGGGGTGGGATAAAGATATTGCGGCTGCTGGGCGCGAGGGGTTTGTCATTCAATCGGCACAGGTTGCGAATCGCCGGGCAACGGTTATCGCGTCGGAGACGGAGATTGGGGCCCTTTACGGGGTGTTTCATTTTCTGCGGCTAATTCAGACTTGTGCGCCAATTGCCCCTCTATCGATCATCCAGCGGCCGAAGGTGCAGCTTCGGCTGCTGAATCATTGGGATAATCTGGATGGATCGATTGAGCGCGGGTATGCGGGAAAATCGCTTTGGAATTGGAACGATTTGCCGGGGAAATTGAGCCGGCGATATGTGGATTATGCGCGGGCGAATGCTTCGATTGGGATCAATGCTTCGGTTCTCAACAATGTGAATACGGATCCGCGGATTCTTTCGGCGGAGTATCTGCCAAAGGTCGCGGCGCTGGCTGATCTTTGGCGGCCTTATGGGATTCGGGTTTATTTATCTGTGAATTTTGGAAGCCCGATGCAGATTGGGGGATTGAAATCCAACGATCCGATTGATCCGGCGGTGGGAAAATGGTGGCGAGAAAAGTCGGATGAGATTTGGAGATTAATACCGGATTTTGGCGGGTTTTTGGTTAAGGCGAATTCGGAGGGGCAGCCTGGGCCGCAGGATTATGGGCGGACGCATGCGGATGGAGCGAATGTATTGGCCAATGCTGTGTCGCCGCATGGGGGGATCATCCTGTGGCGGGCGTTTGTTTATGACGAGAAGGTTGATCCGGATCGGATCAAGCGGGCGTATATTGAATTCACGGCACTGGATGGGAAGTTTCGGCCGAATGTGATCGTGCAGGTGAAGAATGGGCCGCTGGATTTCATGCCTCGCGAGCCGTTTCATCCCCTGTTTGGCGGGATGAAAGAGAGTCCGGTGCTGGCGGAGGTGCAGGCGGCTCAGGAATATCTGGGGCAGTCGAAACACCTGGTTTATCTGGGGACGATGTGGAAGGAATTTTTTGATTCGGAGACTTTTGCGCGCGGAGGTGGATCGAGCGTTGGGAAAGTGGTTGATGGGTCGGTGTATCCATACCAGTTGACGGGCGTGGCCGCGGTGAGCAACACGGGATCGGATACGAACTGGTGCGGGCACGATTTTTCGCAGGCGAATTGGTATGCGTTTGGGCGGCTGGCGTGGGATCATGAGATTCCGGCGGCGCATATCGCGGAGGAGTGGGTGCATATGACGTTCACCAATGATCCGGGGGCGGTAGATGTGATTCGGGACATGATGCTTTCATCGCGCGAGACGTATTTGAATTACACAATGCCGCTGGGATTGCATCATCTGATTGGCGGGGATCATTACGCGCCGATGCCCTGGAATGACGCGGAGCCGCGGCGGGATTGGACGGCTACGTATTATCATCGCGGGGATAAGGCGGGGATTGGGGTGGATCGGGGCCGGCGCGGGGATAACGCGGTTGGGCAGTATTTTCCGCCGATTGCGGATGAATTTGATGATGTCTCGCGATGCCCGGAAAAATTGCTGCTGTGGTTTCATCGTGTGCGGTGGGATTACAAAATGCGATCGGGCAAAACGCTCTGGCAGGAATTGTGCGGCAAATATTATCTGGGGCATCGGCAGGCGACGGCGTTGCAGGCGACGTGGAAATCGTTGGCGGGGAAGATCGATCCGGATCGGCATCGGGCGGTTTCGGAGCGGCTGGAGATTCAGGTGGCGGATGCGGGGAAATGGCGGGATGCTTGTNNATTTTTACCGCGGAGATCGCAGAGAACGCATAGAAGCCAAAGAGATGAATTGTTTTCTCCGCGCTCTCCGCGGCAAAAATATTTGTGGAGAATTGCGTAGATAAAGGAGTGGGGAACATTTTCTATAGCCCGTCTGTAGTCATGTCGTTGGGGGAATGGATTGCTGCGCCGTCGAAGATGATGGTTTTTTCTTTTTGGAGGTTGGTTACTGTTTCCAGGGGGTCGTGCTGTGTGATGATGAAGCGGGCGCGGAAGCCTGGGGTGATTTGGCCTATGGGTTCGGGGAAATCGAGCATGGCTGAACTTATTCCGGTGGCGGAGCGGAGGATTGCGATTGGGGGCATGCCGGCACGTTCCATGTGGCGGAGCTCTTCTAGAAGGCCGATGCCGTGCGGTACGCCGCAGGAACCGGCGTCGCTGCCGGCGATTACTTTTATCCGCATGGCGTAGGCGCGGCGAAGCATTTGCTGGTGGGATTCTATGATTCGCTTGAGATTGCTGACGACTTGATCGTCCCAGCCTAACTCGGCGGCGCGATCAATCTGAAGTTGCACGGGCGCGAACGTGGGCACCCAGCCGATTTGCTGGTCGCGCATTTTTGCTAACTGATCTTCGGTGATGAAGAATCCGTGCTCAACGGTGGTGACGCCGCCGAGGATGGAATTTTCCACACCGGCGATTCCGGAGGCGTGCGCGAACGTTTGGCGGCCGTGACTTTTGGCGGCGCGAACCAGTTCCGCGACCTCTTCAGGAGGCATTTGCGGGGGAACCGTCACCTGACCCACCTTGAAATTGATGATGCCGCTGACGAGAAGTTTGATTCGGTCTGCGCCGGCGGCGACGCGGGCGGCGACGCAGTTAGCCGGGCTGGCGTGATCTTCGATGGGTTCGCCCATGAATGCGCCGTATCTGCCGCGGCGATGGATGGCTGCGCCGGGGCTGTCGATCAGCGGGGTTGCGGCGAGTCTGTTGCGATATTTTTTTCGTTCGGCGGCGAGGGATAATCCCACGCCATCACGATCGCCGGCATCGCGGACGGCTCCTATGCCGCATTGCAGTTGTTTGGGCCATCGAGCTCGTGCGCGCGACAGCATCCACTGGGGCGAGTTCTTTAAGTAGAGTTCGCGCTCGCGTGAATTGATCGGAGCGCCATCCAAAAAAGCATGCGAGTGAGCCTCGATGAAGCATGGGAGGAGTGTGCAGTTGGGAAAAATCGCATCGGGCTCGCTCTGCCCTTCGCTGAGGTCTTCCTGCGCCGGAGTCTTTCCATTGGCTCCGACAAAGCGAATCTGTCCGGCTTCGAAAACAACATCGGCATCCGCGATGGGCCGGTCTGATATGCCGTCGATGAGACGGCCGACGCGCAGCCAGACTGGCCGTGTTTTGGACAATGGCACCAATGAGTCCAGCTTTGCCAGATCGGAATTCCGCACAGGATTAGATAGTTTCGTGTTCATTGAATAAGTCGATAATTTTGGCTGCCTGTCGGAAACCGGCTTCTTCCTGGGTTTCACCTTCGCCCGGGCGGCCGCATTCTAGGGCTTCGGCGACGAGGCAGACATATCTGTCATTGGGGTCGAGCAGGTGAAGATTCTTTTCTGGATTGCCGAGGACGAAATCNNATGTTGACGAGGCCGTAGGTGTCGGCGCCGACGGGGGCTAATCCCGTATCGATGATGATTTGATCGCAGGTTCGGGCGGCTTTGGTTTGGAGCATTTCGACGAGTTGTTGGGATGCGCCGTAAACGTCGTCTGCGCAGAGGCATTGAGCGGAGCCGTCGCCCGTGAATTTTTCGGAGGCCATGCCGATGACCATTGTGTCGTATGACGCGACGAGTTCGAGCAATTCCGGCAGGTTGCGGCGGGAGGCGGCGTCCGAGTTGAGGATTGGGCGGCCGCTTTTTGAGCGATCGTAAATTTCCAGGCATCTGCGATGGAATTCGACCGAGGGGTTGTCGAAGGAAAGCGGGACATTCGTGACTTCCTGGATCGCGGGGATTAAATCCGGGAGAAAGTCGTACATGTCCTTGGGTGTGACGCGCATGGTCTGCGTGCCGTCGATGTTGAGGGTCAGATAGTCCGCTCCTAAATCGGTCTGGACTTTGGCCAATTGCTGATAGCCGGCAAGGTCGCGAGCTTTCCAGGCGCGTGCTGAGCGCGCGAAGGAACTGTTCATCAGCTCGCCGATGAGCTTAAACGGACGCTGCGTCGGCGGCGACGCGATCTTTGTCATGGGCTTTGTTGCCGACATCCGATGCTTTCTCTCTTTCTCCAGTTGCGGCGTGGTCGCGGCCGAGGAGCGCATTTGCCCAACTCGACGTTCCACGCAGTGATTCGTCCTGTATGACCGGGGCGTGAGCCAATAGGCTTTGCTCGCGACCTTCGTATTTGAGCCGGTCGTACGCCTGGCTCCAGATGCATTCGAAATTGTGCACTTCACATTTTCCGTCGCGGGTGCCGCCGCATGGACCGTTGCGCTGATTCTTGGCACACTGCGATTCGGGGCACAAAAATGTAATGTCGGGCAGTGAACAGTCGCCGCAATCCTTGCAGCGAAACATCGCGGATTTGCTCGCATGCTCCAGGATGCGAAGGGATCGCGGGCCTTGACGGGGATTTGAGGATGCGGCGTAAATCCGCTTGCCAAGCTTGTTCAATGCTGTTCCCGGCGTGAATACCGCATCATGAATCATCTTGCTGAAGCGATATCCGAGCGTCACATTGTGGGTTGGCTGGCGTCGCGTGAGGGATGCTTCGTATTCCGGGTTCAAACGAGAGGCGTCGGCGAGGCCGGTGTTTTCGTCTTTTGCGAAATAGTAAAACTCGTGGGGCAAACTGTACTGGATTTCGCGGGCGAATTGCTTCCAGTCGTCCTTGGCGTAGGAGGATTCGAGATCGAGGATTGCATTTACATCGTCGATAGTATGAACGCCGCCGAGATAGCCGCCGGCGAAACCGAGGCCGCGGAATATGGCGAGTTGTTTGGCGGCGAGTTCGCGAAAGAACGCGGCTCCACGATCCGGGCCTGTGCCGCGCCGCTCGCATTCCTCGTCCAACTGATCGCTGATGACCACGCCGGGAATCGTTTGCCCGCGAAAGAATTTTGCGACGGCGGCGGTCAGGAGGAAGACGTTGCCGATGAGCGGGGTGTTTCCGAGATTTTGACGCCGCAGGTAGCAGAGCATCTCGTGGCTCTTTCGCGCGTCGTAGCCGATTTGCGCGATGATGAATTTCGCGCCGCGCTCGATTTTCTTTTCGAGCTTGAGGAGTTGGGGGACGACTTCGTTTTCGTGCCGCTTAAAATTTGTGGCGACCGCGCCGGCGAAAAAGTTGGTGGCTTGGGTGGTAAGCGGCTTGCCGTTCTGGCCCAGCTTGGGGCGTGAGAGGCCTCGATTCATTTCGTCGAGCATGGTGAGCAGGCCGACGGAATCGATGTCGAAGACTGGCTTTCCGCGTCCGTGATAGCCGGCGGCGGGATAGTCGCCGCTGAGGGCGAGAATATTGTGAAATCCTTCGCTGGCGAGTTCCCAGGCTGCACTCTCAAGGCCGTTGCGGTTAAAATCCTTGCACGAGAGATGAATCAAGACTTCCTTGCCGGCATAGAGGATTGGTTTGCCCAGGGCGAGCGGGCTGAGCTGCGGATTGCCGCCGGCGTTGTCGGTGATGGAGACCCAATCGACGCGGTCGCAATTGACCAATTCACTCGCGAAGGATCGGGTATGGACAGCCTGGCGGTCTTCCATCGTGCCGCGCGTGGTGACCAATTCCAGGCCGAGCAGGAATTGGGTGCGATCAGTCAGCTTTTCGCGCAACGTGTACATGAAGGATCAGGCCTCCAGGAGAGGCGCTTTAGGATTCGACGAACGCTTCATATATGATTATAATGTCTTTCTATAGTAAACGTTTACTTTAGTCAAAAATGCTTAAGAATTGGCTTTTGGGCTAAGAAAGGGAACCACCGATGCTTCCGGAACAGTGGGAAACGTTCAAACGAGCCGCCCGCCTTGAGAAGATGGATAAGATTCCCATGGCGATGATCATCGATAGTCCGTGGATTCCCCCCTATCTGGGGATCAAGCACATGGACTATTACCTTGATCCGGAGGTCTGGTTTCAATCCAACCTGAAGATCATGCGGGAGTTTCCGGACATCATTTTTGTGCCGTCGTGGTGGATGGAATATGGGATGGCGGCTGAGCCGTCGATTCTGGGGGCCAAGATCAAATTTTGGCAGGACAATACGCCCAGCGAATATCACACGCTGTATCGGCTCGAAGACATTGACCAGTTTCCGGAATACGAAGTGGACGCGGATGCGTTCGCGGCGATGACTCTGCATCGCATCAAGATGCAGAAGCAGCGCATTTTTGATCACGGCTATACTTTGCCGATGATCACATCGCGCGGCCCATTGTGCACCGCGGGATTCGTCAGAAGCACGACCAGCCTGATGGTGGAACTGGTGGAAAACCCCGAGGGATGCCACAAGCTGATCGACCTTTGCACGCGGGTCGTCATTGACTGGCTGAAAGCGCAGCACGCGGCCATCGGCGACACCGTTGAAGGCATTTTCGTCCTCGATGACATCGTCGGGTTCATCAATGAAGAACACTATATGGAATTCGCGCATCCCTATCTCAAGCGGATCTGCGACGCGTTTCCGAAGGATTGGGTCAAGCTTTATCATAACGACGCGGAAGTTGATGCGTGTCTGGACCATCTTCCGGACGCCGGCTTCAACGTGCTGAACTGGGGAAAGCAGAAAGACATCCGCGAGGTGAAGCAGAGGGTCGGACACCGCATGTGCCTGATGGGGAATGTGAATCCGCTGGAGATCGCCGTGCGCGGGACGCCGGAGGAAGTGAAGAAAGCGACGTTTGAGGTTCTCGAAGGGGGCGGAGATCGGGGAATGATTCTGTCGGTGGGTGGTGGCACCAGCCCCGGCATGCCGCGGGAGAACATGGTGGCCATGGTTGAAGCGCTGCGGGAATACAACGCGAAACATGTCTCATCAGCCGGGAGCGCACGATGATTGACTATGCCCTGATGAACCAATGCTTGTATGAAGGCAAGGCCAAGGAAGTTGAGCAGATGACCAAGGACGCGCTGGCCGCGGGCCGGACCGTTCAGGAGGTCCTGAATGAAGGCTTAATTGCCGGGATGAGCGTTGTTGGCGAGGATTTCAAGCACAATATTCTATATGTGCCGGAAGTCCTGATCGCGGCTCGGGCGATGAAGGCGGGGATGGCGGTGCTCAAGCCGCTGCTAAGCCTGGCGGGAAACACCGAGCGCGCGGGTATTTTGCTGATGGGCACTGTGCGCGGCGATCTGCACGACATCGGTAAAAATCTCGTTTGCATGATGGCTGAGGGAGCCGGGTTTGAAGTTCATGACATCGGCGTGGATCAGAGCGTNNAATCGGCGCGGATGGATATGGACAGAATGCGTCGAGTGCCGTTGATTTATTTTTAAAACTTGCGCAAAAGAACTGAACAACATGGCGACGTACAAAATACTTTACTGGCAGCACATTCCTTCGCAGATCAAGGTGGAGGATGCGCAGGATGAGATCAGCGTTGAACTGCCGCAGAAATTCATGGAGCACATCGATAAGGTGGCGCACCAGAAGGGTCTGCAAAACGCCGATGATTATCTGGATCAATGGAAATGGAGCGAGGAAGAGGAGCGAGACGGCACGGCGCAGGAGGTGGCCGACGCCGTGAAAGCGGAACTCATCGCAAAGGCCGACTGGTAGTGTGTTCGTACAATGACGGTGGCGCTTACCATCAACGGACAATCGACCCAGGCGCCGCCGGGGCCGTCGCTCTTTGAATATGCGGAGCAACTTGGGGTTCGCGTTCCCACTTCGTGTCAGAAGCAAGGCAAGTGCAAGGAGTGCATGGTGGAGGTGGTTGAGGGGATGAATTGTCTCTCGGCCCCTACTGAAGCGGAAGAGCACCTCAAAGGGAATTTTCGATTGTCATGCCAGTGCCGCGTCGTGACGGATTCCGGGCAGGTGCGATGTCATACGATGCGCCGGGGGCAGATGCGGATTGAGCGGCAGGCGCTGGGTTTGCCGACCAGCGGGCAGAAGATGGAGATTGACCCGGCGGTCACGCGCGATGGGGATCGAATTCTGATTGATGGGGAAGAGATTGACCGATCGACCGGGCCGATCCACGGCATCGCGATGGATCTTGGCACGACGACGGTGGTCGTTCGCCTGCTGAATCTGGAGACGGGGGAATTGATCGCGGATGCATCGTTTGAAAACCCGCAGCGATTCGGCGGGTCGGATGTGATGTCCCGTATTTTTTACGATACGAACAATCGCGGACGGCTGCTAATGCGGACATTGGCGGGGTATCTGAGCCACGCGATTCAGGAGTTTCCGGTCGATCCGAAATCGATTTACGAGATGGTCGTCGTCGGCAACTCGACGATGCGCGATATGTTCTTTCGGCAGAATGTTTATTCGATCGGACAGAATCCGTACCAATCGATCACTGAGATTGAGATGAGTGAGGGGAAGCGCACAACGACGAGCCTGACGGATACGGGCAAGCATCTGCTGTTGCCGATTCATCCGAAGGCGAGAGTCTACGGCGCGCCGATTATCAGCGGGCATGTGGGGGCGGATGCGGCGGCGTGCATGCTCGCGGTGAACGTGGCGCATGAAGATCGGCTGGTGGCCGTCATGGACATCGGCACGAATACGGAATTGATCCTTGGGAACAAGCATCGGATTCTGGCGGCTTCGTGTCCGGCAGGTCCGGCTTTTGAGGGCGGGGCGATTTCTTGCGGAATGCCTGGGCTGGATGGGGCGATCGAGGACGTTGTCATCAACGCCGATGGAACTTTTCGTCTGGGTGTGATTGGGAATGTCGCGCCGGAAGGAATCTGTGGATCGGGTCTTGTGGATCTTTTGAGCGAATTGCTCCGCACCGGGCGGATGAATGAGATGGGCCGATTCGAGGATGGCGCGCATCGCTTTACGCTTGATGAGCAGCATCACATTTATTTTCTGGAAAGCGATGTCAATGAATTGGCGCAGGCGAAGGGGGCGAACGTCGCCGGGTTGCAAACCGTTTGCAGCAACTATGGCGTTGATTTTGACGATCTGGATGTTTTCTATCTTGCAGGCGGATTTGGGCGGCATTTAAAAACAGAATCGTCGCGACGGATCGGGCTGATTCCGAATATTCCCGACGCCAAAATAGTACAAGTTGGCAATGCCGCGATTGAGGGGGCTTGCATCGCCCTGCTTTCCAAGGGAAAACGGGCTGAGTTGGAGCAACTGGTGAAGAAGGTGGAGCATTGCCGGCTGGAGACGCATCCACGGTTTTTTGATTTTTTTGTCGAGGGTTGCCAGTTCAAGCCGATGGAATCGAGCAATCCTGTTGCGGGGTGAAGTCAGATGATCGAACTGCTGGATGCATTTCCAGATGTGAATGTTCAGCCGGCGGAATACAAACGGCTGCTGGGGTATCCGCGCGACAGCGTGCTGGAGGGACGGGCGCGCGAACTCGCGGACTGGGCGCGGCAGTGGTATGCGCAAAACGGCAGGCCGTGGGTTTATGCGCGACAATCTGAAAAACTCTCGATCATTAACGGCTCNNGATCCTGATTGACGGCGTTACCTTCACCAGTCCGCGATTGCAGAAGACGCTGCTTGAGGCAGAGGCTCATGGCGCGATTCTGGTTGCGGTGAGCGCAGGGCCGGAGGTTGCGGAAGAGGCGGCCAAGCTTTGGATGGAGGAGAAGCCGGATGAATATTTTTTCCTGGAGATATTCGGGTCGGCGGTTGTGGAACATTTGACGACGATGACTGGCGCAAGATTATGCGCGTGGGCGGAAAATCGGGAGATGAGCATTTTGCCGCACTACAGCCCAGGGTATCCGGAATGGGATATCGCAGAGCAGCCACGATTGCTGGAACTGATGAAACGGACGGCGACGCAAACGCCTTGCCAGATTGATGTGCTGGATTCCGGCATGCTGCGGCCTAAGAAATCGCTGCTCGCGGTCTTTGGAATGACGCGACGAACGGAACGCGTGCGGCGACTAACCGCTGATTTGATTCCGTGTGAAAGTTGTTCATTCAATTCGTGTCAATACCGGAGAGTTCCATACGTGCGAGCGGCGGAATATTCGAATTCGATTATCTCGTTGCGGACAGCTGAGCCGGAAGCGGCGGTTGCGCCAGCGGTCATTGCGCTGGATACGCAGGCCAAGTATGCGGTGAATCCCAAGGCGCTGAAACGATGGGCGGACGAACGGCTAACGCTCACGGTGAATGACGATGGGACGGTCGACGCGCTGTTTCGGTATGAGGGGACGACGTGCAGCAACATGGGCCGGACGATTCGATTTGATTATCGCGTGACGCTTGGGCCGCGGGAGCAGGGGTATCCGATTCGGGATGAGAAGTGTGCGCCGGCGCCGGGGGATGAGGGGCACAAGTTTATGTGCCGGTATATGGCGAATGCGGAGCATCTGATGGTCGCGATCGACCATGAGAAGCCGCTGCTGGGGCAGCCGCTGAATGATGTGCTGACTTGGCAACGTCAGGCGACCGGCGCGGGATGTTCCTGCGAGCCTGGGGATCGGAAGCATAAATGGGGATTGGTTTTTGAGACCATCCACTATGCGCTGGTCCAGCGGGATAAAGTCTGAGTCAGATCCGGCTACTTCGCTGTGGCTGATGCGCCGAAATATCTTTGTGCGAATTTTATGAAGACGGGCCAATCGGGCATATCGGTGTGGCCGCCGTTGTGTTCGCGGAATGCGAGTTCGCCTGCATCAAGAGCTACATCGGGGGCGGGCATTTCACTCGTTCCCAAATCTCCCTTACCGAGCAGGCGATAGACGGGGCCCGCGGCAACGGCGGCGAGAAATTCGCCGTGCGGGTCGGACCATTGATCGGATGTGCCGCCGGTGATGAGGATCGGGCGCGNNGGAAGTTGCCGGCCATCCAGTGGTATTCACCTTCGCCGGCGACATTATCGACGGTTTCGCCCCAGGATCGGCGGGAGAGTTTTGCGCCGCATTGGCCGGAGCAACTGGAATAGCAGATCGCCCAGCGCGGGTCCATGGCGGCGGCGAGCAACGCTTCTTTGCCCCAGCGTGAGTGTCCTTCGATGCCGATGCGTTTGGCGTCTACGGATTTGTCGGTCTCGAAATAATCCATCGCGCGGCTCAGGCCCCAGGACCAGGCGACGAGGACGCCCCAATCATCCGGCTTGCGTGGCTGGCCGCCGGACATCAGGCCGATGATTCCGCGGGAAAATCCTGCGCCGCTGTCTTGCTGGACGCTGCCGGTATCGACGGTGGCATATCCCCAGCCTGCCGCGAGGGCCAGGGGCATGGCGCTGGGGAATGCGGGACGTGATGTCGGAGCGGCGGCTGCGCCGGCGGGAACCGGGCGGCGGCCGGGGCCGAATCCGGGACGGCCAAATCCACCTCCAAAACCGCCGATAATCACCATCATCGGAACCGGGCCAGTGGCGGCCGCGGGAATGTACATCGTGATCGGAATCGTCGGCTTGATGCTCGGATTGGCGGAGTTATCGATGTGGCCAACGATCTTTTTCATGATCGCCATGCCGTTGAGAGCGTGAGTATCTGTACTGGTGACTTCCCACGTGACGGCGGGCGTGTTGTCGGGGATTTTTCCGTAGATCTCGGTGGCGAAATCATTGGCGATTTCCGGGCGGCGCACTTTCCACCAGGTGTCGGCATCCTTCACGGGTTGACCATTTTTCAGAATCAGCGGATCGGGAAGCGGATAAGGATTGGCCTTGGCCTCATCGTAGTTGGACCAGTTTCCCCAGCCGGAGCGGACATAGGTGTTGTGAGCGTCGTCGGTGTAATTGCTGCTTCGGCCGCCTTGCGGGCGCGTGTTTTGCGGGCGATTGGGATCATCCGCTTCCGGAGGCAACTTGCCCGGCTCGGAGAGATTGAGAAGCTGCATCGTGCGATGATGATCCTGGCTGGCGGTCAGGCTGCGCTGTGTGGTTGGCATGGCTGCATCGGGTTTTGTCGCGGGACTGTCCGCTGCTTGAACAAAAGGGGTTATGAAAGTCGCAACGGCCAGGAGATAAACTGTCCTTGGAACCGGCCGGGTCGATTTCATCATGGATTTTGATCTCCTAAAAGTGAAACTGCGGTCATAGTAAACGTTTAGCGCCATACGTTCCAGCGATTTGTGCCGGCGCCATTCTGGGGATATTGTAATAGGCAGGAGCGAAAGAATCGTGAAAGAACCGCTACTGGAAACACTGAAGAAACGCCCACTCCTTGGCGACGGAGCCATGGGGACACAGTTGATGTTCGCCGGTCTCGAACAGGGAAACTGCGGCGAGGAGTGGAATCTCACCCATCCCGAAAAGGTTCTGGCGATTCAGCGCCGGTATGCCGAGGCGGGGTCGGATTGCATTCTGACCAACACGTTTGGCGGCTCTCGCATCATGCTCAATCGGCATGGCAATCGCGACAGGGTTGATGAGATCAATCAGGCAGCCGTGCGAATCGCGCGCGAGGCGTTTGGGAAGCGCGAAGGATATGTCATCGGAGACATGGGGCCGTTCGGCGGCTTAATGGAGCCGTATGGCGATTTCACCGAAGCGCAGGTGCGCGAGGCGTTCGGCGACCAGGCGAAGGCGCTGGTGGATGGCGGGGCCGACGCGATCATTATCGAAACGCAGACAGGTCTCGAGGAGTTGGGATTGGCGATCAATGCGGCGCGGGAAGCTGGCGCGGCGTGTATCATTGGCTCGTTGGCGTACGATGTGACTACGGATGGTTCGACATTCCGCACGATGATGGGAATTGATCCGGAACGGGCCGCTGAATTCATGCAGGAGCAGGGAGCGCATATCGTCGCGCTGAACTGCGGGACCGGGATGGATATGGTCTGGGCGCGCAAGGCGGTCGAACGATATAAGCAGGCGACGGATTTGCCGGTGATGGTGCAGCCCAACGCGGGGCAGCCCAAGCTGATTAACATGAAAGTGGTTTACGATGAGACGCCGGCGCAGATGGTGAAGGGTGTTGTTCCGCTATTGGAGGCGGGCGCGAACATCGTTGGCGCTTGCTGTGGATCTACGCCGGATCACATCCGATTATTCCGAACGGCAATTGACGAATATTTGAAAGTAGCCATATGAAAACCAAACTGTGCGATCTGAATCCCGCGGCCAAGGAAAAGCTTCCGCCGCAAACGGAAGACAAATCGGGCATCGGCGTGCATTACATCGATGCATACATCAAGCCGATGAACACCAAGCTGGAAGATGGGACGCCCGTGAAATGCAAACGGCGCGGGCTAAAGATCATGCTGGCTGTTGGCACGAAAAAGGGCGAAGGCCTCATGCGCCGGCTGGACGTGAGCAGGGATCCGGTTGTGATGCTGGATGCGGCATTGCAGGAAGTCGCCAAGTCCGCCGGCATAGAGCTGAGCGTCGAGGGCGGCGCTGTTTTTCTTACGGTTTAGTTTGCGACGCAGGTCTTGATGGCGGTTGAATTCCTCTTGCCGATGGATGGTGAATCCCTTGCTTGATCCTGAGCTTTTGCAGCAAATCAGGGACGTCGTCCGCCGCGATTTGAAGTTGTCGGCTGATGAGCCGATCGCGCCGGATATGCCATTCTTTGGCGGGAATGTCGATCTGGATTCGCTGGATATGCTTCTTTTGCTCACAAGCATTGAGCGGAAATTTGGCGTTAAAATTCCGAATGAAAAGGTTGGCAAGGAAGCGTTTCAGAATCTCGGCTCGCTTGTTCAATATATTCAGAATCATCGCGGGGCCTCCGATGTATCGCCGAAAATGGATTGGATCGCGAAGTTGCCGCATGGGCCGGAATTTCGGTTTGTTTCGCGGGTGGATGAAGTTCGTCCGGGTGAGATGGCGCGCGGGGCCTGGATTGTTTCGGGGAAGGAGCCATACCTGGCGGGGCATTTTCCCGGATCGCCGATTGTGCCGGGCGTGTTGATCGCGGAGGCGCTGGCGCAGATATCGGGAATTGCCGGGCCGACGGAGAGCGGACCTGGCGGGAAAGTCGCGCAGATCGATGTTCGATTTGAGGAACCCGCTATTCCGCCGGTGGAAATCACGCTCAATTCAAAACTGATTCGCGTGCTGGGGGCATTGCAGATGTTCGAGGTGGCGGCCCAGGTTGGATCGACACTTGTCGCGCGCGGATCGATCGCGCTGCATCGCGGAGAAAAGCGGCCGTGAACCAGGGCTTGGCGCCCAGCGGCGCAAAAAGGCGAGCCGCGCAGTTCTGGCTGGGGCGGTTTTATTTCTGGTCGAGGCATGCGCCTTGGCTATTGAGACTTCTGAAGCGGCCGCTGGTGTGGATCACGGTACGAGCTTCCGGGCCGATTAAAATTGGAACACAAGCCAACGCGCGGCGGATTTTCGGGGCGGATATTTCGCCCGGCCAGATCGCGGATTTCACTTCCAAAGTCACCGCCAACTTTTACGATTTCGTTGTTGAGGTCGGACGGTCCGGGATCATGACCGCGCGGGAACTGGGGGATCAGGCTGAGCGGGTGCATGGGCATGAGGAATATCTGACCGCGCGGCGGGCGGGCGGCGGCGCGATCATGCTGACCGCGCACATGGGCTCGTTCGAGGTGGGGATGGCGGCGCTGCGGGCGTATGAGCAGCACATTCATGTGGTATTCAAGCGGGATGCGATGGATCGATTTGAGACGATTCGCCGCACGCTCCGCGATACGCTGGGCGTGCATGAAGCGCCGGTGGATGCGGGGTGGGACACGTGGGTGGGTCTGCGTGATGCGCTGGAGAGAAACGAGGTTGTCGTCATGCAGGGGGACCGCGCGATGCCGGGACAGCGGGCGCAGAGCGTTCCGATCCTTAGCGGGCACATCGCATTGCCGCTCGGACCTATCGTTCTTGCGCAAATCAGCGGGAGCCCGATCTTTCCGGTGTTTGTCGTGAGGATGCCGAACGGCAAGAGCCAGTTGTTCGTCGAATCCGAGATCCGTGTTGATCCCGACGCGACATTGGTAAAGGGTGTGCATCCGCAATTGCTCGCGTGGGGGAAGGTGCTGGAAAAGTTTATCGCGAAGTATCCGGAGCAATGGCTGTTTCTCGACCCCGCATTCGTGGAAGATAAGACTGCAACATGAGCGAGCGTGAAACCATCGTCATCAGCGGAGCCGGGCTGCTTACCGGCTTGGGATTGTCTCGCGAGCAGACCTGGGAAGCGGGTTTGCGGGNNGGAATGCGCGATGGGGCCGATGAGCGCGATTGAGACGCCGCTGGGGCCGGGGAAGGATGGCGGGCAGGCGGCTGATCTTCCGGAGGCGTTTACGCCCAAGTTGCCGCGGGAGGCGCGATATTTGAAATGGGCGATTTCGGCGGCGCTGAAAGATGCGCGGATGGATGATTCTCGGGCGGAGAATCGGCGGCGATGCGTTTGCCTGCTCGGAACAACCCTGCATGGAATGCGGGCGGCGGGTAGATATCTGCGCAGCAACGATCTGAGCGATTTGGGCGAGTTCATGGCGGGAACGACGCTTAAATCCGCGATCGACAGCTCGGTGATGGGCGGCTGGAATGCGACGACCTGCTCGGCTTGTTCACGNNCGCTGCAAAACGGGCAGGCGGATATGGTCGTGGCTGGGGGATATGACCCGATCAGCGAATATGTCTGGGCGGGATTCAACAGCCTGAGGCTTGTCGCGGATGGGCCGCTGCGGCCATTTGCGAAAAATCGCCAGGGTATGAAGCTGGCAGAGGGATATGGAATTGTTGTGCTGGAGCGAGCGGCGGATGCCGCCGGGCGCGGGGTGAAGCCGCTGGCGCGGATTTTGGGTTGGGGTGAATCGGCTGATTCGCATCACCTGACACAGCCGCATCCGCAGGGGGATGGGGCTGTGCGTGCGATCAATATGGCGCTGACGCAGGCGGGGTTGAAAGCGGCGGATATCGATCTC
The DNA here is from genome assembly GCA_003153655.1 of Phycisphaerales bacterium. GTDB lineage: Bacteria > Planctomycetota > Phycisphaerae > Tepidisphaerales > Tepidisphaeraceae > PALSA-1353. Next base: position 52,522 of record PMAK01000027.1, read on the forward strand.
GTCGCCGCGCACGCGACGGGAACGCCCGACAATGATGCGAGCGAGTTCGCGGCGTTGTCGCGGATTTTTGGGGATCGATTGCCGAGCGTTCCGGTGGTTGCGTTCAAAAGTCATCTCGGGCACACGCTCGGCGGCGCGGGAACGGTGGAATTGATTCTCTCGGCCATGGCTATGCGGGATCAGGTTGTGCCGGCGTGCGCTAATGTGCGCGCGGAGGATGTGGAATTCGCGGGTCTTAATCTTTCGACGGGTCAATCACGGCCGACGCGGATTCGGCAGACGCTCAATATTTCGCTGGGTTTTGGCGGCGCGAATACGTGCATGATTTTGGGGCCGGTGGAATCGAGTGCTTTGCCGCGAATAGTGCATGCCCCCCCGCCGGAGCGGGAAGTTTTGATCAGTGGGATCGGCGTTATTCTGCCGGGCATTGTTGGAAACGATGCGCTTGTGGCGAGCCTTGCGAATACGTCGCCTGCGTGGGTTCGCGACGCGGGCGGGGTTCCCGATGCGGCCTTGATTGATTTACTGAATGCGCGGCGCGTGCGGCGCATGAGCGATTACGTGAAGCTCACGCTTGCCGCCGCGACGTTGGCATGCCGCGATGCGGGGATTAGTGACATCCCGGCCTTTGCCGCGGAATGTGCGGCGATTCTGGGCACCACGCACGGGTCCGTGAATTTCAGCACGGATTATTACAGGCAGATCGTCAATGAGGGGCTTGCCGCGGCGAATCCGACGCTCTTTGCAGAATCAGTGCCCAATGCCGGGGCGGCGCAATTGAGCCTGATGTTATCTCTGAAATCCGGCTGCCAGAGCATCATTGGAACGCGAACCGCGGGGCTGGACGCGCTGGGATTCGCGGCGGCGAGAATACGCGGCGGCCAGTGCGACCGGGCAATCGTCGGCGGGGGCGAGGAATATTGCGATCTAGTGAACCAAGCGTACCGCCAATGCGGCGTTGCCTCGATTGAAGGATGTGCGCCGTTTTCGAGCGAAAAAGGATTTGTCACCGGCGCCGGGGCCGTCATGTTCATTCTCGAATCCCGTCAATCACTGGAACAGCGCGGGGGCAAAGCGCGGGCTCGGGTTGAAGGCACATCAGCGTGTTCCGGAGAACCGTCACAGGCGATTGAATCATTGACGTGGATGTTGAACGATTTGAAGAATCCGGCGAATGTTCTCAGCTCCGCGTCGGGGACCTGGATCGATCGCGCGGAGGAGGCGGCGATCCGTCGCGATGGCGGAGCTCGGCTGGTCTCGGCGATGTATTTGCATATTGCGGAGACATTCAGCGCGCTCCCGCTGGCGGGATTGGCGGCAGCGATGCTCACACGGAAAATGCCGGCGTTGCTTGGCGGCGGGTGGGAAGGCGGAGAGCGGATTCGCGCTGCCACCGGCGAGGAGACGATTGATTCGGTCACCGCGATTTGCACGGACTTCACTGGCGCGGTCAGTGGAGTGGGCATTCGTATGATTTGATTGGCATCCGTTGCGATTAAAAGCGAGAGCCATGTCTTCATTGCTCGGAAAATTGATGCAGCATGCCGCGGAACGGCCGGCGGTTGACGCTTATCGCATGACGTCCGGCGTCGCGATCAATTGGCGGGAATTGGCCGGGCGCGCGGGTGCGCTGGCGAATGTTTTGCGNNGCGGGAATCAATTGGAATATCCGATTGCGTTTCTGGGGATTCTGGCGAGTGGATGCACGGTTTTTCCGATTTCGCCGAGTGCCGCGGGGCCTGAATTATTGCGCGCGGCCCGCGATTCCGGGGCGATTGGGATCATCGGAGATGATCAGGCGCTGGAACTGCTTCCAACGTCGATGAAGTTCGCGCTTCCGATTTCGCAGCTTCTGTCCGATGACAACGCGGCGATTGGTGATGCCCCTATGGGCGATCTACTCCTCCAGAGTTCCGGCACGACGAGCCAGCCCAAAATTCTTCGCCGGACGGGTGAATCTCTGAATGCCGTCGCTTTTGCGATGGTGGAAGCGGTTGGGTTTCGCTTTGACGACCGCGTGCTGATGACCGTTCCGCTGACGCATTCTTATGGACTCGAGCATGGGCTGCTTGCTCCGGTCTGGGCGGGAAGCACTGTTTCTCTTTGCGCGCTGACGCAGGTTTCAGAGATGTTGCCGGAATTGAAGGAGGCGACGATTTTTCCTGGAGTGCCTTCGACATTTGAGATGCTTGCCGGCGCTTCGGAAAATCAGGCCGTTGCGCCGGTGATGCGGCTTGCATATTCCGCCGGTGGTCCGCTGCCGCGGTCGGTGTTCGATGCATTTGGGACTCGGTTCGGCGTTCGTGTTTCGCAGTTGTATGGGGCATCAGAGATCGGGTCGGTTACGTTCAATGATCCAGGTGATCCATTTGAGCCGGCCAGCGTGGGTCGGCCGATGCCGGGTGTTTCAATTCGGATTTTGGATTTAGAGACTGACGGCGACGGTCCTCGCGAAGGACAAATTGCCGTTCGCGCGCCGTCGATGTTCAGCGGTTATCTCAACGAATCAGCCGAGTTGATTGATGGATATTTTCCGACCGGGGACATCGGCTATCTCGATGAATTGGGACGGGTATTTATCACGGGGCGACTAAAGCTGCTGATCGACGTCGGCGGGTTGAAGTTAAATCCGCTGGAGGTGGAATCGGTTCTAATGCAACATCCGGCTGTTGAGGATTGCGTGGTTGTTCCACTTCGCCAGAGCCAGACGGTGTTGCGTTTGAAGGCGATTGTTACGCCTCGCGCGGGCTATTCGACCGTGCCGATCGATGAGCTTCGCGAATTGGCCCGCAAGAATCTCTCGGCCTACAAAGTCCCGCGCGTCTTTGAAGTGCGGGATTCCCTGCCACGGTCTTCGACCGGAAAAGTGCTGCGGCATCTGGTGGAAACGCCTTAAACTGATTATTCAAACGCCGCCCGGATTTTCATAAAACCGCGGCCGCCCTTTCGCTTGTTCGTGGGACAGGTAGACTTTGGGCAATGCCTGTTGATGCCGAACTGCGGCCGCATCCGACACTTGATCAGTACTACGCGGGCGATGCCGCCAAGCGCGGATTTCTGCGCAGTATCTTCGACGTCACTGCCCCCGATTACGATTACATCGAGCGCATGCTGTCGCTGGGAAGTGGGAGCTGGTATCGCCGCCGGGCGCTTTCGCGAGCCGGGTTGGCACAGGGGATGAAGGTGCTGGATGTCGCGGTCGGCACGGGATTGGTGGCTCGCGAGGCGATCACGATCATCGGCCCTACGGGCCATCTCATCGGTCTCGATCCCAGCGCGGGAATGCTCCAGCAGGCGATGGCATCGCTCAACATTCACGCGATTCTTGGCGTGGCCGAGCAGCTTCCGATGGCTGATGGGCAATTTGATTTTCTCTCGATGGGCTACGCCCTGCGGCATCTGTCTGATCTTCACCGGACGTTTTCAGAATTTTTCCGCGTCTTGCGGCCGGGCGGGCGATTGTGCCTTCTGGAGATCACCGCCCCGCCGGGGCGATTGCCGCGATTGCTGCTGCGGGCGCACATGCGATGCGTCATTCCGCTGCTGACGCGCATCGCTACGGGGCGGGCGGCTTCGCAGGTGCTCTGGAAATATTATTGGGACACGATTGAGGCATGCGTGCCGCCGGAAACGCTCCTGACTGCCCTGCGCGGTGCGGGCTTCATCAACGCCAAACGTGAATTGTCGCTCGGCATCTTTTCGGAATATACGGCCCAAAAGCCCGGCTAAATAGAGGATTGAAGGTGCGCACACGTTTGGAAGCCGCTTGGACAGTCGCAACGGTTTTGGCAATCGTTTCCTGCTCGGCTTTCGCGGATACAACCACATTGCCCACGTCAGCCGCCGTTCAATCCGATCCATTTCCGCAGGGCCTTTGGACGCTTGAAACATTTGGCTCTTACGGCAACCAACCCTGGGAGCGCGAGCAGCTTTATTCGGGGACGGTCGGGGTCAGCTATTATTTTTGGCCGAACTGGTGCTTTGGGTTTGAAGGCAACGGGTTGTATGGATCGCAGCCTGGGGAGAATGTCACGTCTTATGGCGGGAATTTATTGTTGCGAACGCATCTGATCGTCGAGCCGAACTGGTCGTTTTTTACAGACTTTTCGCCGGGGCTTTTGGAATCGAATCATCGGATTCCGCCGGGGGGAACTGATTTTAATTTTACGATTGAGACGGGTGTTGGATTTACTCTGAACCTGTGGGACCGGACCGATTTGCTGACCGGATTCCGTTACTTGCATCTTTCCAACGCGCGGCAGGAAGGGGCGGATCAGAATCCTTCGCTGAATGCGTTTGAGGGATATATCGGGCTGCTGATCAGATTGGGATCGTGAGACGGTGCGCCTGCGACAAAATGGCGCATTATTGCACGACGGCGCGACATATTTAATAATGCCCACATGTCAACGAACAGCGATGCCGCGAAGGGTGGGGAGATTTGGGATGCGATCATCATCGGCGGCGGGCCGGCGGGTTCGATCGCGGCTTTGGCGCTCGCCAAGCGCGGACGGCGGGTGATCGTTCTTGAAAAAGCGGAGTTTCCGCGATTCCATATTGGCGAATCATTTCTGCCGGCCACATTTGATCGTTTGAAGGAATTGGGATTGGAGCCGGCACTGCGGGAATTGCCGCATGTGCCAAAATTTGGCGCGGAATTCGCCATGGGCAACGGCGGGACTCATCTTGAGATCGAATTCGCGGATGGATTCTGCCCCTGCGATGAAACGTTTAACATCGAGCGATCGCTTCTGGACACGATGCTGCTGAAAGAAGCTGCACGGGGCGGGGCCGAGATTCGGCAGCCTGCAACCGTCAAGCAAATCCTTTCGATGGCTGATGGCGACGTGCGGATTCAGACCGATGCGGGTGAAATCCGCGGGCGATATCTTCTCGATTGCAGCGGGCAGCAAACCGTCGTCGGGCGGCATCTCGGAACGCGAAAGAACGCGGATGAGCCGCACCTGCGGAAGGTCGCTTATTTCAGTCAATTTGAGAATGTCTGGCGTCCGTCGGGGCGGAAGCAGGGCCAGCCGCTAATTGCAATGATGGAAGAGGGATGGTTCTGGATGATTCCGCTGAATGAGCGGGTGACAAGCGTGGGCGTGGTGCTGGATGCGGATGTCGCGAAGAGCGTTTTGCAGAAGGAGAATCTCAAGCCGGATCAAATGCTCGCCTGGGGCATTGCGAGATGTCCGGCGGTAAATGGGCGGATGACGCAGGCGGTCGGGCGGCCGATGAATAATGTGCTGGCGGATTTCAGTTACCGGTGCCGGCCATATGCGGGTGAGGGATATTTTCTGATCGGCGATGCCGCGACGTTCATGGATCCGATTTTTTCCACCGGCGTTTCTGTCGCGGTGAATGGCGCGATGGCGGTGGCGAAGTATGTGGATGACATTCTCGCAGGCCGGATTTCCGCCGCCCGGGCGCGCAAGAGATATATTTCTCATCTCGAGGAGAGCACTGGGACTCTCTTTCAAATCATTCGGCAATACTACGATCACTCATTTCGGGAGCTATTTCTCAACGGCACGGGGCCGCTTCAGGTGCATAAGGCGGTGATCGGCGTGCTGGCGGGGAATGTTTTCCCGCGGCCACCCTGGAAATTGCGATGGCGACTGCGGTTTTTTGATTTCCTGGTGAAGTGGAATCGCAAAAAGCAGTTGGTCCCCCGCCGCCGGCGGTTTTCGCTGCTGAAGAGCGATCCGACGCCGATAGATCCATCCATCCCGGCGGCCTCGGGGCGTGCGATTCCGGCGGTTGCGGAAATCCAGGCGGGGTCTTAGACTGCAAAATGAATTGTCCATGAAAGGAAATACGCTGAAGTGGAACCATTGAAACCTCGCTCGCTCGAGGAAATCAAAGAAGAACTGAAGCGGCTCGTCGTGGAAAATCTTTCCCTCGAAGACCTCAAGCCAGGCGACATCGCGGATGATATGAGCCTTTTCGGCGAGAACGGCGTGGGATTGGATTCACTGGACGGCGTGGAAATCGTCGTTCTCTTACGTCGCCAGTACGGGCTGGATGTGAAGGCCATGCAAAAAGGTCGAGAGATATTTCACTCGATCAATACGCTGGCTCCTTATGTGCTCGCGAACGCGACGAAATGAAGGTCGGCCATCCCATGGACCGGTCGAGCGTGTGGATTGCGGGAATCGGAGCGGTGTCCGGCGCGGGTTCGGACGTTGCTTCCACGCTTGAAACGTTTCGCGGGGGACACGCGAATCCCGCTGCCACCCTTCCATTTAAAAGCTCTATCAATTGTCCGACATTTCAAGTTGATGCTGAACTTCCGATTCTTCCGGCTGCGTTAAATCAGAGCCGCAGCTTGCGTCTTACGATGAAAGTCGTGCGCCAGGCGATGGTTGAGGCGGATATATCGGCATTTGGCCGCAATATTCGGGTGGGCGTTTGCATCGGTACGACCGTCGCGAGTCAGCTCAACAGCATTCCGTTTTACGATGCATATCGGCGAGAGGGGAATCCGCCACTGGAACCCGTGCGTGAATATCTGCATGCGAATCTTGCGCAGGCGATCGCTGAATTGCTTGGCGTGACTGGGCCGCGGATGACGATCGTCAATGCTTGTTCTTCCGGAACGGACGCGATTGGTGTTGCGGCGAATTGGATTCGGGCCGGCCTTTGCGATCTGGCTATCGCCGGAGGCGCGGATGAACTGAATCGCGTGGCGATGGCAGGGTTTTGGTCGCTTGGGGTGATGAGTTCGCGACCGTGTGCGCCGTTTGACCGTGACCGGGATGGATTGAATCTTGGCGAAGGGGCCGGGATTTTATTGCTGGAGTCCGATGATCACGCTCAAAAGCGAAGCAGACATCACGAGATGGAAATCGCCGGATTCGGCGCGGCGTGCGATGGGCATCACCTCACCGCTCCGCATCCGGAGGGTCGCGGATTGGACGCAGCGATCCGGACGGCGCTTTCTCAGGCTGGCGTGACGCCGGGGAAAATCGCTTTTGTCAATGTCCATGGCACGGCGACTTTGGAAAACGACCGGGCCGAGGGGAAGGTGCTGGGCCGCATTTTCGATTCTCGCGTTCCGCTCGTCGCGACGAAGGGATATACCGGGCACACGCTTGGTGCGGCGGGCGGACTCGAAGCGGTGTTCACCGTCATGGGATTGCGCGATGGATGGATTCCCGGCAGCGCGGGATTTCAGAATCAGGCTGAGGATATTCCGCTGGCGCCAGTTCAGAATCAGACAAAAATCAGCGGCGATTTCGCTCTCTCCACGTCTCTCGCTTTTGGTGGCAATAATGCGGCCCTGGTTATTCGGAGGGGCCGATGAAATCCGAAAGCCGCGTGCTTCTCCCGCCCGCAACCATCCTCGGGGTCGGAGCAGTAACATCGCTCGGTCGAGACTTACGGGCTATTGAAAATCAATTGGGAACATCCGCCGGGGTCATCCCCAAAGTTTTGCGGGTGAGCGATGAGTTTCTTTCCGATCCCGCCATCGGCAATCGAATGCGGCGGGCGGATCGCTTTGCACGAATGGGTGCGGTGGCCGCGCTGGATTGCTGGGAGTCTGCCAAGGTTTCATCTGCGAATATTCCCAGGGATCGGATCGGATTGATTGTCTCATCCGGCTTTGGTCCCCACTGCCGAGGATTTCGATTCCTTGATGGAATTCTCGATTGCGGAGACGCGAGCGCACTCCCGACGGATTTTTCGCATTCGGTTCACGGCGCGGCGGCGGCGTATATCACGGAACTGCTCGAGCTGCGCGGACCTTCTATGACGACGACCGATTTTGAGATTGGATTCGAGCAGGCGGTTTTGCTTGCTCAGTGCTGGCTGGATCAGCAGATTTGCGACCGGGTGATTGTCGGGGCGGTTGAAGAAGTCGGCGACGTTTTGATTCACTGCGCATCGCGAATGCTGAAAGGTGACAAAATATTTGTGCCAGGCGAGGGAGCGGTGTTTCTGATGTTGGGGCGAGCGGAGGACGAGGGAATCGCGCGAATTGAAACAACCGCCCTGCCGACCGAGTTGGATCTGTTGATGCTGGATGTCCCTGCAATTTCATCGACTGCGCCAGCGCAACCGACCTGTCGCGCGCGGCACACAACCACATTCAGCCCCCATTTCGGGCATTCCCCCAGCAGTTCCGCATTCCAATTGCTCGGCGGATATCTCTCCCTGAACGCCAATCGGGCGCTGGGTGAGTTAATTCACGGTAATCCGAGAGTTCCCGCCTCTCCAAAGGCAGTTGACAAAGTTGCGACCTGCAAGCCATCATGCGACACGCGCGTGACATCGCTGCTCCTGACAAAAGCATGAAGCCGGGAATTGTCGCCCCGATTTAACTTGCACCGCAAAAGGAATACCCGACCCATGGCAGATGCAATCACCCTCGAATCGATTCACCAGCAGCTTTGCGCCGAAATCGAAACCCTTCTCTCCCTCAAGTGCGGCAGCATCAAAACCGACACCGACCTCACCGTCCTGGGGATCGATTCACTCCGCTTTGTCTCGCTTCTTTTGGTCATCGAGCAGAAATTTGGCGTGAACCTCATGAAGACCGGCCTGACAAATGAAGATACCAAGACGGTGCGGTCTCTGACGGCGGCGATACAGGCGGGACGAAACGCTTGAATTTCTCTTTCCCATACTCCCCCAATCGTCGCTATCTCACCGGCATAGATTATTTGATGGGGGCGATGACTTACGGGGTGGGACGCCACACGGGGATTGGCATTTTTTCGCAGGCGATCCTCGAAGTTGAAGGCGCGCTCTCTGAAAAATCCCTGCGCGATGCGCTCGATCAAATTTTGAGCAGGATTCCCCTGCTCCACGGCCGGCAGTTCCGCGATTGGCAGAACCTCGCGCCCTATTGGGAAATGCCCGCGGCGGCGAAGGGTTCCGAAATTCCTCTCCACGTCGTTGATCTGCAGGCCCATGAATCCCAGCGGGCGGACCAACTGCTGGCGGACCATGGCAATGCGCCGTTTGACGCGGATTGGCGTCATGCGAGATTTTTGCTCGTGCGATTGGGGCAGGAACGATCGCAGCTGGGCGTGGTGTTTGATCATCGGCTCTTCGACGCGTTCGCGGCCGAGACATTTTTTCGATTAATCGATCTTACCTGGCAGGGAAAGCTGGATGAGGTCGCGCCGCGCATCAAGCAAACCGAGCCCGCGCACGCGGATAACTGGATCCGGCGATTCAAATCCGGGCAGACGCTCAATCGGCTCCATCTTCAGATTAAGAAACTGGAAGTCTGCCATCTGCCGAGACCTCCGGGAAAGGGTTTTCGGCCAAATCGCTTTGTGCATGATGAATTAACGCCGGAGGAATCGGCGGAGTTTATTCGCAAGGCCGGTGCGGAGATCAGCGTGCCCATCATCTCCCCATCGGTGACGGCGCGAGCTGTTTTGGCATTACGACAGGTTCTTCCATCCATGTCCGCCACCGGACTTGATTACATGATCTTCACGACCGCCAACCTGCGGGTGCCCGGACAGGAATGGGAGACATTTCTCTTCAATCACATCGCCCTGCTGCCGTTCTGGCTATCGTCGCAAGGCGATACAAATACGAAAAATGCCGCGATTGAGATTCGGGACCAATTCTTTGAGCATATGAAAAAGCAGGTTCCGTTTGCGCTGGATGACGCGGCCGCGCTGGGGCGGATCATGCCGCATTTTATTGGCGGGCGGTTGCTGCCGATCATGGCGTCGGGGAGGATTTGCTCGTTTTATTTTGCGTGTCTGCGCGATTCGGGTTTTTCAGGAGAGACATTTCTGGGGTTGCCCACCGTCAATCTGATTCACAAGCCGCTGGCTCTTTCGCCGCCGGGGTTGAATATCTGCCTGACTTATTTTCGCGGGCACTTCAATCTGATCGTTTCCTATATCGAGGGGTATATGGACGATCCGACGGCGAGGCGACTGATGCGGGAATTCAAGGCGTCGCTTTTGCGGTAGCGCCGCGGGCGAGCTTTCCGCTGACGGTTTTTGGGAGTGAATTTACCTCGCGGAATTCCACCGGCACCTTGTATGACGACAGCCGCTTGAAGCAATGGGCGCGCAATTCTCCGATGATCTTGGCCGGATCGATGATGTTCGGCGCGATGACCACATGAGCCACGGGCGTCTGGCCATATTGCGGATGTTCTTTGCCTGATACCAGCGATTCCTTGACACCCGGCATCAGGTTGATGATCTCCTCGACTTCTTCGGGAAAGACCTTCATCCCCGCGCAGACGATGACCGTTTTGCTGCGGCCGAGCAGAGACAGGCGACCCGATTCGTCCACGCGGCCGAGATCGCCCGTGTCGAACCAGCCATTCCGCAACACTTCTTCGCGGAGACGCCAGGGTGAGAAATAGGCGTCGAACATCCCTTTGCCTTTGACCAACACTTCGCCGACGCCTTCATGGTCGGGATTTTCGATCTGCACCTGATAATCCGGCAGAGCGCGGCCGACGGTATTTTTGCCGGCGGTTCCGGCTTCGGTGTTGATGAACGGCAGGCCGATTTCGATGATGCCATATGCCTCGGACGGCGTGAATCCAAATTTCTGCGAGAACTGCGAAAAGATTTCCGGCGGCATCTTCATCGACGTGCTGATCGCCATCCGGACATCTTTCAGTGAATCGGGCGCAACCAGTTTCGACACGGCCAGCAGATAGAAATGGACGGGCGAGCCGTAGATGAATGTGAGACGGACATTTTTTGCCGCCTCGAGCACGGAGAATGGGAAGCGCTGATTGGCAACGACGATTGTCGCCGAGTGGCGCAGGAATAGCAGAATCGAAACCACGAAATGATGACTCATTCCCAGGACCCAGAGGATTACGTCGGTATCGGAAATGCCCAGGCCGCGGTTGGCGGCGTCTGTCCGATCCTCAATGGAACGGTGCGAGATGACAACGCCTTTGCTTTCGCCGGTGGTTCCGGAGGAGAAGCGAATGAAGGCTGCGCCCAGATCGCGGCAGCGTTCATCGAGCGCTGGATCGGCCTCGCGCTGTCGCCAGTGGAATAGCTCGTCGATCTTTTCGGCGGCTTCATCGCCCGCGGCGGGCGGCAGTTTGGTATGCGTCAGCACGCCGTTGACGTCGATCCGCTCGATCGTTTCGAGAATCTCGCCAGGGGCGAGTGAATCGGCGATGGGAACGACAGCCGCGCCGCAATCCAGCAGGGCCAGCGCGCCGATGACGTAATCGATTCCATCGGCACATCGAAATGCGATCCGCTGGCCTGCAACTATATTTCTCGAAGAGAGAACTTTGGCGAAAGTTGTAATGCGATTCAGAAGCTCGCCGTAGGTGATGGTGCGGGAACCTTCGACGATGGCGGTTCTGTCCGCGAACGGGGCGCTTTCACGGCGAATCATCTCGACAATATTCATGTTGGGTTCCCCGCGATCGGCAGGAGCGAGCGGAATTGCCTCGCGACGCCGTAGACCAGGATTGCCAGCAGCGGCGAAACAATGAAAGCCACGATATGCGATCCCACGTACCATCGCAGAAACGGGCTGGCGTCTGGATGCAGCACGGACCGCCCGACGCTCAGGCAAAATTGCGGCAGCGCAGGCGACAGGCAAATCAGCAGATTCGCCAGCACCATGATTTTATTGAGATGACATCGCATCGCGACATAGAGTACGACGATCGGTCCCCACGGCCAAAGCAGTGTGCTTAATAAAACGGTGAGCGCGGCCGCGGCGGATAGTCCGAGCGGGCTGGAGTTCTGCTTGCAAATATCCTTGAACCATTCACCCGGCGTTCGGCGCGGCGGCCTTGGCAAATCTGGTATTCGCCGATGCGGGATCGGCGTCAGCAGGCGGCGCAGCACGAGCCGGGTGTGAATCAGTGATATGCGAAGGTTGTCCATGAAGGGCCGGAAATGGGAAACCCGTTTGTCGCCCGCGAAATATTCCACGCGAATCGGCACCGATTCGACGGTCATGCCGGCCCAGACCGCCCGCGAGATGATCTCCATCTCAAAATTATAGCGGCGGGTTGCGAGCTTTAGATTCAGTACAGGCTGCACCGGATAGACGCGAAACCCGCTTTGGGTATCGCGGAGCATTGCGCCGCATTCGACGCAGATCCAAAAATCGGAGAAATCGCGCCCGAAGAGACTCGACCGCGGCATCTCGCCGATGATTTTGTCGCGCGACCCGAGGAGGATCGTGCCCGGCGCAACGCGCGGGAGAAACGCGGGAATGTCTTCGGGAAAATGCTGGCCGTCGCCGTCGATGGTTAGAAGATATTGAGCGCCGCGCTCGGCTGCGAATTCAAAGGCTGTCAGCAGCGCCGCGCCTTTGCCGCGATTGGATGGATGGCGAATGACCGTCACATCCAGCGGCTTGAGNNGCGCAGATCCGCGTCGGTGCTTCCATCATCGATAACGACCACGTTTCCCATCTGTTCGCGGCAGCGCCGGGCGATATCCGCGATGGTGGCCGCGTTGTTGTAGACCGGAATCCCGCACCAGATCTGCGTCATGACCGCTGAACCATGAGTTGAAAGCCGCTGGCCAGTTGAAGCGGACTTGCCTCGGAATTGGCCAGCAATTTGGAAATATTCCCATTGCCCACGCCGGCGTCAACAGCCATGCAGACCGCCGCCGTGCAGTCGCTCCAGAGGGCGAGCATTCCCGAGGCTTCGCCGTCGGCGACGATTCGTTCCGCATGCCTGGCCAGCGACGGGAGGGGCCGGACATCGTCATGGATGAATACACTGGGTCCGGTTAACGATAGAACGATCGCCACTTCTCCAAGCACGCTGGTGGGAAGCGTATAGATGAACAGATTTCCGCGCCCGAGCGTGCGGCCGCAGGCGACGTAATCGCGGAAATATTCCTGATTGGCGGCGAGACAACCATCTGCGCCGGCGGAGATGAGGCCGATCTCCGCGCCGCGGGATTCCTGCCATTCGGTGGTTTTCAGCGCCATGCTGGCTGCGCAGAGACAGAAGCGGGCTTCGAAAGTCATGCGCGAGAAATAGTTGACGGGCCGGCCGATCAGTTCGAGCGCGTTGGCCGAGACGGAAAGCTCGGGTGAGGGCCGCTGCCATGATTTGCCGCGCGGCGCGAAGACTCCGTGATGTTCGGCGCAGAACCACGCCACGGCCCGGATCACGATTGGTTTCCTCCGGCAAGCAGAATTGCCGTATTCACGCCGCCGAAACCGGAACTGGTTGAAAGCGCCAACGGCGAGGGGCCGATCTTGACTGATGTATTGTGTGCGCGATCTGTCGCCGATGGATCGGGAACAGATAGCCCGACCGTTGGAGGAATCATGCCCAATGACATTGCGCGTGCGGCAACCAGAATCTGCGCAAGCCCGGCGGAAGCGAGCGTGTGTCCGATGCCGCCTTTGATGGAGAAAATCGGGCGCGGCCGGCTGCTGATTCCTTGAAACGCGAGCAATTCCATCGCGTCGCTGTAAAGCGTAGCCGTGCCATGGGCGGCGATGAATGAAATATCCTCGGCGGTTTTATCCGCCATTGCGCAGGCTTTACCAATGGCTCGAGACAATCCGCGGGCATTGCGATCCGGAGCGGTCATGTGAACGGCATCCGTTGTATTGCCCCAACCCAGGACCGAGGCGACGCCTTGTTTCGGCGTTTCATACACGGCTAACATCGCCCAGGCGGCCGCCTCGCCCAGTGTCAGGCCACTGCGCTGTGCGTCGAACGGACGCGCCGGCCCATCGCAGAGCGAAAGCAGCGTGGAAAAACCGGAATAGACGAACTCCGAGACTGAATCGCAGGCGACGACAAGGACGCGTTTGGCGTCGCCGTGACGGATCATTGATGCGGCGCGGGAGAGCGCGACGGCTGATGATGCGCAGGCGGAGGAAATAACCATCGCCTGTCCACGAAGACCGAGTAACTGCTTAATTCGGCCCAGCAATACTTGCGGCCGAGCATCGAGAGCTTGTTTCGGATTCTCTTTCAGGATCGATTGCTCGACATATTCGATCTCGCCAACCGTGGTGGCAAGAATCAGCGGCGTCATTGGATCCATTTTTCCGACGAGCGGCGCCAGCAGCCGTCTGGTCATTGCCATGGCGCGCGATTCGCCGTCGTGAACATCGAGATCCGAAATCAGCGCCGCCTGATTGCTGAGAAATCCGCGGTCAGCGAAACGATCGGTGGTTCGGATCGCGGTTTGATTGCTGAGCAGGCCGTTCCAGAGCGCATCGAGCCCCCAGCCGTACGCGGTCACCACATCGGATTGAGCGATTGCAATATTCATCGCAACTCGGCGAATTCGCCGGCCCTCCAGCGTTTGCGGCAACTCTCCCACATCGCGGGCGAAGCCATCAACGGATTGCCGGAGGCATCGACAAACATCTGCACGGTATATCCAGCCGCGGCCAGCGGGCCTTTTTCATTATGAATCTGATACTCGGTGTCGATGCGCGCGCCGTCGTTCCAGATCATTTTTCCGGTGATGGCCACCAGTTCGCCGAGAGTCACGGGGGCGAAATAATCGACGTGAAGCTGCACGATCGGCGCTCGCAGTTGATCGCGAATATAGTCGGGATATCCCATCCCGCAGGATCGGCCGAGTTCTTCGTTCGCCTGCTCGAAAAGCTGGCAATATCGCCCGTGCCAGAGGACGCCCATCGGATCGACGTCGCTGAAACGCACGCGATGTTTCAGCCGGAGGATCAGGGGATCGGGGTCTCCCGGTTGTGCGGCGAAGTATCCGCCCTTTTGGCGTCGGATGGGTTGGCTCACGCCTGCGCTCCTTCTTCAACTGCAATTGCGCGAGCCAGCAGAGAAAACTCCGCGCAGCGCTTTCCCTCGGCTGATAATTTTGCCTTGATATGAAAAACGCCATCGCCGGATAGCGTCATGTCGGCATCGATTACTACTTGCTGTCCCGGCCCGATGGGCTGAAGCCATTTCGCGTTTTTCATCGCGTGCATGCGGAGGTCCGCAATCCCCTGCCGCTGTGCGCCGGCTAATAGCACCGCCTGGATCATGCAAATCCCGGGGAGGATCGGACGATTTGGAAAATGATCCGGCAGCACACTCAATCCCGCACCCACGTCAAACAGCGCGCGAAATCCGCCTTCGCGCGGTTCCACTCGAATCGTCGATCGAATCTGCTCGCGAATCGGATTCATTCAACTCCCCAGTCGCGATTCTTCACAATGATGCGGTAATGATAGTGCCCATTATCCATGACAATTCCGCGTGGGTAAAGGGTATTTGAGAATGAGTGATATCGATAATATCTCACGCGCCATTTCGTGCCGAAAAACCCCGTCAGACGTTTTTCGAGCAGAATCGGCGGGCTGTCGCCAACTTCATACACCATCTTACCTAGCGGCGTTTCCTCGCTGTACTCAATGGTCGTTGAATCGGTATCCGTTTCGGCGACACTGGCCGGAACGAGATTCAAAAACATTCTGCGGATATCCTCGGCGATCGCCATCAGCAGATCTTTATGCTTCATCAGTGGCGGCACAGCAAAGCGAATCATGTCGCCATGCGAATCGCCCGCGACGTGAAATAGCTTGACGCCAAGCTGATTGAGGCCGACCAATTCAAACGTACCGGCCGGACGATCAACGCGCAGCACGCCCAGCACCGCCAGATCATTGTGAAATGGAATTTGGATGATGACCGTGTCATCCGATGTGAATCGATCCGGCAGACTGTGCGCGAGCTGTGCGCGAATCGCGCCAGGATCGGGATTCTTGAGCGTCGGCAATGGCGATCGCGTGAACGGCTCGGCAGCGCAGCCCATCAAAATCGCGGGGAGCAATATCAAAGGGATCGTCCATGAGCATTTCATGCCGTCACCTTTTTTGCATATCTCGCCCACAAATAGCAGATGCCGGGGATGACGAAAAAAGAAACCAGGTATCCGCCGAGCAGACCCGCGGTGAGGCTTGCGGCGACGTAGAAGAGTGCCGGGTGTTTAGCGAACAGCATCACGCTGGTGCCGACCAATGTCACGGCAAAGGAGACGTGTACGGACGCCATTCCCTGACCAAGAATCGTTTCATCTCCGTCACAAGCATAGGTTGCGAAGACGCCATAATCGCTTGTCAGCGCCAGGACGATGATCGCGGCGACGACCGACAGCACACTCAATGACATCGACATCATCGTCAGCACCGCGAGCATGGCGACGAGGCCGGCGATGACGGGGAGCATGATGATCGCGGATTTGATCAAGCTTCGCGTCAGGACCAGCACGGAGAGAATGATGAAACCGACGCTGATGCTAACGAGCAGATGCGTTTCGGAAATGGCGGAATCCTTGAAAGCTGCCGCGAGAACGCCGCGCGAGACGATTTGCACGTCGCCCCGGTCGCCAACCGCAGCTTTAACCGCGGCCAGGTTCGCTGGAGTATCTTCAAAAAAGCTGAGCATCTGCCAATTGCCGTTGGAACGGGCGGTGAACTGCTCGCCAATTGACGAAATAATATCGGGAATCTCATCGCCCGCGGGCGGCTTGGAGAGGCTTTGGAAAAACGGATCGAAGGCATTGGCGGAAAATCCGTAAGGCGCGCCGGCCGTCGTCAGATCGCTTCGCACTTGTGATATCCGATCTTTGGACCAGAAAGCGTTCCATCGCTGTTCATTGGAATACCGCGTGGCAGCGGATGGCCAGACGCCGCTCATCGAAACGAAATCTCCTTCCGGGAGTTTCGGTACAATTCGATAGACTTCATCGTTGGCTTCCTGCGCCTCTTCGTGCGTCTTGGCAGTGATGACCAATAGCGCCAGTTCCGCATCCGTTCGTCCCCAGGTTTTCTGGAAATCCTTTTCGTTCTGCTTTACCGAATCGCTGACGCCGTCCATGCGGGTGATATCGGAATCGAATTTGATATGCCGGGCGATGACGATCCCCGCAACCAGAAGAATCGCCGCGATAATGGTGACGGGAACCATTATCTTGCCCCAGCGGTCGAGCCGCATCCCGCGGCCGAGGCCAATGATATTTCCGCGCGCCCGCAGGATGTGCGGCAAAACAAACAGCGCGCTCAGGAGCGAGAGAATGAGCGAGATGCTCGTCAGATATCCCAATTGGCGGTAGGCGGGGATCTTGGAAAACGTGAAGGCCACGAAAACGCCGAGCGTCGTGAGATGGCTGATCAGAAGGGGCCGGCGAATTCGCCGCATATTGGCGCCCGCATCGCTTCCCGTTCGCACGGCTGTGTAAACATAGATGCCATAATCGACGGCGCTGCCGGCCATCGCGAATGACATCGCAACCATGATCGTGCTGAGGTTTGGATGAACAAGCGCACAGAGACCAACCGTGATTGCGGCCGTCACGAGCGGCAATAGAAACACCGAGGCGATCCGCCAATCACGCGAGACCAATAGAAATAGCGACAGGAAAACGACCGTATTGATCCCCCCCGCCAGGTGAATGTCGTGCCGCATCAGTTGTTCGTTTTCGACGGTGTGAATCTGGCCGCAGATTGGAATAATCTGAATTCCCGGCGGCGCCGCGGCTGCGAGATCATTCAGGTGTTTCACCAGATCGGCGGAACTTGCGAGGCTCGTTGCGGTGGTTGAAGTTTGGAGGACGAGGATCAATTGCCGTCCATCATCGCTAAGAAGGTGGCCGTCTTTGATCTGCACGCGATAGCCGAGGCCTTTGGAGAGCGCGTAGAGCCGCGAGAGAATCCGCGTGCTGACGCCGAGCGGATCGCGGCGAATGATCTGCTGGAGGAACGCCCCCTCGGGCTTCACCAGTTGCACGTAGACTTCGCGCATGCGCTTTTTCAGGGCCGCCGGCGTGGTTGTGTTTTGTAGATCGGCGAGATCATCCTGATTGAGCAATTCCCCGGCGTGATCCAGCAGTCCGATCGCCTGATCCACCGCGCTCGATTCACTTGGCGCGCGAATGACGCGGGCGATCAGATGGGAATCAAGACGTTTTTCCGTCGCATCGGCGGCGGCGATCAAATCAGCAACGGTGCCGTCGCCAGCCAATCGAAACCAGAGAACCGCGTTTGCGGCAAAACTGGAATCGCGAAGAAACAGGACGGTCTGTCTTGCCTGGCTGTTTTCGGGAAGGAGCGGCTCGAGAGAACTATCGATGCGCAGACGCAGCCACCCCACCGCGGAAACGGCCGCGAGCGCGAAAATGCAAATGACCATCCATTTCCCGCGCGATCGGCCGACGTTTCCTTCAACGCTCATTCGGAGGCATCCTCCAGATTTCGTTCTTGATCGGCTGATTCAGTTGCGTGCCGATGAATTCAAGCGCCGTCGTATCCCCGCCCGCTTCGGTGACGACCATTTTATCGATATAGCGTTCATCGGATGCGAAGGTCAGTTGGATTTGCCGCATGATCTTGGCGGCCATCGAATCGCCGAACGGGGCGAATCGGAGCGACAGGGGATTTTCGCTCAGCACATCGACGGTGTAGTTCTTCGCAAGCGCCTCATAGTTGCCGAGAAACCAGGCCTGCATCTGCTCAGTGATGGCTTTGAAGGTCGGATCGCCGCCGAGATGAATCACATCGACGCGATTCGTGTCTTCATCCCATTGCTGGACTTCATCCCCTTCAACGCGGATCGCATATTTCACCGGCTCCTGAACGATCCAGATAAATTTGCCCGGCTTTTGCAGGGCGAAATGGCCGCGAATCGTCAACGTGTGATTCAACATTACGAGATTTTTCTTCTCGACAAAATCCGCCTCAACGCTCGTCACATCTTTCAGCTTGAACTGAAGGTGCTGAAGCATCTGCGCGGAAATGCGCGTCGTGGCCGGCGCCGGAGGCGATGGCTGCGTTGTGGAATCCGCAAATGCGGACAATCCCGCGATCCCCAGGCAGACGCATCCCAGAATAATCCGAAGTATTTTGCTCACGCGTTCATCACCTTCAGCGTTTCACCGCTCGGCCGCCAAATTTTGATCTGGCCGGTGGCGATGAGTCTTCCATCATCGTGATGAACCTCGCCATCCACAACGCCAAAATCGCCGAAGCGGGTGACTTTTCCAACTCGGATGGTCAATCGATCGCCGACGCGAGCCTCTCCGGAGATGACAAAATCCCTTGCCCCGAGCAGCAGGCCCTGATGGGCGAGTCGTTCCTCGCCAAAAAGTTGAAATCCGTGACAGGCTGCGAAGGATTGCGCGATCATCTCGATGTATGCCAATTCGTCAAGCCGGCCTGAAGCGTCTACGAGCAGCGAATCTTTTTTGACGATAAAATCCGTTTGCGCGAATCGTTCGCCTACCTGAACAAGCTGATCGATCATCCGGACAGACTTTCCGTGTGGGATCAGTTTCTCCATGCCGATGGGCAACGATTCGATCTCGACGCCTTTGGCTTTCCAGCAGAGTTGATCGCCCGCGAGATAGTCGCCGGTGAGTTGATAGGCCGCCCCCCGGCAACCGTAGCAATCGGTCGTCTTGCAACACGTCCGGCAAGGTTCCTTCACTTTTTGGCCGAACATTCGCAGATTTTCCATCACCTCACTTAGGTTCAAAATCTCCGCCAGCGGCTCTTTCCGAATGTTCCCGAGCGGAATCGTGACACCGACGCAGGCGAAGATCGTCCCGCAGGGCGTGACATGACACGCAAACTGATGACGCTTGCAGGATCGCCCGATCAGCGATGGCGGCGTATCCCATACTCGCGCGAATTCATCGCGATCGAT
The DNA here is from genome assembly GCA_003153655.1 of Phycisphaerales bacterium. Classification (GTDB taxonomy): domain Bacteria; phylum Planctomycetota; class Phycisphaerae; order Tepidisphaerales; family Tepidisphaeraceae; genus PALSA-1353. The sequence goes on from PMAK01000027.1 coordinate 72,146, forward strand.
TCTGCCAAGCTCCTCGAATAATTCTTTCGCGCGATCGGGCGCGATGATTCGCGGCTTTTCGCCCGGAGCGGTTCGCGGCGTGATGATCTGAAGATAGGGCTCAAGCTTTTCCCCGCGTACCCATCGCCAGATCGCGGGAATCTCCGCGATATTCTCGTCGCAGATTTCCGTGCGAATCGCCAACAGCGGCCCAGATGATCCCCCATACCCGGCCTGCTTGAGATGGCTGATCGCGGCATGGCTCACATCATAAGAACGGTCATCATTCACAAGACGATTGTGCAGATCGCGATTCAACGAGTTGAGCCTTAGAGCAACGGAAACATTGTGACGCCGCAAAAACTCGGCCATTTCCCGTTCAATGCCGTGGCTATTTGAAAAAAGTTCAATCCCCATTTCTCTGCCACGGATATCGTCGATCAATTGCCGAAGGTCTGGATGAGAGGCGGATGCGCTATCCACGAGCAGGCATCGTTCAGCGCCAAGACTTTTGGCCTGATCGATCAGGGAGCGAATCTCTTGCAAAGACAAGGTAGTTTGCGGGTTAGTTTGGCAGGCCGGGCATTCACATTGTCCCGGCGCTGCCAGATCGATTTCAATCGACAACAATCCCTGGCGCTGAACGCAGGCGTCGATCTGCTCGCGCGTAAAGCCGAGGCCATTGATTCGAATTGAACAATCACCACGCACGCGGCGCTCCGATTTTCAGCTCAAGCAGGCTGGGCATCGAGGTACTCCCGAATTCGCTCGCGCACCAGCATCTTTAGTTTGTACGCGTCTAAATCCTTGTACTGTTCATGCGTAATGGAGGGAAGTTTCGAAACGGTAATCCGCCCCGGATGCAGCACGACCGAGCCGCGCTTCGGAATATTTTCAGTACCCGTGATCGCCAGCGGGACGATCGGCGCGCCAGAGTGCAGCGCCAGTCGAAACGCCGAGCCGTGGAATGAACCGAGACTTCGCGAGCTGGAGCGCGTCCCTTCCGGGAAGGTGACGATGCAGACGCCGTCTGTCAGCAATCGCGTTCCCTTTTGGATGAATGCCTCGGGCGACATCTTGCGGACCTTCAAATATCCCGCGATCCAAGCAACCGGTCCAACCACCGGAAGCCTCGCCGGCCAATTGTTCAGCACCTGAACGAGCTCAAACGGGAGACACCCCATCAAAAAAGCATCGGATGCCGAACGATGATTGGAAACGAATATGAACGGCGGCGATTCATCCGGCGCGTGATCGACATATCGCACCTTCACGAGCGGCCAGCCGAGCTTTAAAACAAGCGACCCATAATGACTGATGCTGCGGCGGACCAGCCATTTCCCGCGGCGGCGGTCTCGGACAACCAGCAGAAACAAACCAACGTAAATCGTCGAGCCGGTAACAAAGAGCGCCGTCACGACGACGACTGAAGTCCAGAAAAACAGGTTGAGCCAGAGGATGGCAAGGAATGAATTATGCGAACCAGCTCGTGCCTCGGGCCGCGTCATTGCGTCAGGCCTTTTTCTGCTCGGCTTTGACCATGATGAGGTAAGTATAAAGATCCTGAAGCGTTCGAATGCTGCGAACCCGTTCATCGTCGCGGACCTGGACGCCAAATCTCTTCTGAATCGCCGCGACCAGATCGACGACATCAAGGCTATCCAGTCCCAGGTCGGCGAAGATTTGCGCCTCCGGCTTGATTTGCTCGCGCGGAATCTCGAACGAATCCGCGAAGACGTCGTTCACCGCCTCGATCACTTCAGAATCGGTCATATCCCTTATTGCCTCAGAACCGCGATAACGACGGCGAGTCTAGCAGTGAAGGGTTTTGAATACAAACGGGCAAGAGAATGCCGATTGCCGAGTGCCAAATGCCGAATTTGAGGAGACATATTTCCGTCTTCATTCGGCACTTGGCACTCGGCAATCGGCATTCTCTTCTACGATTCGGGCGGTTGCCGAGCAGCGCCAAAACTCAGAAGCTTTTCCACGCCGACCCTTGCCGCCCATCTGAAAAATATCCGTGAATACTCCGCCCCCGACAGCGCCATCCCCGCAAGGAAATACAGATGCGACATGCCATATAAAACCGGGCCGCCGATGACTGCCAGCAGCGGCATTCGCAGACGGATCGAAATCCCCGTCAGCACGCTGATTGCCGGCCAGCAGGCGATGAAACTGAAGGCGATCAGGAATACCCCCAGGAGAATCCGAAATGTCGGACGGCCCTTGAACGGCGTTAAATCGGCGCGGTCGTCGATGGCGCTTCGGACAAATCCGATCCGTGCCAGCCGCAGGCCAATCTTGTATGCCAACTCGTTCAAGGTTATGTTCCTGAAAAGATTACCGCGATCCTGATGGACCCTCAAGCCTGAGGAAGACAGGTGACGATATCTTCCCTCCTCGAAACAAACGACGCAATCGGTCCGCCGCCCGCGAGGGCCTGGTCCGCGTTCGATCGCATCTACTGCATCTCCCTGACGCAGCGCGCCGACCGCCGCGAAAAGGCGCAGCAGGAATTCGCCCGCGTCGGGCTGACAGACCGCGTTCAGTTCGTCATTGTAGATAGCCACCCCACCGATAGTGAACAGGGAATCTTTGAATCACACATGGCCTGCCTCCGCGCGGGACTGGCCGCCGGGGCGCAGAATATCGTCGTCTTTGAAGACGACATCCTCATTCGCCATTTTTCTTCCGATGTGCTGGAGAGAGCCGTTCGATTCATGAAGTCGGATGCAAACTGGCAAGTCTTTTTCTTCGGCTGTTTCGTCCGCTCATCCCGCAAAACGGCTTTCGAATCCGTGCGGCAAATCCGCTATCGCTGCACCGCGCACGCGTATGTCGTGAATCGAGCCTTCGCGGAAAAGCTGGTCGAAATCCCCTGGCGCGGCGTCGCCTTCGACGATCTGCTTTACTCAATGCAGGACGGTCACTTTTATACGTGCTATCCCGCGTTCGCTTTCCAGAGCGGCTCATCAACCAACAACGACAAGCTGCTGAAGATCGATCGCGCCCGCCGCCTGACGGGTGGAATGTATCGATTACAGCGGTGGAATGAATTCAGCAACCGGCACCTGTTCGCTCTGATCCTGGCTCACGTCATTGCCGTGCTTTTGCTCAGCGCCGTGCTCCTGTATCACAGGTTTGGCTGATAACGCGGTTGCGATAAACCAATATAATTCCTGATTCTCCCCCGACATTTGAACGCGGCTGATTCGAAAGCCGGCCTTCTCAATCGCCGCGCGAATTTCTTCAACGGATCGAAAATAAGCGATCACGTCACTGATCCGCCGGAACAATTTATCGAGGTTCCAGAGAAATGATCCGAACCCCGCCGGACGCATCGGAGCGCGGAGAAGCAGAGAGCCGCCGTCAGTCAATCTCGCTCGAATCCGCCGGAGCGTGATCTCCAGATCGGCATCGCTCAGAAAATGAACCATGTCGAGCGCAAACACCGCATCCAGTTGATCCGGCAACCCCACCGATTCAAAATCCGGCGCTCCCGCCTTAAAGAGCCGCCCGCGCTCGCCCAGCGCGCTAGCCGCGGCCCGAATGCGGTCGAAATTCGGGTCCATCCCGTACAGTTTCAACCCCGGAAACCATTCCAGGAGTGAACATCCTGCAACGCCATGGCCACATCCCAAATCCATCGCCACGCGCGCTTGCGGCAAGCCCTTCAAAAATTCCGGCAACTCGCGAAACATCGGATCGAGCCGCAGCTTGAAACGGGCGAATAGCCACACGTATGTGCCCAGATTCTGATACCGCAATTCAACGCGATCCTGCCATCTCGCCGGTGCCGCGACTTTTACGCCAAGCAACGATCGCAGGAGCAAAGGAACCACAATCAGCGTGGCAATCAGCAATGCCCCGCCGATCAAAATCCCGATGACAATATGAGCCACTGAACTCAAACATCCTCAATTCTGATTCTGATCTTTGTTGTGATTAAATAGCCCATGAATAAACGACCCCGCCTTGTCCAATCCCGTCCCGACGGCCTTCACGCCCTTTTCCGTAATATTCTTTGCTCCCTCAACAATCGGCTGGCCGTCCCCCCGCTTCGTTTCAATCTTCAAATCTGAAAATGTTCCTGACACATGATAATACAGCAGCGAATCGCTCGCGTTCTTGATCCAGTTTCCCACCGTGCCCATGCCTGCCAATTTTGAAATCGGGCCACCCGTCAGGTTCAGGTTCACCTGCTGATTCAGCCCCACCCATCCTTTGCCGTCGGCCCCGAGATCCTCTCCTTCATAATGTAAAGTTGATATCCAAATTTTACTTCTGTTGAATGTGCACTCGATTTTGGCCGTCTCCTTCGGCACGACCACTTCGGGCTTATCCTTGTCCTCCCGATGAAATAGATCCGTAAAAACAGACTTCGCGATGTTGCCCATCCCCTGAACGAGTTCAAACCCGATCAGCCTCGCCTGCGTCAGTTCGATAGAGGCCGACCCCCAAACCACCGGCAAATTCTCTGAAGCCAGCTGGGAGAGATGACCCCCCGACCCATCCGACTGCGGCATAGCCTTGGCGGCTACCACCAGCACGGGCGCGTTCACCAGTTCCACATCCGCGTGAATCGCGCCGATGAGTTGCTTCTTCGGATCGGAAATCTTGTCCGCCATCAAATCTTGCAGAAGCATCCCATCGACGATCAGCGACAGCGTCGAATCGAGCCGATCGTTCAACTTCACCTTTCCGGTCAGGTCGGCACGGCCGCTGAGCGCTTCCAGCATTGGCCCGCCGAGCTTATCTGCGTCTAGAAATTCAACCTCGTCATCTCTCAGGCGAATCGGCAACCGCAGATGATCGATGGGAATTCGGTAGTCTCCAGTCGTGGCCGCAAAATCATCCACCAGCACATCCGCCTCAAGATTGCTCGCCATTGGATTCCGTAGCGGCACATTTCCCTCGACCTTCACCGCAATTTTTCCCACGGGCTCATACGGCAACATCAGCTTCTGCACCTCCGGCGGAAATGACTTGCGAGTCTCCCCGCTGATATGAGCCGAGAAATCAAGCTTTAGCGGATCGACTATGAATGAATCAACATTGACGCGGCCGGCCAATTCGATATTCAAATCCGGCTTCGATGGGATCAGCACATCAAACTGATACGCATCCCCCGCCAGGGAATCCATCGTAACTTTCGTTGTCACGCCTTTCAGCGAGAAAGGAGTCGTTTCGTCTATCCGCGGATCGTAATACAGCGATGCATCGGTCACCGAGAGTGACCCAAGCCGGAAAATATCGCTTAACCTCGGCAAACTCATGGCTGGCATCGTAGAAGCCACACTTGCGGCAGGATTCGTCGCCGGCGCAGCTGAGTTCCCCGCGAGATTTTGAAGTGACAGGAAACCCGCGAATCGCTTCGACCCGGGCCCCGTCGCGACGGCCCGAATCGCCGGATGCTCCACAACAACCTGATCGACTGCAATCGGCTTGCCCGGCGCTGGAAGGGACATCAGCACCACGCCAAACCGATCACACGCGACAAAATCCAGCGGCGTTCCGGGCGTAATCGGATCATCCGTCGTCAGGCGCAAGTTCCGAACGTTAACAGCCGCCACCGGCTCATTCTCGGCCCGCGGAACGGCTCCGAATGCAACCATCACCGGCGATTGAATCTCGATCGCCGCGCTCAATTTCGTTGAAGTCGTCGGCGCAGGCTCCCCCGGCCTCAGCGCTGCGATCAGCGGCTCAATCTGCACATCCTTCATCGTCAGCGTCGTATCCGTATCCAGCCGATTGTTGAGCGCAACCCAGCCCGAAAGATCAAACACATTGTTTAGCGCGGCAATCTTGACGCTTTGCTGCACCTTTCCATCCCGCAGCTGCGCCGACACGGCCAAGTCATCCACCGGAATTTGAATGTCCCCCGCGCTGAGTTGAATATTCCGCACATCCAAATTCAGATCGGCCTTTCCCCGCGCAAGATCAGACATCGCAACCGACGCCCCCGCCTTGACGCTCAATTTCCCCTTCGCATGCGTCCGTTTCAAAATCAGCTGTAACTGGGGCGGCAGGAAATCCAGCCGGTCCCGCGTCAAATCCGCCTGAAGATCGACATTCAGGTTCTGCAGCCCCGGATCGTCGATGTTGATCTCACCATCGATCCCAAGACTAAACACCGGCTCNNCGCGATCTTCGTGCTGACCCGATACCCGCCCGGATTTTGTGGATCGAGGTGCAGCGATGTGGTGATCCCCTCCAGATGCATTCGCTGCGTGCCGGGAATGCGCGGGTCGTAGACAATCTTCGCATTGTTCAGCTCAAAGGTTTTGATGCGAATCAAATCGCCTATTTTCGGCATCGGCGTCGATGGCCCGGAAGCAGGAGCTGACGCCGGCAGATTAGGCACGCCCACAAACCGCGACGACCCCGGCTCAACCGCAACGGCCGAGATCGCGAGCTCATCAAGAATAATCTTATCGATCACAATCGGCTTGCCGCAAATAATCGGCTCCGTCATCGCCACATCCAGGCTCTTGCAGGCGACGACATCCATCTTCTGCCCCGGATTCACCGGATCATCAGCCGATATCCGGAAATTTTTCAGATCAATCGCCGCCAGCGGCTCGCCGGGCTTTGCCGGCGCTTGGCCGATGATGCTCTTCAGCGACCCGGCCACATTAAAATCCAGATCGAGCCGAGCCGATGATCCCGACGCCATAGCCTGATTGGCCAGCAGCTTTTCCAGCACCATGCCGGCCACTTTCAGATGCAGATCGGCATCAAGGCGGTCATTCAATGTCGCCGATCCCGAAAGATCCGCCGAGCCTCCCAGCGCGACAATCTTCAGAGATGACAGCAGCGCCTTCCCATCCGCAAACCGCGCGTCCAGAGCAAGACTGTCCACGGGAATGCGCAATCCACCCATCGCAATATTCGCGCCGTCCAATTTAACGGTCGCCTCCACGTTCCCCTTCATCGGGTCCATGATCGGCATCGAACCCGTGACCTCCACATTCAGCTTCCCCCGCGCCTCATACTGCTTCAGCATCGCCTGCAACTCCGGCGGCAGATAATCCAGCTTGTCCTGCCCGAGGTCCGCCAGCAATTTAATATCCACATCCCGCACGCTGAACGAATCCAGATTGAGCTGCCCCGCCAGTTGCAAATTAAACACCGGCTTGCGCGCGATCGTCGTATCCAGCTTGTACCAGCCCGCATCCGTCGGCTCGATATTGAGCACCGTATTGATCTGATCCAGCGACATCGGCACTGTTCCCGCGATGCGCGGATCGTAAACGATCTTGCCATCCGTGATTTGCACCAGCCGCATTTGAAACACATCGCTCAATTTTTTCGGCGCGCTGGACGCGCTCGTATCAGAATTGCTGCTCGATCCACTTCGAATCAGATTTGAAAACCCCACAAAATCTTTCGACCCCGCCTCGACCGCCACCGCGGAAATCAGTGGCTGATCGAGAATGATCTTCTGAATCACGATCGGCTTGCCGATCTTCGGTATCTCGGCCAGAGAAAGCGTCGCATGCTGGCAGGCGATGATGTCGATCGTATGCCCGGGATGAGCCGGATCATCCGCCGTCAGATGCAGATTCTTCAGCGAAACCGTCAGCGGATATTCATACGCGAGATCGGTGAAGCTGAGCTTGGGGTTGATATAAGCGTTCGCGATCCCCTGAAGCTGCGTGCCGATCCAGTCCTGAATCGTTCCCGACCCCATATGCCAGACAATCAGCCCGACGGCGATCGCCAGCAGCACCAATCCTCCGCCGGCCAACATCGCGATGCGAATCAATCGCTTCTTCATGCTCGAATCACCTCAATACAAGGAAGCCGGATAAATCTCTCCCCTCCCAATCACAGCCGGGAAATATGCCGTCGCGAACTGAGCCTTGAACGTTGTGTGCGCGGATTATAGTGAGCGGCTAATTTCCTTGCCAGCAGTCTCGGTTTGATGATCCGTACGACCCTTGTATACTCGCCCCACCAGCAATAAGAGGACGCCCTTCTTTGCCAGAAAATCTTTCAAACATAGCCCTCATCGTCGGCGGCAGCCGCGGCATCGGTCGGGCCACCGCCATCCGCCTCGCTCGTTCCGGCTGCGACATCTGGCTCACCTATCGCGGCAATCACGAACAAGCCAAAATCACCCAGGAACAAATCCAACAGCTTGGCCGAAAATGCGATCTCCTCTGCTTCGATGTCAGCGATCACGAAGCAACTGAAAAAGCCCTTCGCAACCGCGCCGAGGAGACCGCGCCATCCATCATCGTTTACAATGCCGGAATTACGCGCGATAACCTCCTCGTCTGGATGAAGCCGGAGGAATGGAGCGCTGTCATTCGCACCGATCTTGACGGGTTTTACAACGTCATGAATTCCGTCCTCTTTTCCATGCTTCGAGCCCGGCGTGGCCGCATCGTTGCCGTCGCCTCGATTTCAGGACAGGTGGGTCAGGCCGGGCAGGTCAATTATTCCGCGGCCAAGGCGGGCCTCATCGGCGCGTGCAAAGCCTTGGCTCGTGAAATCGGCAAGAGAAATATCATCGTCAACGTCGTCGCCCCCGGCCTCATCGAAACGGATATGACGGCCGGCTTGCCAAAGGAGCAGATACTGCCGATGATTCCACTTGGACGCATCGGCCAGCCGGATGATGTAGCTTCGGTCATCGAGTTTCTTTGCCGGGAATCGTCGATGTACATTCACGGACAGGTGATCGGGATCAACGGCGGCCTTTCGACCTGATACGCATGAAATCATACGACAGCATCGTCGTCGGAAGTGGAATCGCCGGCCTCACCACCGCGCGAATCCTCTCGCAGCACGGGAAAAAAGTCCTGCTGCTCGAAAAGGCGTCGATCCTCGGCGGCTCGCTTGCCCGGTTCCGTGTTGAAGGGATTCCTTACGATGTCGGCTTCCATTTCACCGGCGGCTTCAACGACGAAGGCACCGGCGTTCTCGATTCAATCCTCTCCCTGCTCGGTGTTCGCGATCGCATTCATCCCATCTATTTCCCGCGCGAAGCCAACCATCGGATGATCTTCCCCAAGAGCGGGTTCGAATATATCGTGCCGTGCGGCACTGAAATCGTGCGCCAGCAGCTCAAGCGAGATTTCCCCCACGATGCCGCCGGTCTCGACCGTTATTTCACGCGATTCATGGAAGTGATCGACAATACGCCGACGCTGGAGGTTTCCGGCTTCGACGAATTCCCCGCCCCGCTCGAAGCCGATCGCGTAACGTTGCAATCCGTGCTGGATGAATGCATTTCCGATCCGATCGTTCAAACAGTTCTCGCCGGGCTGTGCATGTGTTACGGCACGCCCCCCAATGAAGCATCGTTTTCGACGCATTGCCGCGCCTGTTACGGAATGCAGGAATCGCTCGCCCGAGTCGAAGACGGCGGCGACGCGTTCGTGGATGCGCTGGTCGATGTGCTGCGAAATGACCGGGTTGATATCCGAACGCGCTGCACCATCGCCAAATGCGAAGACGTGAAGCAGCGCAAAGTTGGGCGATTTGTCTTATCCGATGGCTCGGAAGTCAGCGCCGAGACGTGCATCTTTACCATTCACCCGCATAGCATTCTTTCGGTCCTGCCGGAGGAAAACACCTCCAAGGCGTTCCGCGAGCGCGTGCGGGATTTCCAGGCCACCAACGGCTTTTTCACGCTGTATGGAACCGTGGATGAGATGAAGGAAAAAGGCCCGGCCACGCTCGCTTCGATATTGCCGGATACCGATCTCAACGCGATGCTGACGTGCAATTCCTCCGAGCCGGTGGACGGCCCGATGATGGTGCTGCGAAGCCCCGAAAAAGGATCCGACGGGCCGGTGAATACCGTAACCGCCCTTGAGGTGGCGTTTCCCCAGACAATCGAACATTGGGCGGCGAGCAAATTGAAACGCCGCGCGCCGGAGTATTACGAATACAAGCGATTGCGGACGGAATCGCTGGTCAGCCGCATGAAGCAGTTCATTCCCGAATGCCGCGATATGCACGTCATCGATTCCGCGTCGACGCTGACGTACCGCGATTATCTGCACAATCCCGACGGCAGCGCTTATGGCATCCGCCAGAAGATGGGGCAGTTCAATCTCTTCGGACGCCTGCCGCTGGTGAATATCTACGCCGCCGGCCAGAGCGCGATATTGCCCGGCGTTCTCGGGGCAATGACCTCATCATTCTTCGTCTGCCGGCGGATTCTGGGCCATGAAGTCTTCCGCGAATATCTTTCTGGCAAAACATGCGTCTCAAGCGCGCGGTCATAACCGGTTGCGGCGCGATCACCCCCATCGGCTATTCGGTGGAGGAGATGATGCGCAGCCTGGACGCCGGCGTCTGCGCCACGCGCACCATGCCGCCGGAGTGGAATCGCTATGGAAAGCTGCGCTGCCAGGTCGGCGCTCCGATTGAACTTCGCGATCCAAAGGCCATCCCCCGCGCCCTCCGCCGCACCATGAGCCCGATGAGCATCTACGCGGTGCAGGCGACGTTGCAGGCGCTGAAGCAGGCGGCCATCGATCCCACCTCCATCGCGACCGATTCCCGCATCGGATGCATCATGGGTTCCACCACCGGCAGCCCCATCGCCATCACGCAAACATACGAAACGCTTCTATCCGGCAATGAATACGAAATGCTCGGCGCTTCGGAATTCTTCCGCTGCGTCTCGCACACCGTCGCATTAAATGTCGCGCAATATCTTGGGATCAAAGGAGTCGTCTCGGCAACATCAGCCGCCTGCGCATCGGGTCTTCAAGCCGTCGGCGCGGCTTACGATCAGATCCGCCTCGGCCGGCAGGATATTATTCTCTGCGGCGGGGCCGAGGAATTGCATGAAACCACAGTCGGATCGTTCGACATCCTTTACGCAGCCTCCAGCAAATTTAACGATTCCCCATCCCAAACGCCCCGCCCATTCGATGCCGCCCGCGATGGCCTGGTCTGCGGCGAAGGCGCTGGCGTCATCGTTCTGGAAGATTACGAACATGCCATCAAACGCGGGGCAACGATTCTCGCCGAAGTCGTCGGCTATCACACCTGCAGCAATGGCATTCACGTCAGCCAATCCGATGATATTTCAATGACGCTCTGCATGCGGACGGCGCTGGAAGCCGCCGAACTGTCGCCGCGCGATATCGGCTATGTCGGCGCTCACGCTACCGGAACAACCCAGGGCGATGCCGCCGAGGCCAGCGCGATCCGCGCCGTCTTCGGTGCAGATATCCCGGTCAGCAGTTTGAAGGGAAATATGGGCCACACCCTCGGCGCATCCGGCCCGATCGAACTCGCCGCAACCATCGAAATGATGAACACCGGCACGATCTATCCAACGCACAATCTTCAGGAAATCGATCCCGCTTGCGCTGGCATCGCGCACGTGCGCGAAAAGACGCCGCACAAATTCACAACGTTCCTGAAAAACAGTTTTGCCTTCGGAGGGATCAACTCGGCTATTGCCTGCTCCGTTTTACGCTGATATATTCTTGCCCATCACTTATCAGAGGACACGTCTATGACCACGCGCTTGCTCGCAACGATTGCGATTGTCTCCCTCGGCGGCTTATTTGCCGGCTGCGGTTCCAGTGGATCGTCATCATCATCCACTGCCACCACGCAGGCGTTCTCCACGCCCATTCCCCCCGACAGCATCTTCGCCCAAGTGCATATGGGCGAAGAACGCGATGAAGTCTTTGCCGCCATCGGCCAGCCTACTTCCATCAGCGCTTACGTAACGGGCAAGGCATTTATTCCCTTCCACTACAGCGGCAGCGATGATCATCGGCTCGTCGCCCACTACAAAGGCGTCGGCGTCATCTATCTCGGCAACGACAGCGCCTATACCTCGGGCTACTCCGTCGTCGATATGACCTACGACCCGAACGAACCCGGCTATTGATCGAGGATATCTCCATGACAACCCGTTTGCTTGGATGGATCGCCATCCTCTCGCTCGGCGTTTTCTTAGCCGGCTGTCACTCCGGCGAATCGACCGATTCCTCCGCCGCGCCAACCACACAGGCCGTTGCCCGGCCCATTCCGCCTGACAGCATTTTGGCAAAAATCAAAGTAGGCATGAGCCAGGAAGAGGTCTTCGCCAAGATCGGCCAGCCGACGAGCATGGATCACTACCAGACCGGCAAGGCGTTCATCCCCTACCACTACAGCGGCAGCGACGATGTCCGCATGGGCGCTCACTACAAGGGCATCGGCCTCGTCACCTTCGGCAACGACAGCGCATACACTTCGGGTTACAGTGTCGTCGACATCACCTATGACCCGAACGACCCGGGATATTAATTCGTACGACATCGCGGTCATCGGCGCAGGGCCGGCTGGCGTCTGTGCCGCCGCGGCAGCAGGCAAAGCCGCCCACGTCATTCTCATCGACGCGACAAACCGTTTCGGAGGCTCCGTCACCGCGGCAATGCACCGCTGCATGTGCGGCCTCTATTCCGGCCCTCCGAAAAACGTTCTCGATACATTAAACGGCTCCCAGCGCAGCATCATCGAACGAATGTTGCGCAAAGAACCCACATCCGTCATCCCCCGCCAATTCGGCAAAGCCTGGGTGCTGGAATTTCCAGCCACCGCATGGGAAGCCGCACTTTCAGAAACGTGTTCTGAATCAAAGATCGATCTGCGCATGGGATGTAAAGTCACCGCCGTCCGGCGCGAAGGAACGCATCTCTCCGCTGTCCAACTGGACGGCTCAGAAGCAAACTGGATTGAAGCTCGCATCATCATCGACTGCACCGGCGGCGGTCACGTCCTTCAACTATGCGGCGACGATACCTACTTGCCCCCGGACGACACCACAAATCGAATGCTAGGCGGCTTCGCGATACGACTGACGGGCCTCAGCGGCGATCCCGATATGCTGCGCCTGCAAACACCCTACGCCCTGGCCAAAGCCGTCGAAAAAGGAACGTTGCCCCCCACCGCCCGCTTCACCGTCTTCTATCCCGGCCCCGCGGCAGGTGAAGGCGTCTGCAAACTCGCGGTCAATCCCGATGAATCCGGGGCCGCCCAGGCGGAATCATTCGCCGATCAAATAGTGGAAGTCCTGAAGCGCGAAATCGCCGGCTTCGCAACAGCGCGGGTCACAGAAAAATCCCCAAGAATCCTACCTCGCGACGGCCTGCGCTTACGCGGAAAATACACCCTGACCGAACAAGATGTCCTCCAAGCGCGCAAATTCGGCGCAGATGCGGTCCACGCCTGGTGGCCAATCGAAAAATGGGACATCTCGCGCGGCCCAACCTACGCCTACCCCCCCACAAACGACCATTACGACATTCCCGAGGGCGCGTTGCAAAGCGCCGCCATCGACAACCTACTAGCCGCCGGCTGCTGTCTCTCCGCCACGGCAAGCGCAGCAGCCTCAAGCAGAGCCAGCGGCATCTGCCTTGCAACAGGCGACGCCGCCGGCCGATTGGCGCTTTCACGCGCAACCTAGCGAATTGAATCTAAGTTTTTGATTTCTCTGCGTCTATCTCTGCGTCTCCGCAGCCTGTCCCGGNNGCCGGGGTCTCTGCGGCTCCCCAAATTTCCCCAAAAACCGTAGTCTTTCCAAGCCCTTAACAAACCACTGGCATTGCCGAACGCCCGGAATTATGATCCGCCCACTTGATCGATAGCCAGACCTATAACATCAAGACGATGCGAACCGCCACCGCAGATGGAAAGCCGGTTGTCACCGTCGGCTCAGCAAAGATCCGCATCAACGACGTGATGGCTGTCGCCAACGGCTTGGCCCGGATCACTTTGGATGACTCCGCCGCCTTCCGACAAAAATTAAACCGCAGCGTCGAACTGCTCGACCGTCTGATCGACTCCGGCCAGATCATCTACGGCGTCACCACAGGCTTCGGCGCATCCTGCGAAACCCCCGTTCCGGCAAACCTCACCTCCGCGATGGCGACCAATCTCGTCCGCTTCCACGGATGCGGCACCGGCCGAATCCTCGACGCAACCGAAGCCATCGCCGTCATGATCGTCCGGCTCAAAAGCCTTGCCGAAGGCCGCTCCGGCGTCCGGCCGCTGCTGCTGGAACGCCTGTGCGAGCTGATCAACCGCCGCATCCTGCCGCAGATTCCCGCCGAGGGATCGGTCGGAGCCAGCGGAGATCTGACGCCTCTGTCCTATATCGCCGCGACATTGATTGGCGAACGGGAAGTCTCCTGCGACGGCCGCGTCATGCCCGCCGCCGACGCCCTCGCCAGCGCCGAGCTTGATCCTATCGAACTGCGTCCCAAGGAAAGCCTCGCGCTAATGAACGGCACCAGCGTCATGACCGGGCTGGCCTGCATCGCATACGACCGCGCCCGACACATTTCGCGCTGGGCCGCGGCCCTCACCGCGATGGCCAGTGATGTCCTTCGCAGCAACCGCGGACATTTCGATCCGCGAATCTTCCTCGCCAAGCCGCATCCCGGCCAACTCGCCTGCGCACGCTGGATCGCCGATGACATCGAATACGCAAAGACCAACGGCTCCAAGCACGATGGCAGAATTCAGGACCACTATTCCATCCGCTGCGCCCCGCATGTGATCGGCGTGCTGGCAGATTGTCTCACCTTCGCGCGCGACCTGATCGAAACCGAAATCAATAGCTCCAACGACAATCCCCTGCTCGACTCCGCCACCGGCGCGGTCCTGCACGGCGGCAACTTCTACGGCGGTCATCCCTGCATGGCCATGGACATGCTCAAAGTCGCCGTCGCGAACATCGGCGACCTCGTCGACCGCCAGATGGTTCTGCTCTGCAACCCGCATACAAACAACGGACTGCCCGCCGATCTCGTCTCCCGCAAAGGCACCGATCAGGTCAGTCATCATGGATTTAAGGCAATGCAGATCAGCGCCTCAGCGCTCACGGCCGAGGCATTGAAACTGACGATGCCCGCGAGCGTTTTCAGCCGCAGCACCGAGTCTCACAATCAGGACAAGGTGAGCATGGGCACCATCGCCGCCCGCGATGCCCTTCGCATCATCGAATTAACCGAAACAATCCTCGCCATCGTCCAACTCGCCTTGTGCCAAGCCGTCGATTTGCGGAATGGCCAAGGCTGCCACCTCCGTAGCCGGGAACTGCATCAGGCAATCCGAAGAATCGTGCCGACAAACACTGCCGACCGCAGGCAGGACGTCGATATCTACAGCGTTCTGGAACTGTACCGCGCCCGCGAATTGCCGATCGGATCGATCGACTTTCCGACGGAATAAGCAAATCAGAAATCACACCGGTCATTTGCCGGGCGCGGGAGGAAACCGCTCGATGTGCATCTCACCCTTGCGCCCAAAATAGATCACCTGGCGGCCGGTGATCTGGACGAAATATCCCACGCATCCCGCGGCAATAGTCTGCTTCACAAATTCCGGATAGAAGATCTCGCCGCGCTGAGCCTGCTTCACCGTCGCCTCAACACCCTTCGCGGAAAACACCTCCGCAATCGGCGCATTCGAATGATTCACCGGAACCACCAGCG
>PMAK01000268.1 GCA_003153655.1 Phycisphaerales bacterium
ACGGATCGACGTTTTGCAGCAGCGACCGAATTGGAAAGGGATCAACGGACGGGACGGTTCGGGCGATTCCTTTCGGTCAAGAGTTCAAATCGCCCTCTTTCCAACTGCTATCCTCCTATTCTTTTGCCCAATTGGGCGAATGGGGACGGGATTTCGAGTGGATTTCTTTTTCGTTTGCTCCGCATAGGTGGCATGCGAGATTGCAGGTGGACGGTACGTCGAAGCCGATTTAGACTTGAATTTTATGTAGCGTTCCCGAGCGATACAGGTTTCCGGAAAATGGTTGACGATGAGCCGATTTATGACACCCGAGTCTGGTTCAGTTCAAGAAGCAGAGGCTATGCTTGCTGCCATTATCGCCTCATCTGATGATGCAATCATCAGCAAAGACCTCAACGGCATCGTCCGAAGTTGGAATCAGTCTGCCGAGCGAATGTTCGGCTATACCTCTGCGGAAATGGTCGGAAAGTCCATTACGGTTCTGTTCCCACCCGACCGACTTGATGAAGAGCCTAAGATACTTGAGCAACTTCGCCGCGGGCAGCGTGTCGATCACTTTGAAACCGTTCGTGTCTGTAAGGACGGACGCCATTTAGACATTTCTGTCACTATTTCACCGGTCAAAGACTCAACCGGGCGCGTGATCGGTGTCTCGAAGGTCGCCCGCGATATCACCAGTATCAAACGCGTCCTCCGTGAGCGGGAAGAACTGCTCGAACGTGAAAAAGCTGCTCGCGCCGAAGCTGAACGTATCGGCCGAATGAAGGATGAATTCCTTTCGACACTTTCGCATGAGCTACGAACGCCACTCAATGCGATCCTCGGCTGGGCAAATATTCTTCGCTCCAGCGTTGCACCCACGCCCGAAGATCTTCAGCAAGGCCTCGAAACGATCGAACGCAATGCCCGATCCCAAGCGCAGCTTATTGAAGAGCTTCTGGACATGTCTCGTATCATCAACGGCAAATTGCGACTCGATGTTCAACCCGTTGACCTTCAAACCGTCGTTGCCGATGCCATCGAATCCGTCCGGCCGGCGGCCGAAGCCAAGGGTATCCGCCTGACAAAAGTCCTTGATCCCAGGGGTGGGCCTATCACCGGCGACCCGAATCGCCTTCAGCAGATTTTGTGGAATCTGCTCTCCAATGCCATCAAATTCACCCCCCGTGCGGGCCGCGTGCAGGTACACCTCCAGCGCGTCAATTCTCACGTCGAAATTACTGTCACAGACTCCGGTCAAGGGATCGCTACCGACTTCCTGCCGCGCCTGTTTACACGCTTTTCTCAAGCCGAGACATCCGAAGCCCGTCGGCATGGCGGGCTTGGAATTGGACTTGCACTGGTCAAATCGCTTGTCGAGCTGCATGGAGGTACCGTCAAAGCTTCAAGTCCGGGGCCTGGCCAAGGCGCTACCTTCATCGTTTCACTACCGTTGACGGTACTGCACACCGACCAATCCGAGACTGTTCTAACGCCGGCCCCCAGTAGCGTAGGTTCGATTCCATGCCCCGATCTCCGCGGATTCCATGTGCTTGTGGTCGACGATGAATCCGACGCACGCATATTGATCGAACGCATGCTCACCAGATGCAACGCCAAGGTGACGACAGCCGCCAGCGCCGCGGAAGCTCTGGATGCCGTAAAGCAGCATCACCCTGACATGGTTCTAAGTGATGTTGGAATGCCCGGCGAAGACGGCTACGAATTCCTTTCTAAACTGCGCCGACTTTCGGATGCCGAGGGCGGCGATACTCCTGCGGTCGCCCTCACCGCGTTCGCTCGCTCTGAAGACCGCCGCCGCGCGCTAATGGCTGGCTTCCAGATGCATCTGCCCAAACCTGTAGAACCTGCCGAACTGCTCGCCGTCGCGTCTAATATCTTCGCCGCTCGCCGCCGAAGTAAATCTTAGACCTGACGTGGTTTTTGAGATAACCGTGGTTGTGGCTTCGGACTGGTTTTGTGCGTCGCGAGGCCGCTAATGAAAATCACGGGAGCGCAAGGAGCAGTTGGAAACCAACTCGCTGAGGTCATGCAATCGCACGGCCATGATGTGCTGCACCTGGCCCTGGCGTTCGACATAACCATCGGCTTGAAGCACGGAAGCACTCCTCGCGGCATTCCGGCAACGGTCGTAAACGTCTGGCCGGATAATCAAATTCACGATGCCCGTCTCATCCTCCAGCGTTTCAAACACGATTCCTTTGGCAGTGCCGGGGCGCTGGCGAATAATAACGACGCCGGCCACGCTCACCCACCTTCCATGCGGGCGGTTCCACACCTCGGCGGCGGGAATCACCTTGCGGCGAGTCAATTCCGTTCGGATGAGCTGAACCGGATGTCCCTTGAGGGATAGGCCGGTTGTTCCATAATCGGCGTGAATCTCCTGGCCCAAGTTCATCAGCGGAAGAACTGGCGCGGCATTCTCGGCTGGCGGCATCGCCAGTGGACTTCGCTCCTCTGGCAGCGCCAGCGTTTCCCACAATGCCACCCGGCGCGATTTGGGCAGCGCCGCGAAGGCGTCGGCCTCGGATAGTTTTGCAACGGCGGAAACCGGAAGCTCAGTCGCCGCATGGAAATCGTCGATTGAGTGGAACGGGCCGTGCTGGACTCGGCGCTCGACAATTTGCTGCGCATGGGCGGCTTGCAGTCCCTTTATCATGCGGAAGCCAAGCCGCACGGCGGGACCGCCGATCCCCCAGGTCCATTTGTCCGCCGTGCGTACAGACGCCGGAGAATCGACTGCACTCTCCAAAGTGCAATCCCAATCGCTCCGATTCACTTCGATCGCTCGCACTTCGACGCCATGCTCTCGCGCATCACGCACGATTTGTGCTGGCGCATAAAATCCCATCGGCTGGCTGTTGAGCAGCGCGCAGCAGAAAGCCGCCGGGTGATACCGTTTGATCCACGCGCTGGCGTAGACAAGCAGTGCGAATGATGCGGCGTGGCTCTCCGGAAAGCCGTATTCGCCAAACCCCTTGATCTGATTGAAGCAGCGCTCGGCGAAATCGCGCTCATAGCCGTTGGCCAGCATTCCATCAATCATCTTCTGCTGGAACTTTTCGATACTGCCCGCGTGCCGCCATGCGGCCATCGCGCGGCGCAACTGGTCGGCTTCCCCGGCGGTAAATCCCGCCGCGACCATCGCCATCTTCATCGCTTGTTCCTGAAATAATGGAACACCGAGCGTCTTACCAAGCACCGCTTCCAATTCGGGCTTCGGAAAACTCACCGGCTCAATCCCGTCGCGGCGGCGCAGGTAGGGATGAACCATATCACCCTGTATCGGCCCCGGTCTGACAATCGCGACTTCGATCACCAAATCGTAAAACTTGTTGGGGCGCAGTCGAGGCAGCATCGACATCTGCGCCCGCGATTCGATCTGAAAGACACCGATGGTGTCGGCGTCGCTGACCATCACGTAAACGCCTGGGTCTTCCGGCGGAATTGTGTGAAGCTCAATCGGCGGCTGTTTCGGATGGCTATCGTTAATGAGCTTCATTCCCTTGGCCAGCGCCGTAAGCATCCCCAGCGCCAGGACGTCCACTTTGAGGATGCCGATGGAGTCGATGTCGTCCTTGTCCCACTCGATCACTGTGCGATCCGCCATGCTGGCGTTTTCGATGGGAACCAACTCGCACAACGGCCCGCGCGTCATAACCATTCCGCCAACATGCTGCGACAAATGCCTGGGGAATCCGAGTAGTTCGCGCGTCAGCGCAACCACGAGCCGCACGGTGCGGTCGGTGGGGTCCAATCCCGCTTCTCGAACCTGTTCATCCAGCGGCGCGCCGCTGGACCAGCCCTCAAGGCGCTTGGCGAGCGCATCCACCGCGTCAAGGCCCAATCCCATTGCCTTGCCCACGTCGCGGACTGCGGAGCGGCCCCGATAGCTGATGACTTCCGCCGTCATGCCCGCGCGCTCGCGACCGTATTTCT
>PMAK01000142.1 GCA_003153655.1 Phycisphaerales bacterium
TGGCGAAAGGCGGGAATCCACTTGTGCCCGGCGGAAAAATGAATCGGCGGCTTGCTGCCTCTGGGGATGGAACTGAAGACGGTTACGTTAATGTTGCGTGCCAGTGATCGGGCGATGTCGCGCAAGACGGGGACGCAAGCTTGTGGTCGGCAGATTGCTGAATGATGGCGTTCGCCGACGGTTGACCCCGACGGATCGGCGGGGGACGCAGTGGTAGCCAGCGAAAGGAACGTNNACGTGACAACATTGCGGGCCGGTCGGGCGATTCGACCGGTCGAACTACCAGGGGTCGTCGGGTGTGCGGGCGCGTTCAGGCAAGCGAATACCGGCTGCCGCGCTGGCCTTCCAATGGAGTTCGTTTCAGTCTTTTGTCCTTAACCAGGAGTGTAAGGGCATTATCCGCGGTGCCTTTTCGGCCATCACTGGTCCAATGCTTCTTGATTTCCTGCGTCGTCGGATTTTTGCGCTCTTTGACGAACGCCAGAACCGATTCGGCCGCACTGACTGCGAACTTACTTCGCCTGCGTCGCCGAGTTCGCGCCGGACCTTGTGCCACAGACGAATGATTCCCGCCACGTTGCCGACCGGGTGCCTTCGTTCCGAGGGCATCGCCGACGCGCTCGAGCACGTCGTCAATGCGTGTGAGCGCTTCCTGATGCTCTTGTCGCTCGCGCAGAAGTTGCTCAATTCGTCCGACTACGTTCACGGGAGATCGGGGCCTTGGCATCGTGGTCCTTGATTGGTTTGTGTCCGCGAAGGATAGTGACGTTGACGTGAAGGGACAAGTATAGGCGTAGGATCGGCGGAGCAAAGGGCATGAAGCCCACAGGGCTTCAAAGGAAAGTTGCTATGCACTTCAAATCGGGCGTTCTGATTCATTCGCCGCACGATCTGATCGCATTTCTCGATGGAGCATTTGCTTCGTGGATGGACCGGCTGTATTTGATGCGGGATCAGCTTCCCAACATCTACAAATTGCCGTGGGATGGACTAGCAATTGAGGAATTACTGCCAGACGAACGAACGGAGGACATCGAATTGATTGCGGATCGCGGCCGCGCCCATGAAGCGGCTTATGTGGCAGCGCTCAAAAGCCAAAACGACGATTTGGTGGAAATCCTTCGAGACGACAACGCCGTCGAACGGACGCTCGCAGAAATGAAGGCCGGGCGCAGGAAATTATATCAGGGCTGTTTGCACGTCGTTCCGATGCTGGGCTATCCCGATTTTCTGGTGAGAGTTGCGGGAACTTCATTGCTCGGCGAGTGGCACTACGAGCCGTCAGACGCCAAACTGGCTCTGGCCGCGAAACCAGCATTCATCGTCCAAGTTTGCGCCTATTGCGATATGCTGGAGGCGATTCAGTCGCGCCGTCCCGAGTATTGTTCGTTTGTCTTGGGTGACAAGCGCGAAGCGCGATTCGTCGTCGATGAGTTCTTTTTCTATTACGGGCGTTTGAAAAAATCTTACTTACTGTTTCAGGATGGCTTCGACGCAAGCAGGCCTCCCGATCCGGGTGACGATCGCGCGCACGGCCGATGGAGCGCCGTGGCGTCAAAGATACTGGAATCACAGGATCACCTTTGCCGAGTTGCGCGTATTACGTTCCCACAGATCAAAAAACTCTGCGCGTCGGGGATCACCACGCTTACGGCCCTGGCGACCGCGAAAGTGGAGGCCATTCCGCGAATTCAGCCGGACAGTCTTGAGCGGCTCAAGGCGCAAGCGCGGTTGCAGTTGGCATCGAAGGGGAAGGAGCAGCCGATTGTCGAAATCGCTAAACCCCGCCAAGACGATCCGCGCCGCGGGTTGGCGCTGCTGCCCTCGCCCTCACCAACGGACATCTTTTTCGATATGGAGGGTTTTCCTTTGGCAGAAGGGGGCCTGGAGTATTTGTTTGGCGCCGTGGTTCTGGAAAATGATAGACCGGCATTCATGGATTGGTGGGCGCACGATGAAATTCAGGAGCGTAAGGCGTTTGAAGGATTCATTGATTGGGCCTATGCGCGATGGAAGGCCGATAAGTCGCTTCACATCTATCACTACGCGGTATACGAAACGGCCGCATTGCGCCGGCTGATGGGCAAATACGCCAGCCGCGAGAGGGAGGTGGATGATCTTCTGCGCAATCAGGTGTTTGTCGATCTCTACACCGTCGTTCGACAAGGCTTGGTCATCGGTAGTTCGGGCTATTCGCTGAAAGACATCGAGTGCCTATACATGCCGAAACGCAAAGGCGCGGTGGTTACAGCGTCCGGCTCGGTTGTTGCGTATCAGCATTGGCTTGACAGCGGCCAGCCGCAAGATTGGCGGGCATCGACGATCTTGAACGAAATCCGCGACTACAACGAAGTGGATTGTGAATCTCTCCTGCAACTTGCCATTTGGCTTCGCAGCGTTCAACAAAAGGCAGGAATTCAATACCTGCCGACGGCATCCACGAAAGAGAAGAAGGACGAAGACGGAACCGCGCAAGAGCGACCCTCGTCGGTGTTGTGCCGACAGATGCTTGACGAGATTGGCGGCGGCCAGATTCGAGATGCCGACAGAAAGCGGGTGGCGGAACTGCTGGCCTGGCTTCTGGAATTCCATTGGCGCGAGGCAAAGCCGGTATGGTGGCGGATGTTCGACCGCCATGAAATGACTGAGCAAGAACTGTACGACGATTTCGATTGCCTCGCTGGCCTGGATCGTACAAAACGAGCGCCGGAGCGAGTTGGCGCATCTAATATCTACGAATATTCGTTCGATGCCGATCAAGACACCAAGCTCCACGACGGGAGCAAATGCTACCTCGCCCACGATCTCGGCCAGAGAACCGAAATAGTTTCCATTGATCCTGACGAGGGGCAGGTAACGATCAAGGTCAGCGCGAAGAAACCGTCGCCACCGGCGCGCGTAAGCCTCATTCCCGATGAATTCGTGTCTGCCGATGTAATCGCGAAGGCGGTGTATCGTTTTGTCGAGCCTTGGCGACGGGGCGAAGTGATATCCCAAGCCATTGACGACCTAGTCTTTCGCCGAGCGCCGCGAATCAAAGGGCACGGCGGCGGACCTATCATCGACCCAAAAAGGGAACTGATAGCTGAACTGATCGACGTGGTTGGCCGGCTCGATCAAACGACGCTGTGCATTCAGGGGCCGCCAGGGAGTGGAAAGACGTACGCGATAGGCAATGTCATAGCGCAGCTTCTCAAAGAGGGAAAACGCGTCGGGATCACCGCCAACAGTCATAAGGCGATCCTGAATGCGCTGAAAGCCGTTTGCGAGGCGTGCGCGGCGGGCCAAGTCACGGCGCGGCTGGTAAAGGTGGGTGATGATTGCGATGACCCATTGGTGAAGGGCGGCCATATTGCAAAAATTGAAAGCGCCGACATTGTGGCCGAACTAGCGACCAACGGCGTCGTTGTCGGCGGCACGGCATGGGCGTTTTCTCGCCCGGAACTTGCTCAACGACTGGATTACCTCTTTATTGACGAAGCCGGACAGTTCTGTTTGGCGAACGTCGTCGGTGTTGGCCTCTCGGCTAAAAACTTGGTCCTGGTCGGCGACCAAATGCAGTTGTCTCAGCCCATTCAAGGATCGCACCCAGGCGAAAGCGGCCAATCGGGATTGGAATATCTGTTGAATGGCCGTCAGACGATTCCTGCGGAGTTCGGCGTATTCTTGAACGAGACGCGCCGCCTGCATCCGGATGTGTGTCGCTTTATCTCTGACGCGGTGTATGAAGGCCGGCTGGCGCCGCACCCGAGCACGTCGGCGCGTCGAATCGTTCATCCTGACAAACCGGCGCACGTCGTGCGTGGCACAGGGTTGCAGTACCTACCTGTCGAACACGACGGCAACACACAGTGCAGCGACGAAGAAGTTGAGGTCATTGCGGAAATTGTTGCTGAACTGTTATCGGCTCAACTTGAACAAGGTGACGAGCGCCGGCCCATGACGTTGAGCGACATCTTGCTGGTCGCCCCCTACAACATGCAAGTTCGCCGCATCGAGCAAAGAATCGGCCCCGGCGCGCGGGTCGGCAGTGTTGACCGGTTCCAAGGCCAGGAAGCGCCGGTGGTCGTCGTCTCAATGTGTACTTCGGCGCTGGAGGACTGCCCACGCGGCGCGGAATTCCTGCTGAATCGCAACCGGCTTAATGTTGCCATTTCTCGGGCAAAGTGCTTGGCGATTGTGGTTGGCTCTCCGCGCATCATGGCGTCCCGGTGCCAGACCATTGAACAAATGCGACTCGTGAATCTCTACTGTCGAATCGCCGATTACGCCGACAGTCTGAATTGCCGTGTAAGCTGAATAGGGGCCTCGGATCACGGTTTGGGCGTTGCCCCACAGATGCCGCCGACAGGAGCCGCTCTCGAACTGGTCCGCCGTGGATGCCGCTAATGCATCGAGCTTAGGGTTTTAAGCGGTATTAGTGACTTTCGACATACGATGAGGCCGCGTTCGACAACGATTGCCTCCACCGCGCTCCAATCAATCAACCCGAATTTTTGCCTAAGAGTGCGGGACCGGTTCCGATTGATCGCGCAAACGTACTCTACGCGCCCGCGAAGTTGTTGTTTTGTGAAGAGTGGACCGACTAACTGATCGCCTTGACCGAGCTTTCTGTGCGATTCAAGTTGTGTTTCGAGTCTGTGAATATAGTCGGCAGTGGGATCGAGATGGCCGCGTATGATGCGCAGGCCCGTAACCGCGACGTCGCCGTTAGCGACCTCGCCAGTTTGTTCTTTGTGCTGCGCAATCTGAAATCCGCATTCGTTCATAATCCGCCGAATCAAGCTGACGATCCCGGATTTGTCCAGGTCAAATGAGAACCAGCCTGACACTGTGATGTCATCCACGAAACGGGTATACGAGAGACGATGGGACTCGCAAAGCCCGGCAATGCGGACATCCACGCGGTGCACCGCGCGATCAGCCAGGATGGGCGACGTAATTAAGCCCTGAGCAAGATGGCCCTTATAGGTGCAGAGCCTTGCGAGCAATTGGCTGACATCCGCGGAACAATCGAGCCGCGATTGGAACATCTCGCGCACTCGCCATTGTGAAATGCTCGGAAAGAAGTTTTGAATGTCGGTAGTGTAAATGAATTGAGACTGAATGTGTTGCGTGGCATTTTGAGTCGCGCTGCGACCGGGGACACCGCCGAAGCTAAATGGAGACGGGCGGAGACGTCGGCGGAATAGATCATGAAGGAGCCTAAATTGAATGCGTCGGAGTTCGCCCATCGGGTTTAGGACAATGCGAGCTTTTCGCTTTGGGTTGGCAGGGTCGAGCAGTTCATAGAAATGCACGTAGCCGTCAATTGTGTCCGCGATCGAATAAAGGCGGCGCGGCGTGGTTCGGAGGATACCGGCAAGTTCGCCGACACTTCGCAACCCCAACATTGGTCACTCCCCAAGATGAAAAGTCTTCCGGCGAGACTCAATCATTTTTTGCCACTGGTCAGCCATGCGTTTTGTTACGTCGCGCATGGCTAATGGCAGTCGGGACATATTTGGTTCGGAGCACCACGAATACACATATAGGTCCACGCCGAATACGTCTCGATATTTCGCCAGTAGTTCGGGCGAAGGGCGCGATTTATCCTTTTCAATGTTGCAAAGGTGGACGCATGATATGTCCAAACGGTCGGCGGTCGCGCGCTGAGTTAGACCGAAAGATTCACGTAAACTGCGGGCAGTATCGCCAAGATTCATTGTTGGCCTCGGTGTGGTTTTGGGAAGTCTTAGATCATTTCGTCGCCGGTGATCAGCCGTAAGGCCAAAGCGGTCAGGTGCTCAGCCATGTGGATTTGAGGCGGGCTGAGTCCCAAACACGCTGTCACACGGTCTCGGATTGGATCCAAGACTTCCCAAGTAGTCCTTCCACAATCGTCGCTCATTTCTAACTGCGTCCACCAATCGACAATTGCCTCACGTCGCAGTTGATCGAACGACGAACCGTCAAACGGACCGTCCCGTGAACTTCTCATAGGAACCTCCATAGGTCTAAACTGGACACGGGGCAGCACATTGCTGCCCAACCATGACGACCATTTTGCAGCGCATCAGGCACTTGACCTGACGGATGAAAAAGAGTGTCAATGCAGCACTGGTAGAACCAATGCTGTCCATCGCGTCATCTCGTCGCCATGATTTCGTCGCTATTCGCGGCGTCGCACGTGGATCAGTGCGAGATCAAAGCCGACACGATGCGGATGAGCCCCATTGCGGGACGTCGTCAGAGCCGGGGGTTCTGACGGGGAGACCTATGGAAACCCGTTGACGCTTGCATTAAAGCGATACTTTAACGTCTGTCAAGATGGTTAGCGCGTTCCAAAGTGTTTTTTTTTGCTCGGGGTCTCGGTGATAAGAAATGGAGGCGGCAATCCATAACGAATTCGAGGGGCATATCATTGGTAATTTAGTCCGTGTCGACTGCGTGTTTTTGCATCGCTAATGAAAATCCCGCGAGCGCAAGCAGCAGTTGGAAACCAACTCGGTAAGGTCATGCAATCGCACAGCCATGACGTGCTGCACCTGGCCCTGGCGTTCGACATAACCATCGGCTTGAAGCACGGAAGCATTCCGCGCGGCATTCCGGTAGCGCTCGTAAACGTCGGGCCGGATAATCAAATTCACAATGCCCGTCTCATCCTCCAGCGTTTCAAACACGATTCCTTTGGCGGTGCCGGGGCGCTGGCGAATAATGACGACGCCGGCCACGCTCACCCACCTTCCATGCGGGCGATTCCATACCTCGGCGGCTGGAATCACCTTGCGGCGGGTCAATTCCGCTCGGATGAGCTGAACCGGATGTCCCTTGAGCGATAGGCCGGTCGTTCCATAATCGGCATGAATCTCCTGGCCCACGGTCATTAGCGGAAGAGCTGGCGCGGCATTCTCGGCTGGCGGTATCGCCAGCGGCCCGCGTTCCTCTGGCAGCGCCAGCGTTTCCCACAAAGCCACGCGGCGCGACCTGGGCAGGGACGCGAAGGCGTCGGCCTCAGATAGTTTTGCAACGGCGGAAACCGGAAGCTCAGTCGCCACATGGAAATCGTCGATTGAGCGAAACGGACCGTGCTGGCCTCGGCGTTCGACAAGTTGCTGCGCGTGGGCTGCTTGCAGTCCCTTTATCATGCGGAAGCCAAGCCGCACGGCTGGACCGCCGATCCCCCAAGTCCGTTTGTCCGCCGTGCGTAGAGATGCCGGCGAATCGACTGCACTCTCCAAAGTGCAATCCCAATCGCTCCGATTCACCTCGACTGCTCGGACTTCGACGCCATGCTCTCGCGCATCGCGGACAATTTGCGCCGGCGCATAAAATCCCATCGGCTGGCTGTTGAGCAACGCACAGCAGAAGGCCGCCGGGTGATATCGCTTGATCCATGCGCTGGCGTAGACAAGCAGCGCGAAAGAAGCGGCGTGGCTTTCGGGAAAGCCGTATTCGCCAAAGCCCTTGATCTGATTGAAGCAGCGCTCGGCGAATTCCCGCTCGTAACCGTTGGCCAGCATTCCATCAATCATCTTCTGCTGAAACTTTTCGATGCTGCCCGCGTGCCGCCATGCGGCCATCGCGCGGCGCAACTGGTCGGCTTCTCCGGCGGTGAATCCCGCCGCGACCATCGCCATTTTCATCGCCTGTTCCTGAAACAGCGGAACGCCCAACGTCTTGCCAAGCACCGCCTCCAACTCTGGCTTGGGAAAACTCACCGGCTCAATCCCGTCGCGGCGGCGCAAGTAGGGATGAACCATATCGCCCTGGATCGGGCCGGGTCTGACTATCGCCACTTCAATCACAAGATCATAAAATTTGTTGGGTCGCAGTCGCGGTAACATCGACATCTGCGCCCGCGATTCGATCTGAAAGACGCCGACGGTGTCAGCATCACTGACCATCACGTACACGCCTGGGTCTTCCGGCGGAATCGTGTGAAGCTCAATTGGCGGATCGGCTGGATGGGTGTCGTTGATGAGCTTCATTCCCTTGGCCAGCGCCGTCAGCATCCCCAGCGCCAGCACGTCCACTTTGAGAATGCCGATGGCGTCAATGTCGTCCTTGTCCCACTCGATCACCGTACGATCCGCCATGCTGGCGTTCTCAATGGGGACCAACTCGCACAACGGCCCGCGCGTCATCACCATGCCGCCGACGTGTTGAGACAAATGCCTGGGGAATCCGAGTAGTTCGCGCGTGAGCGCAACCACGAGCCGCACGGTGCGGTCGGTGGGGTCCAATCCCGCTTCCCGAACCTGTTCATCCAGCGGCGCGCCGCTGGACCAGCCCTCAAGGCGCTTGGCCAGCGCATCCACCGCGTCCAGCCCCAACCCCATCGCTTTGCCCACGTCCCTCACGGCGGATCGACCGCGATAGCTGATGATTTCCGCCGTCATGCCAGCGCGCTCGCGACCGTATTTCTCATAGAGATATTGGATCACTTCTTCGCGGCGCTCGTGCTCGAAATCAACGTCGATGTCCGGCGGTTCGTCGCGCGCGGCGCTGACGAATCGCTCAAATAGTACGTCAATCCGGTTGGGATCAACGGATGTGACGCCCAGGCAATAGCAGACGGCGGAATTCGCGGCGGAGCCGCGCCCCTGACACAGAATCCCGCGCGAGCGGGCGAAGCGAACTAAATCGTAAACCGTCAGGAAATACGGCTCGATCTTGAGTTCCTCGATCAGCGTCAACTCATAAACGATTTGCTGGCGAACCTTTTCAGGAATGTCCTGCGGATAGCGACCGGCGGCACCGGCCCAGGCCAGTTCCGCCAGATACGACGCCGGCGTTTTGCCTGCCGGAACGATTTCATCCGGGTATTCATAGCGCAGCTCATCAAGCGAGAACGCGCAGCGTTCCGCGATCTCGACCGTTCTTCGCAGCGCGGCCGGAAGGTCGCCGAACAAGTGGTGCATGTCTTCCGGCGGNNGCACATCCTGGAGCGTTTGCCGATGCTCATCGTGATAGTGGACCTGATTGGTGGCAAGCATCGGAACGCCGTAGGCGCGGCTTACCGATTCGGCATGGCGCAACATCATTCGGTCCAACGGCCCATACACACGCGACGCCGCGATGGACAATCCTCGACCGAAGGCATCCCTCAACGCTGCTGCTGCCGCGTCAATCGTGGCTGGATCGGGTTCGCCGATTTGTGGATCAATGGACCGGCAAACCAGCGCCGCTAAAAGGCCCCTTGGCACCGAAAGCAAATCTTGAAGATGAAGAATGCAGGAACCTTTTTCCGCCCGACGTTTACCTGTGGTGAGCAGACGGCACAGGCTTGCATAGCCAGCGCGATTCTCGACCCACACCAGAACATCGGGCGCATCGGCGAAGCGCAGACGCGCTCCGACGCAAAGTTTGATCCCGGCTTCCTTCGCGGCTTGGTGCGCCCGGACGACACCGGCAACGCTGTTTATATCTGTGACGGCAATGGCGGTATATCCAAGCTCGGCAGCGCGATAGACCAATTCATCAGGATGCGACGCGCCGCGCAGGAATGAAAAGTTAGTCGTCACGTCCAGTTCCGCGTAGGGATAGGACGATGTGCCGCGCGAAGTCGGCGGCGGAACGACCGGACGATGTTTGGGATTGGCCGATTCGGGCATAAAGAATTCCCGCCATCACTCGAATATCCCGTGCAAAAACCACCGTCCCGATTGCGGGACACGGAAGATCCAATACCGGTCGCCGGCGACATCCAGAACATCGAAGTAGTCGCGGGTCTTCCACCGCCCGTTCCACCATTGGCCGGTGATTCGCTCCGGTCCCCGGATGTGGTCGAGCCGATGGACTTCGCCATAGTCAGTGAATGAGACAGGTTCGCCATCGCGGCTCTCCGATGGCCTGACAATGACTTTGATGGAACGCGGCTGGCGCAGCAGCCGGAGCGGACGAAGAAGATCAACCGCGCTGCGCGCGCTGGGCGCATCTGCCTTTCCGGCAGTGTCCCGGCATCGACTGGCGTTTTCAGGGAGATTGGATTCAAGCAATTCTCCCCACTCGACGCCGCGATCCAGCCGCGCACGCAACCGCTCGACCAAATGATCGAGTTCTGCCGCATCACGTTCTTCCTGTCCTCCGATCAACGCTGCCTGCTCGTCGCCCAATCGTTCCGCCGCAACGACGGCCAACGTCGCGGCCACAAATCCCTCGCTGGCCTCCAGATTTTCAATCGCGCAGCAAATCAGCTTCACCAGTGCCGATTCGTTGCGGCACGGGCGCACCAACCGGATAACTTTCTCGACAGGCGAGGCATACGGCTGGCGGAACGTCAGGCGCAGCTCCCGTGCCCCCTGGCCACGCGCGACAAGCTGCGCGGCGATTTGCCTCGTAAGCTCCTGTACCGCGAAATGAATCGCGTTGAGCGATTCAATAGCGCCTTCAAATTCGAGGGTCGCCCGAATTGACGAGCGATGAACCAAGTATGTCAGAAGTTCGGGCGCAGCGCCGGTCGCCTGGTCGATCCGCATCAGGATCGCCGGTCCGAAGCGAACAGCGAGGTCGTTGCGAGAAAGTTGAAGCAGCGAGCCAATGGTCCGCACGCCCAAAGCGGATAAGACGCCAACCGTCTTGCTATCCAGCCGCAACGCCTCTGGAGGAAGCGGCGACAGCGCGGGAACGACCTGGTCGTTTGTGACGATGTGCGATCCGTTCCTTGCAAATGCGGCCAGCGCCCAAGCCGCTCCGGGCGTCGGCGCGATCGTCACTGTGGCGGTCACGCGCAGCGAAGCAATCGCTTGGGCAACACGACGGCGAAAGTTCTCAAGCCCACCGTATAGGCGCTCCAGACCTGTCGCATCGAGAAAAAGGGATGATGGGGGATAAACGCACACGCCCGGGCTGAATCGCATCAGCCAGTGTCCCATCGCTTCGAGGGAACGCAGGTCCGCCGCCGGCGTCGCCGGAAGATCCAGCACTTCCGTGTGACGCGCTCTTGCCGCTGCCAGCGGCATTCCCGGATAAATATCGGCCGGCGTTTCCGGGCTGACGTGAACGATGGTCTGTCTGTTGCCGCTGGTTTCGATCAAGACCAGCGGTTTACGCCGTAGCTCGGGCCGGCGCCGGCGCAGCCGGTCGATCGGCCAGTGGCGCAGATATGCACAAAGCACCTGTCTCACGGTTCACCTCCAGTTGAAGGACTTTTCCGACCTGTCCTCCATGACCGTGAAGAAGTTCGACACTCCATCGCTGCACTTGGTCGCTGCCTGGAATCGGCTGGATAAGCCAGCGCGTGGCAGCCGCGTAATAATTGCCGATCCCCGTCGCATAGGGGCGCATAAAAAGGCCCACGCCGCCCCCGCGCTCGGCGGCGAGTTGCAACCGCCGCGCCTCGATTTGGCTTAGACGTTGAATGAACGCGACAGTCGCGCCAACCCCGCGACAGCGCAAGCATTCGGCCAGCGCCCAAAGCTGGTCCGCGCGATTCGCGCAGCGCAGGAGGACCAAATTCCGAAGGTTGATTCCTGCGGCCGACAAGGCCGGTAAGTGAAGCTCGCGCTCCGGATCGCTCCAAGCAATCGCGCCGCCGTTTTTCTGCGCCGCCCTGGCGAGCAGCAATGCGAGCGACTTCGGATAGGTCGATT
>PMAK01000204.1:0-844 GCA_003153655.1 Phycisphaerales bacterium
CTGGAATCCGCGCGATATCACGCAAAGGCTGGCACGGAAACCTGCGGTCCGCAGATTGCTGAGGGATAGCGGTCGCCGACGGGCTGGCCAACGGATCGACATTTTGCAGCGGCCACCGGCCAGGAAAGCGATCAACATCGCGGGCCCGTTCGAGCAATTCGGTTGGGTCAAGACTACAGCTTGAGTTCAAATCCCGTCGCTCCGATGATTTCATAACCCCTTGNNAAGGGGTTTTTCATTGGGGTTGTGACAGGATTTGAACTTATCGCTAGAATCCGTTCAAAAACGCATTCGGATGAGGCCTATGCCACGCCCACATGGGGCTCGGCCAACCCCTTTAAGTTGCACAACCCCGCAGGTGTTCAATGGACCTCTTCTCAGACATTCAACAGCGCAAAGCAGCGAACGCCAAGAAACTCGCCTCTTTCGGCGTTGCCTCGAAGGTGACCGATACCGGATATACGAAATTGATTCGGAGTGGCAAAAACGTCACGCTCTATACAGTCGGTTACGAGCGACGTGACGGTGACGGGCTGATTAGCGTTTTACTTGACCAAGGAGTGAAGGCAATCGCGGATATCCGCGAACGTCCAACCTCGCGAAAACCAGATTTTCGGGCCGCGTCTCTGCGCGCATTGTGCAAAGCGAATCGGATCGAGTACCAAGCTTGGCCAATGCTAGGCTCCACTGCGGAGCAGCGAGACGAGTTACATGCCTCGGGCGATTTTCACCGATTTGCTGATCGCTTTCGGGCATGGGCGATTGAAACCATGATGCCCGAAATCGCAAGGTTGGCAGAGAGTTCGCGACGCATTCCAACGGCGCTACTATGTTATGAAAGGCT
>PMAK01000204.1:897-13468 GCA_003153655.1 Phycisphaerales bacterium
CGACGTAAACAGACCTCTTTGTCAGAGGGTGCGATGCGATTTGACCAATCCTAAAGGGATTACCCCATTTGGTCGTACGATCCACCTTACGTGCGTTCGGAGGCATTCGCCATCCACGGGACCGACTGAGTTGAATTCGCTTCGCTGGCATGATGCTTCTTTGAGCATCGGCGTAACCCGATAATTCGCTTGAATTTGGCGGATAGCAGGAGTTCGCGGGCGTCGCCAGACGCACGCGAGGCCTGATACAATGCCCGCCACAATGGCAAACCGTGTCCAACCCACTTGAGGGGAGATATGCGAGTATTGATTGCCGTTAAGACGTATCCAATTCCGTCGGTGACCTACGATGAGTTGGTCTGCACCGCAGGTGTAACAGACACAGGCGAGTTTGTTCGTCTCTATCCGATCAACTTCCGCGACCTGCCATGGGACCACCAGTATCGCAAGTATCAGTGGATCGAAGTAGAGGCGAAAAAGCACGTGGGGCGAGACATTCGAAAAGAAAGTTACCGACCAAATTGCGACACGCTGCAAGTGATTGGCGAACCGCTCGACACCAAGGACAATTGGTCCAAACGCGCTCAGTACCTCCTCAAGAATGAGGCGCGGTCTCTGGAGGAACTGCAAGAGCAACAGGCCGTGGATAAGACATCGCTGGGCGTATTTAAGCCAAAGCGGATCCACGATCTGGTCATTAAGGAAGACGATGCCGACTGGAAGGACAGCTTCAAGAATGCTTTAGCACAGGCCAGGCTGTGGGAAAACAGAACGGCGAGCAAAGAACCACCGCGCAAGGTTCCCTTCAAGTTCCAGTATAAGTTCGAATGTAACGATGATCGGTGCAAGAGTCATCAAATGATGATCGAAGATTGGGAAGTTGGCGCACTCTACTGGCGATTGCGCGACAAGGGGCTGGATTCTGAAGCGGCAGCCAAGCAAGTTAAGCAGAAGTTCCTGGACGAGCTTTGCGGCCCCGACAAAGACACTCGTTTCATTGTGGGAACGATCTTAGCTCATCCTAGCTCCTGGGTCGTCATTGGCCTGTTCTATCCCAAAAAGGACGCACAGGGATTGCTCTTCTAAAACTTGGTGGGCGCAAAAGAGCCTTCATCCTACCTCTTCCGGCAGGCCAACTTCTAGAGACTGTAGCATTTTAAATTAATTCCCGAAGCCGCTTGCCAGTAGGCTTGAGACCGTCATTTCTGCGCAAAGAACGCAGAAAAGTTCAACCCGTGTCTTATCACCCCGATTTTTTCCCCTCACGACATTGAATCCGAGCAAGTGGGAAGTGTGCTCATCAAAGATTCCCATCCCCTTAGATCCAATCCAGAGGGTTTTGCGGTTGATGGAAAGAACCTGGGCGATCTGCGTGTCGGGGTGGCCCTGAACGGTCAATTCGATGGCCCGGACCTGGATGTCGGTGAGGCCGTAGAAGGAATCAAGGTCCCACTGGGTCTCAGAAGGTCCCACTCCCCCGGGGGGGGTTCTGGGATGGGGTCGGGGTATTCATCGTCATTATTGGGTGGCGTTGNNGGGTGAAGGGTCACGGGGGATGTTCGGGAAAAAAAGAGCGTCCCCTCTATATCCATTGGAGCGCGGGTGAAAGTTTTGTAGTGATTTGGCGGAACGGGTGAAGATTTGTTTGAAATTGAACGGGCATTTTGGAAGTTGTGTTAGGGGATGTTTGGGCTGCGCGGGTGGGGCTCGGTGCCGCATTCGGGGGACTGGTCGGGGGTGGCGCGGAGGTCGTAGCCACAAAGAACGCAAAGGCCTGCCCGCTGGCGGAACAGGTGACTGGCGGCCGGGCGCTGGACAAGCCACCATGCCGCGAATTTTGCAAGGATACCCGTGGCGCAGGCGAAGAGTGTGGAATTGCTGGCTTGCCAGCCGAGCATGAAGTGGGCGATGACCAATCCTGCTGCGAAGCCGGTAAGATAAAAAAGGTATGGGTATTTCGGATGGCGTTGTTGCGCCTCGGTGATGGATTCTCGCCGGAGATTCAATCGGCGATTGGGGAGCCGCATTACTCCTGTATTGTAACAAGGCCGATCGGGCGAGCCGGGCCGTTCTCAACTATAATTCTGCGATGTCAACCGCGGGCGCTGGATCGCTGGGAGAGCTGGCGATCGTGGCGGCGATCAAGGGGAAGGCGCGGGAACTTGGGTTTGATCTGGTGGGGATTACGCGGGCGGAGGGTTCGAGTTATCGGGAGTACTTCCGGGGTTGGCTGGATAGCGGGCAGGCGGGGGCGATGGGATATCTGGCCAAGCGGTTTGAGGAGCGGACGGATCCTCGGGTTTATTTGCCGGGGGCGGCGAGCGTGATTTGTTTGGGGATGAATTATTTTGTGCCGCTGGAAAGGGTTGAGGGGAATCGCGGGCGTATAGCGCGGTATGCGCTGGGGCGGGATTATCACGAGTTGATGGCGGCGAAGTTGCATGCGCTGGCGGATTGGCTTCGGGAGATCGAGCCGAAGGCTGAGACGCGATGCAGCGTGGACACCGCACCGGTTATGGAGAAGGAACTGGCGGCGCGGGCGGGAATCGGATGGATGGGAAAGAATACCTGCGTGATCAACGAGAAGATTGGGTCTTGGATTTTTCTTGGGGAAGTGCTGACGACGTTGGCGCTGCCCGCGGATGAGGCAGCCGTGGACCGGTGCGGATCGTGCCGGCGATGTATTGATGCGTGTCCGACGCAGGCGATTACGGAGCCTTATCAGCTCGATGCGCGGAAGTGTATTTCGTATTTGACTATTGAACATCGTGAACCAATTGAGCCGGAGTTGGCGGCGAAAATGGGGGATTGGATATATGGGTGCGATATTTGCCAGGATGTGTGTCCGTGGAATCGCGACCCCCCTGCCGCGATTGATCCTGCGCTGCAGCCGCGGTGGTCTGGCGGGGCTTTGGATTTGGCGGAAGTTGCCGGATGGACGGACTCAGACTATCAGCGCGAGTTGCGCGGCAGTGCGATGAAGCGGGCGAAACTGCCGATGCTTAAGAGAAATGTTGAGATAGCCTCAAGACAGAAATAGTGGCGAAGGGACGAAACGAATGTTCCGCTTCGTCCCTTCATTCCGCTATCTGTTACGCAACGGTGATACGGCGCGGTTTGCTTTCTTCTCGCTTGTTCAAGGTTATCGTCAGGACGCCGTCGTTCAGCTTGGCCTGAACGGTCTGTGCATCCACCGTTGGCGGCAGCGTGAAGCTGCGCTGGAAGCGTGTGTAGTGCCTTTCGCGGAGAAGCCATTCGGTCTTGTCGCCGGGCTTGGGTTCGTTGGGTTCCCGGTGCTCCGCGGAGATTGTCAGGGTCTGGTTTTCCAGATTGATATCGACCTCATCCTTTTTGAAGCCGGGCAATTCTGCTTCGACATAGATGTGGTCAGCGTCTTCGCGGACATCCACGCCATAGGGGGCGCGAACATCGTCAAATTCACGATTGCCGAAAAGCCGGCCGAGCAGGGTGTCGAATTCGCTCTGAGCAAACGCGTGGGTATCGTCAAATCTTTGAACTCTTGTGGGCAACGCCATGATTGTCTCCTTGTAAAAAGTCGCCGGGATGCAATAAGACAAAGAGCGTGCCAGACGAGGCGAATTGCAGTGCATGAGTAACCAGCGGAAAATCAGAGGGTTAGGACGAGACGTGATTGCTGAGATTGCTCATAAATGGACGGCAAAAATGGCAGGCAGTGAAAAAATGGCAGGCGAATTTCCGCTGCTGGTGATTCTGGGGCCAACGGCGTCGGGGAAATCGGCCCTGGCGATGGAACTCGCGCGCGTGTGCGGGGCGGAGATGCTCAGTGTGGATTCGATGCAGGTTTATCAGGGGATGGACATCGGCACTGCCAAGCCGACACATGCGCAGAGAAAAGAGATTCGGCATCATCTTTTGGATTGCGTAGGCCCAGATGAGCAGTTCAGCGCGGCAAAATTTATTGAGATGGCGGACCGGACTATTGCGGAAGCAGACGCGCGGGGCGTGAAGATGATCGCGACGGGCGGGACGCCGATGTATTTCAAGGCGCTGTTTGAGGGATTGTTCGCGGGACCGTCGGCGGATGAATCTGTGCGCGAGCGGCTGCGCTTGCTGGGCGGCCCGGAATTGCATGAGCGACTTCAGCAAGTGGATGCCGCGGCGGCCGAGCGGATTCATGTGGGGGATATCATGCGGCTCGTGCGGGCGCTGGAGGTGCATGAGCTTACCGGGCAGCCGATCTCTGTTTTGCAAAAGCAGTGGGAGCAGAACCAGCCGGCACGGCATCGAGCGGTGTGGATCGGATTGAAATGGGATCGAGATGTGCTGAATCGGCGCATAAACGCACGCGCGAAGCAGATGATCGCAGAGGGATGGTTGGAGGAAGTGAAAGGGCTTCTGGCGAAATATCCGGCACTGTCGAAAACCGCGCAGGAAGCGACGGGATATGCGCAGCTCATTGAGCATTTGCAGGGCCACATGACGCTGGATGAGGCGATGGAGAAGATCAAAATCGCCACGCGGCAACTGGCTCGGCGGCAGATGAAATGGTTCAAAAGATTCCGGCAGGTTCATTGGCTGGAAGGCGACCGGCCGCTCGAGTTGAATGTGGCGGAAGCGCAAAGACTCTGGAACGACGGAAAATAGCGGGAAATCCGTGCGGATGGGGGTCTATTGCCGGACCAATCTTTTCGCGGTGGTTGAGGGCGGGGCATGTCTGACCGATAGAGCCATTAGGCGACGATTGTCGCTGAATCTTTTTAAGGAGGCGGCTTTGGCAGGCATTCAGATTGGACAACTTTTGGTGGAACAGGGCGCGCTGACGCAGGCGCAGGTGGACCACATTCTNNTTCGGGGATTTGGCCGAGCGGCTATACGGCATCAACGCCAAGGCGGTGGAAGACGCGTGGGTGGAGCAATACGTGCGCGTCGCGGGCGTCGTGGATCTGGATGAGCAGCACGTCGATACGGAATGCCTGCGATTGCTGAATCGGCGGCAGGCGTGGCAGTTTCATTTGTTGCCGCTGAACCGAGAAGATACCGATCTGCACGTCGCGACGAGCCCGAAGGATTTGGTTCGCGCGGTCAATTTTTCCGGGAAGAAGCTGGATGAGCCGGTGCATTTTCTGATTGCGGAGCGGGCGCAGCTGCGGGAATTTTTGATGAAGCATTTTCCCGTGCCGGATTATATTGCGAATTATGCTTCTGGGATGCAGGAATAGGATCCGAAACGTCGTTGGCCATTTCCGATTTCATTGAGAAATCTGTCACGCCGACTGTTTTTTCCGCAGTTCCTTGAACTGACTTAGCGACACCCGACCGCTCGGAAGGGTCGCGATGATCTCCAATTCACCCCCAAGCTTTTCGACGATCCGCCGCAACGTGCTTATCTGCATGTCATCCTGAGATTCAAGATGTGATAGCGTGGGCTGCTTGATATCCAGTGATGCGGCAAGCTGCTCCTGTGTCAGGCCGGCCAGTTTGCGGATTTCGGAAAGAAGCATTTCGGCCAAGTCTTCGCGGACCCCCTGCTCGAGTTGGGCGCGGCGAGCGGGAGACATCTTGTTTTTGAGAATGCTCCACTTGTGGTGTCCAGCCATCAGATTAACCCTTCCTTTCGTAGTTCGGCCAAATGAACGTCGTACAATTTGTCTGCTATCGGGATCATTCGTTCGTAGAATCGCGTATCGGAAGTCTTGTCTCCTCCGATCAAAAGTATGGCGGTACGCCGTGGATCGAAGGCAAAAAAAAGTCCGAATCGGATCTCCGGAACTCTGAGTGCGAAGCTCTTTCATATGCGAATGACGCGAAGCTTTAACCGTGTCCACATATGGCCGACCGAGTGAAGGGCCAATCTGCTGCAAAAGTTCAACGCCTCTGGCAATCGCATCCTGATCGCGTTCGTCGAGGCCTTCATACCACTGGCGAAACTCATCCGTGAACTCGACCTCCCACATGATGATATTATAGCATATCACCTATATAGGTCAAGTGCTATAATCAGTTACTTTGAAGTCGGTTGGGTTGACGGCGGCACCAGCACTTCGGCGAATTCATCTCGATAAACTATTTTCCAGCCTAAATCAGTGAGCGGCTCTGCGAAGGGATTATGGCTTGTGCGGAGGATCGCAGCGTCGGCTGGCGTGGCTGCGAAATAGGCGCGGCGTTGGTCCGGCGAGCCCAGGGCCAGCGTATTCCAGAATTGCGGAGGAAATAGCTGGGTTCGGCCATCCATCAGGGTTTGGAATTTGTCTCCCAGCCGCCATTCCAAATATCCGCCCCACGTGAATTCACAGATGAGATGACGAGTTTTTGGGGGGATCTTCTGCGCGACGTAATCGGCGGCGGAGCAGGGATAATTGGGCGCGTCGGGGCCGTTGCGGTTTAGCCAGGATGATAGAGATGTTGTCGAGCGCGGAAATGCGCGGGCGATGGGCCACGCTGTCAGAATCAACACTGCCGCGAACATTGCGATGATGGGCGTGCGCGTGAGAATGCGATCGGAGAGTCTCGGTAATACGGCGGCAAAGATCGGGGCGGCGATGATCGCGAACAGCGGCGCCATTCGCCCTAGGCGGAATAGCAGGGCCGTGCTGCCCGCGAGCCAAATTATCTCGCCTAGCGGGATGCGTTTGGATCGGGTGAATTGCCAGATGGCGGAGATCAACAGCAATGCGACGAAAGCTGCGGAGATGTGGCCCATCATGCCTTGATAAAAGGGATGGAACTCGGCGATGGTTCCGGAGCGGACCATGACATCGTTCCGGGAATAATCGAGGACGCTGCGGATCGTGCCGGGGAGCATGGGCGTCAGGCAGCAGGCGGCGGCGGATGCCAGAAATAGCACACATAGGCGGCGCGGCAATCGCGCGGATTGGAATGCGTCGCCGATCAGTAGCGCCGCCACCCACAGGGGAACGAAGAAGGCGAAGAAATGAATATTGACCAGGACCGCAGTGATCGGGGGGACGAGCCAGACGGCTTTGGATTTTTGATTTTTCCGGCGATCACTGAGCAGAAGCCACGCGATCAGGGCTAGCCCTACCAGTGCAGCAGTGACAGGGCGAAAACTGAGATAGGCGAGGGAGAGAATGCCGCCCATCGTGGCGGCGAGGATTGACGCGAGATAGCGGGGCTGGCCGTGAACTGATGCGGAAAACTCAATCGCACAAAGGCCCA
Organism: Phycisphaerales bacterium; assembly: GCA_003153655.1. Classification (GTDB taxonomy): domain Bacteria; phylum Planctomycetota; class Phycisphaerae; order Tepidisphaerales; family Tepidisphaeraceae; genus PALSA-1353. The sequence continues at coordinate 8,056 of PMAK01000204.1, forward strand.
GGAGAATGATGAAGGTGGATTCCAGGATTGCCTGAACCGCCACCACAGCGCGAAACCCACCGGCGTCCCATAACTTGGTCATGCCCAATTCGGCCAGCCAGGAGTATGGCGTCCAGGGATCGCGAATGGAGGCGAAGGAGAGGTCGTCGACGAGGGGATGCGGCCAGCCTTGCCGGGCAATTTCCTGGCCCACCCTGATATGCCAGAAGCAATCGGGGTCGAGCGTATCCCCAAGAACGACCTTGCCGGCGGCAACGAGAGCCAGGAGGGCCAGTAGCAGGGAAAAGCCGCGGCATGGGGAGCGTTGGGGAGGGAAGGTCAATGGCGAGGTCATGTACTATCTAATTTCGGCAATTATGAGGTAGAAACCGAATGCCGAATGCTGATTGCCAAATGCCGAATTGAAATGCGCGGACAATTCCTCCCCCCTGTTGGCATTCGTCATTTGGTCCCGGCGCGCCGGGAGCAATCGGCATTTCCCTGCGTTTGCATTGCATTTGAACGATAACTACACTTCCGCGTCCCATGAAAGCTGAACGCAGGCACGAACTGAAGGCCAATTCCCTGTCTCAGAGCCTGCGGCTCTTTCCAGAGAAGGTCAAGCAATACCAATCCCAAATCGCGCTGGGCCTCGTGCTGATCGCTCTGGCGATCGTGCTGGTGCGATACCGCATGAATGCCGCCGAGCAGCGATTGATTGATGCACAGACCAACCTGTCGATCGCATCGGACGATCTGCAGCGATTGAACTCATTTCCAGGATCCGATCTGCAGGGTTTCATGAAGGGTCGGGAGGATTTCTATTCTGAGGGTTTGCAGCGGGCGGATGACGCTTTGCAAAAGGCGCCGGATTCACAGCCGGTTTTGAAAGCACAGGCACTCGTCCTCAAAGGTGATTTTAATTTCAACATGGCGAATTTCCCGGAACTGCCGGGGGCGGCGACGCAGCCTTCGCTGAAACCGGCCGAGAGCGAAGAGACTTTGCTGAGCAACGCGTCGGATGCTTACAACGAGGTGCTTCAGAGCTACGCGAGCGAAAAGTTCGCGGTGACGGCGGCGCATTTCGGATTGGGCGCAGTGGCGGAGAATCGGGCCGCGTGGGACGCCGCCAAGGCACAGTATCAGGCAATTGTGGATAGCGACGCGGAGACGCCGTACAAGAATCTGGCGAATATCCGATTGGCAATGCTCCCGCAGCTTTCGCAGCCGGTCGCGGTGGATTTGCCCGCGACGCAGCCGACGGCCGCCACGACACAGCCCACGGCAAAAGCGCAGGCGACTGCCGTTTCTACAAGCCCTATACAGGCAAACGCCCCTGCGAAACGGTAAGTTAGCGGCCGTGGCCGACGATCCCACCATTCCAACCGAAGACGAATCGCCCGACGATGCCGATGTCGTCCATCTTCACTTTGAGGCAACCAAGACGCAGGTTCGCAGGATCGACCAGTTTCTTGTCGATCGAATTCCATGGCTGTCACGCAGTGGGATTCAGAAGCTGATCGAGCACGATCTGATTACCGTCAATGGCAAGCCGACCAAAGCGAGTTATAAGATCAAAGCGGGGGATGCGGTGAAGATGGTTGCGCCGCCGGAGCCGGTGAATGATCTGGTTCCGGAGCCGATCCCGCTGGATATCCTGTATGAAGATGAGCATTTTCTCGCGCTGAACAAACAAGCTGGATTGATGGTGCATCCGGCGCGGGGGAGATGGACGGGGACGCTGGTCAACGGTTTGGTCTATTACGGACAAAAGTGGAGCACGATCAACGGGGATTGGCGGCCGGGGATTCTTCACCGGCTTGATCGAAATACCACCGGCATCATGCTGGTCGCCAAGAGCGATGAAGCGCACTGGCGAATTGCGCGGCAATTTGAGAATAGGACCATCCAGAAGACCTATTTGGGCGTAGTACATGGGGTACCGGAATTATTGGCGGATGTGATCGACATGCCGATCGGCAGGGACCGATATGTGCGCGAACGGCAGGCGGTGCGAAAAATCGAGAACGGCGGCAAGCAGGCTATGACGATGTATCAGGTGCAACGGATATTTGAGTCAGCGGAGCATGGCCGGTTTTCGCTGATTAAGATGATGCCGAAAACCGGGAGAACGCATCAGTTACGGGTACACATGACAGCGATCGGTTTGCCGATGGTTGGGGATACGATGTATGGCGGCCGGGTCTTTGAGTCGGGTGATTTCCGTTTTGAGCGTCAGGCGCTGCATGCGCGGGAAATCACCTTCACACATCCGGGTACTTTGGAGACAATGACCCTGCAGGCCCCGTTGCCACCCGATATGACGGAATTGATGGAGCGGCTGGGCGGCGGTAAGGCGGTATAAATGGACCCTGCCAACGAAATGCGGCTGGTTTTTCCATTTGGAAGCGGGAGACCGCTGGCAGGGCGATTTTGCCCGCCATATAATAAAGTGACTGGATTGCCGTTTTCCATTTAACAGGACGTGCCCAATGAATCTTCCGCTTGCTAACTTGATATTCGCTCCGGAGAACTGGCTGGTTATCGGCTTATTTGCGCTGTTACTGTTTGGCAAGCGCCTTCCGGAAGTCGGCCGCAGCCTTGGAAAAGGAATTATTGAGTTCAAAAAGGGATTGGCCGGAATTGAGGAGGATGTGACCCAGCCGGCCCAGCAGCCGACGATTGGCCGCAATGACCGCCCCGCCCTTCCGCCGGCTGAGGGGTACAGGTTTGATCCCTACACGGGGAAGCCGATCGCACAGGAGCCGGCGGTTCAGCCGCAGACGATGCGTTTTGATCCGTATACGGGCAAGCCGCTGGGGGAACAGGCTTCTTCACATACGTAATACAAATGGAGCCGCAGAGACGCAGAGACCCCGGCGCGCCGGGACAGGCTACTGAGGAAGACGCCGAGAAGAGCGCCCTGAATTTCTCTGCGTCCGTCTCCGCGTCTCTGCGGCTCTGCGGCTATGTTTTGGTGATTGCGTTTGTGTTGCTGCTAACAACGGCGGCGCAGGCGCGCAGCACCGCTCGGACACTTCTTGAGACACGCCTGCCTTCGGCGAATTTGACCAACGTTTCGCTTGTTGATGCGATCGATTTTCTGCGCGACATCGCCGGCGTGAACATCACCGTTGATTGGAAGGAGTTGGCGGCGATCAACATCTCGAAGGATGCGCAGATCAATCTTCAGCTACATGATGTCACCGCCGGTAAAGTTTTGTCGCTGATTCTTTCGCAGGCCGGTCCTGGGGATCTGCTGACCTATAGCATTGATGATAATGTGGTACAGGTGACGACGCGGGCGGTGTCGGATCAGCAGCTAATTACCGTTGTCTATTATGTAACCGATCTTCTTCAGCCAAACGATGTGTTTGATTACACGATCAGCAATATTACCGGCGGGAGCGCGCAGGTGACGGGTGGAAGCGGTGGCGGTGGCGGCGGATCGCAGTCGCTCACCACAAACAGCAAGGGCTCGCAAACGAAAACCACGGACCAGAAGGCGATGGATCTGATCAAGCTGATTGAAACGGTGGTTCGGCCGGAAGTTTGGCGGGATAACGGGGGATCGGCGTCAATGGAATATCTGAACGGGAATCTGATCGTGACGGCTCCGCGGTCGGTGCAGGAAGCTATTGGCGGGCCGGTGGATCGGTGAAAGGCGAAGAATTTTTGCCACAGATAAAAATCAGATGCACACAGATGAAAAGCAAGAGATTCGATCCTGTATTTATCTGTGTGCATCTGATTTTTATCTGTGGCAAAATGAATTGGATTTTGAATGAATCACGAACTGGCGATTATCGGCGCGGGAGTTATGGCGGAGGCAATCGCGCGCGGGATTGTCTCGGGTGGGACGATCAAGCCGGATCAGATCATCGCGGCGGATTTGTCCATTCAGCGGCGGGAGTTGTTTCAGAAAGAATTTGGGATCACGACCGTGGAGCGGGCGGAAGATGCCGTGCGCGGGGCGAAGATTCTGCTGCTGTGCATCAAGCCTTATCAGATGGAAGCGGTGCTCGAGGAAATCTGGCCGGATATTGACGAGAATACGCTGGTAATTTCCATCGCGGCGGGGATTGGGACGGGGTTGATCGAAAAAAAACTGGGGCAGGGAAAACCGCGGCGGGTGATTCGAAGCATGCCCAATACGCCGATGCTGGTCGGATGCGGGATGGTGGCGATTGCGCCGGGGGCGCATGCCACGGATGCGGACATGGCCGCGGCGCGGCGGTTGTTTGAATCGGGGGCCACAGTTTTGCAAACGACCGAAGACAAAATCGACGCCGTGACCGCCATCAGCGGCTCCGGGCCGGCTTATTTTTTCTTTCTCACCGAACAGATGATCCGCGCCGGAATGGACTTGGGATTGGCCGCGGATGAAGCCCGAACACTGGCGATCCAAACCGCGGCCGGGGCGGCGAAGATGATGAGCGATTCCAGCGATTCACCCGAAGCGCATCGCAAGCGGGTGACAACGCCGAATGGAACGACGCATGCCGCCATCAGTCATATGGAATCGCGCGATTGGCCGGGGATCACGGTTGATGCGTTAAAAGCCGCGGCCCGGCGAAGCGCGGAGATGGGGAAGTAATCTCCGGCCCGTTTGCTATAATCCGCCCCCATGTCGAAACTCCCGAAACCGCCGAAAGATTCTGCAGCCGCCTACTCTCGCGTTCTCCTGAAAATCAGTGGGGAAGGATTCTGCCACGTAGGCTCCTTTGGAATTGAAGCTCCTGAACTGGAGAACATCGCCCGGCAATGCATTGAAGTGGCGCAGATGGGCGTGCAACTCGCGATCGTCGTCGGCGGCGGAAATTTTATACGCGGCGCGACTTTCGCCGAGGATGGCAATATTCCCCGCGCGACGGCGGATTACATGGGCATGCTCGCGACGGTCATCAATGCCGTGGCGCTTCAGGAAACCATGGAGAAAATGGGGCAGCCAACGCGGGTTCAGTCCGCGATCAGCGTTTACAGCATTTGCGAGCCGTTCATCCGCCGACGCGCGGTGCGGCATCTGGAAAAAGGTCGCGTGCTGATTCTCGCGGCCGGTACGGGAAATCCCTTCTTTACCACCGATACGTGTGCTGCGCTCCGCGCCACCGAGATCGGGGCGGATGTGGTGCTGAAGGCGACCAAGGTGGATGGCATTTATTCAGCCGATCCGAAGAAAGATCCGAAGGCCAAGTTGCTGTCGAGTATTTCCTACGAGCAGGTGCTGGCCGACAAACTGCGGGTGATGGACCTGACGGCTATCACGCTCTGCATGGAACGGAAGATNNGTTTTCAATCTTCGGACTGCCGGGAATGTGGTGAGGGTTGTGCGCGGGGAGAAGATCGGGACGCGGATTAATCCTGATTGAAATTGGGAGAACCGCAAGGGAAAACGCGAAGAAATGCGGTTTGGCCACAGATGAAAATCAGATGC
>PMAK01000066.1 GCA_003153655.1 Phycisphaerales bacterium
TCAAAAGTGTAACGTTCTGTAACGAAGTGTAAACCTCCGCCTCCGCTCTCAATCCGCATTGGCCTTCCACCTCATCACAGGATATAACCCCCAATCATGCGGCGATTGTTTCTCAAGGATTGCGCGGCGGGCGATGTTGTCGAGGACGTTTTTATCATCGCCAACAAGCAGTTGGCCGCCACCGCTTCCGGCAAATTCTACATCAAGGCCTTCTGCTCCGATCGCACCTGTCAGATGACCGTGCGCATCTGGAACGCAACCCGCGAGATGTTCACCGCCATGCCCGATGGCGGAATGCTCCGCATCCGCGGCCGCGTCGAAAACTACCAGAACAACCTCCAGCTCATCATCGAGCAGATGTGGCCCGCCAAAGCCGGCACGTTCGACCCGGCCGACCTGATGCCGCACACCGAACGCGACGTCGATCAGATGTTCGCCCGCCTCCAAGAGATTTGCGCCACCCTCTCCAATCGCCATCTCAAAGCCCTCGTGCAGGCCTATCTGGATGATCAGGAGCTGATGAAGAACTTTCAGCGCGCTCCCGCCGCGATGAATTTCCATCACGCCTTCGTCGGCGGGTTGCTCGAGCACACGCTCAACGCGATGGAAGTCGCCGACGCCGTCTGCAAGTTCTATCCCAAGCTCAATCGCGACATCGTTGTAGCCGGCGTCTTCCTGCACGATCTCGCCAAGACCTGGGAACTGAAATACGAGAGCGCATTCTCCTATTCCGATGGCGGCCAACTCNNAACTCGTCGGCCACATCGTCAAAGGCGCGATGTGGGTCGAGAAAAAAGCCGAGGAAGCCGAGAAGAGCTTAGGCGAGCCCATCCCGCGCCAACTGATCGACGTGATTCAGCACATTATTCTAAGTCACCACGGCGAACCGGAATTTGGCGCCGCGCGCGTGCCATCAACGCCGGAAGCGATCGCCGTGCATGTCATCGAGAATCTCGATGCGAAGCTGATGATGGCTTTACAACTGACGCGCGGCGAAACCGCCGCCGAATCAAACTGGACGGAATATCAAAAGGCATTCAACGGCCGCTTATATCGCCCCGACACAGCGCCAGCGGACGACGCGGGGAATGGCCACGCCGATGCCGGGCGGCAGCAAGTGAGTGAACCAAAGGATCGCCCGAACCAGGCTGCGCCATCGCACGCCCCACCGGCACATGCCCCAGCGGCGCATGCCCCACCGGCGCATGCTGCGCCATCCCAACCAGCCCCACAGCCAACAAAATCGTCTGATAATCAGGAGCCGAAGGCCGCCCCCGCGACTGGAAAGCTGGCCATCAACAATCCGCTATTTGAGAGTTCACCCGCCCGCAAGCATTAAGACGCATCAGGGGCTCTCTGTCGGAAAATCTCCTTTTCCCTTGTAGTTTCGGTGATCACATTGTTATTCTACCGCTGCGGTTTACGGAATACTTTTCATCTCTCAACACTTGGAGCTCGGCTATGAAATTGAGGAACTGTCTTGCCATTTTAGTTGCGGCCATCCTGGTCGGCGTCGGCGTGCATGCAATCGCGGATGATGCGACGACGAACCCGTCAGATGAATCGCATGCGTCTCGGAGCCATGTCGGGTCGCCATTCAATAAACTGAGCGACCTCACCGACGATCAGAAGACGAAGATCAAGGAGATTCGCGAGGAGGCTTCAGAACAGGAAAAACAGATTCGGCAAAAGGAACTCGACGACATCAACGCCCTTCTCACCGACGATCAGAAAAAAGAACTGAGCGACCTCGAGGCCAAGGACGCGATGGAGAAGAAGGCCGGCTCCGCGGAACGCCGGGCCAAGACCGAAGAGGAAAAGGCCGCGGAACTGAAGCAGCAGGCGGAAGGAATGGGCGGCAGCGCCACAACACAGCCTGCGGGTCAGTAAAGATTGCCTACCGAAAGAACGCTATGCGGCCTGCCAAGTGAAATTGGCGGGCCGCTTTTTTTTATTCAATTGATATTGGGAGTTTAATCAGAGGTAAGCGGTGCCTGAAATGCACTTTGCATATCCTTGGGGCCGCGGCCGATGTACTCCTGCAAAAAGCGGATAATCCCCTGGCAGATGGCGGCCTCGATCTCTCCCAACGTTTTCATGGAGGTCTTTCACATGCCCAGTTTTTCAGTCGCCGCGCAGCAAGGAGGACAACTGGTTTCTGAAGACCGGATAGCCGTTTCGGTTAGCGCCTCTTGAGTCGTGGTTTGCCGGATGACTTCGTACCGGCTGATTTGCGCCCCGTGATGTCACTGATCATGGCAATGATCCTGACGGTTCGGCCGGTGTCATCCCGCAGGGCAGCCCCGTTGACACCAACCTTGATGATGCTTCCGTCTTTTCGGACGCAACGTTTCTCAATGGACCAAGTGTTGGTCTTGCCGCGAAGCACCCGCGCAAGTCCATTCAGGTCTCGCACGCGATCCTGCGGATGAGTAAGGCCAATGTAGGTCCAGGTCAGCAATTCTTCGGCTGAATACCCCACCGTCTCACAGAACTTCTGGTTGACCCGGGTGAAGCGAAGGGCGGGGGTATCGGCCTGGACCATGCCTATGCCGGAAAGCTCGAACATGGCATTAAATGCTGCGTCGCTGTCCAACAACGCCTCCTCGACTCCCCGAAGCAGCAGAAACGCGATCTTCTCCTCGCCAACGACCGCATCCACTTCGTGACGTTTCAGAGCCTCGATAATAGGCTCCGCCACAGCGAGCCGCTTTTCGAGCTCCTGATAGGTTGGCTTGTTTTTGTTCATGAGTCGCCTTCCGACAGCCGGAGGGCTTGCAGAACCTTCTCCCGATCGCTCAGGTTCCCCAGAACCATCACCCTGGGNNTGTTCCTGACCGCTGCTTGAAAGTCCTTAACCACATCAATCGTTTCGATCGTGCAATTACCGTTCATGTGCTCCCGGCAAAGGCTACGAAGGTTGGCCAAAGCTTTTTGGGAATTCTGTCCGTTGCCTGCCATGAACAAACGGAACAGGTAATGGCCGCGATGTCCCTTTCTCGCGTGCTGCTTGGCTTGGGGCGCCTTGCTCATTTGCCACCGTCCTTCCGGCCGACTTTTCCCGCCCGAACCGGTGGCCCCTGTGGTTTGTCGGGGAACTCTATGCCTCGGTCCGTAATGACATACGACTGGCGGCGGTTGGAATGCGCCGAGCCCCTGGACTTTACGATGAAGATCTGTCGGTTGACCTCCTGGTCGGTCTCGACAAAACGCAGTTGGACGACGGCGTCTACCACGGAGGAGAAGCCGAAACCGCTGAGTTCCTCATCGCTACCTTCCCCGCCGCTGACCTGGTTGGTCAGGATGGTGGTAATTCCTCGTTCCTTGACCACGCTTATCAGCCGCATCATGAAATCAAAGGCCGCTTGTTCGGACCCCATGCGGATGCAGGCGGAGACCGCGTCAAGGATCAGGTGGCTCGGCTTGAAGCTTTCGATCGTTTCCATGGCACGATTCAGATGATCATCGGAGCCCGTGCTCTCGGGCATGGCGGTTTGGATCAGCAGCTTTCTGGCGCGAATGGATGGACGAAGGTCGATCCCAGGGCTAAGCATCCCGCTGATCATCGCCTCCTTGGATTCCTCGAAATTCAGGTATAACACCCGCTCGCCGCGAAGGCAGGCGGCCCGGGCGAACGTGCTCGCCAGCGTGGTCTTGCCCGCGCCGCTGTTGCCCGAAATAAGAATGCAGGATGCGCGCCGGAAGCCTCTATCCAGCATAAGGTCCAGCCCCTTTAATCCCGTGGAGACCTTTGGCCCCAATGGCTGATGGATCAGTTCCGTCATGGTCAGCGGAAACAGGACGATCCCATGCTCGCCAAAGACGTAGGGATACTCGTTGGTCCCAAAGCCTGAGCCACGATACTTAATCACCCGTAGCCGACGTGTCGCTACTTGGCCCATCACGCGGTGGTCGAGGCGGATTACGCAATCCGCCATGAAGTCCAGGAACTCATATTGAGACCCATGATTGTCGTCGCGATGAGTCTTCACCGACAGGACACTCGTCAGCCCCCGATCAATCAACCAATCATGGAGCCTGGATAATTCGTTGTGTTCGCGTTTCGTGTCGTCGTACACCCGCAGCAGCATGTCCAACGCATCCATCACGATCCGCCGAGCGCCGATCCTCTTTACATGGCCGCCCGCGATCGCCAACATTCCTTGAATGTCGAAATCGCCGGAGAGAACTTCTTCTCCGGGCAACCGAGCCTCGATGATGGCTATCTTGCCGGCCTTCTCCAGGGGCGCCAGGTCCCAACCCATCGATCGCGCGTTAAGGCGAATGGCCTCGGCTCTCTCTTCGAATGTAACGAACACCCCGGGCTCGCCCGCCATCGCCCCACGGTAAAGGAACTCCAGGCCGAGCACCGTTTTTCCAGACCCCGGCCCGCCACTGACCAACGTGGTCCGTCCTCGCGGAAGTCCACCCTCCAGGATCTCATCCAGACCGGCAATTTTGGTTGGCACTTTCGGGATGGGTCGACGCTTTCCGCGCATGGTCTACTCTTTTCTGTAAATTCACGTTTGCATCGCAAGCCTGCGAACCCGCTGCGATTCCTGGCACTCATACCAACCTCGACGAAAAAAACCGACGTGGACGAACGCCCTTGAGGCATTCAACCACGTCGGCTTACTGGTCGACTGGCTCGTCACCGCAGCGACGGGCCCTTCATCTAGTCTTCCGATTGAGCCCCCTTATGGTTCGGGAGCATTATTTTCAGCAGTTTTAGTTTACTTCACCAGAAGAGGTAAAACAAATGGGGTTTTGTCTGACCTGTCTCCAATTCGACGCGGCAGGTGCTTGTCATGAACCTGCCCGAGACGTGCACCGACCGGTTCTGGGTCTATCTGGGCAACATAGGAAGTGGAAAAGGAAAGAAGCAGCCATGCCGAACGACGACTGCGTCGCCGTCTCCTGAGCGATCAGAGCGCCGCGTCGAGGGCGTCGCGGAAATCTTTTTCTCCGCGCAGGCCGACGAATTTCTGGGCCACCTGGCCGCCTTTGAAGAGAATAACGGTGGGGATCGCGCTGATGCCAAACTTGCTGGCGGTCGCATGGTTGGAATCGGTATCCATCTTGCCGACCTTCACGCGGTCGGTGTAGTCGCCGGCGAGTTTCTCAATGGTCGGAGCGAGCCGGCGGCAGGGTTGGCACCATTCAGCCCAGAAATCAACCAATACGGGCTTGTCGGATTTCAGGACTTCCTGCTCGAAATTGGCGTCTGTGATCTGCATTACATTGTTACCGGCCATTTTTTTATGCTCCTCTGAATTTGTACCTCTGATACGGATAATAGAAGTGGGTTGGGTGAGAGTCAATGTACGCCTGTTGCCGCAGAACCTTGGGTAAATCTCGCGGCGCATTCACGGCTTTGCGTTTTTTACGGACAACATGTTGAGTAGAGCAAAGCCCAGACAGATTGACGCCAGGACACAGAACATGATTGGGACCCAGCCTGGGAATAGATCGGCCAGTGCGTTGTCTTCACCGTCGAAGAGGAGGAGCGCACCGGCGCCGGCCAGGATCACGCCGCCAGTGAGCAGAATTGGAATGATTGTTCTGCGAACGAAAAGAGGATCGGCAGTGCGCGCCCCAGGCTGCGCGCGGGCAGCCGGGGCATGTGCGGAGGACGGCGCGGGTTGAGTCGTCCTCGGAACCACATGCGCGGCTTCGCTCCTATGCGCGCTCGTCAGCGCTTCGGCGATTTCTTGCGTCGCGGAAATTTCTACTTCGGTGAGAATCGGCTTCGACGAAGCACCGGGTCCGATATTGTTCGGTGCGTCCGGCGGAGCAGCGGGACGCAGACGCGGCGGCGGCGCGGATGAGGGTTTGAGAGTTAAGTGTGGCAAGCCGGCGGATGGCGGGCGGATCGAATTCAGCACCGGCATAGGGGAGAGCGGCGTGACCGGCACTTCCCTGTCCGGCAGGCTCTGCGACCCTGGAGAATCTGGGCGAATCCCGGCAGGTGGGGAAGCGGCGTTGGTATTCGTCATTTCGGACGAGGAGACTGGATCATTTTGGTCCGGCTCGGTCATGCGAACCAATTTTGCGCTGTCGCCAAATCGATCAACGTTACCAGCAACGCTACGCGAGAGATTATAGTAACCAGGATGTCGGGGCCAAGGGACCAGTCTGTAAGAAGTCCCGCGGTTGCCGGAATGTTTTATCCGGCCGACGCGGCGGCATGCCGACGGGCGGCGACGCAATTGCTTGAGTCCGCTCGCCCGGCGATCTCGCAAATGTCATCCCAGCTTGGTAGCGATTCCGGAATAGGTGGGATCGTCCCGCATGCGGGGTGGATCTGTAGCGGAGCTGTCGCCGCGGAATCGATTGCATCGCTGGCGCGGCTGCGGCCGGCTGTGGACCTGGTGGTTGTTTTCGGCGCGATTCACACGCCGATCCCGATTGATCGCGGCGTCCTTGATTCGCATGCGCGATGGGCCGTCCCCGGCGGGGAATCAGGGGTGACTGAATTGCGGCGAGAGCTATCGGCAAGCGCGGCGCAATTCGTAACGGATGACCGGTTCCATTTGCGCGAGCACGCAGTGGAAGTCGAGTTGCCGCTGATTCAGATAACCTGGCCGCTGGCTCAGATTCTACCGATTGAGGTCCCTCCAGAAGGATCGGCTATTGAACTCGGCCAATCCGTGGCTCGCGCGGTGAAGGCGGCAGGAGTGTCAGCAATCTATCTCGCCAGTAGTGATCTGACACACTACGGACCCAACTATCGTTTCGCGCCGGCGGGCGTCGGCGCGGCGGCAATGGAGTGGGCGATGGAAAATGATCGTCGGGTGCTACGGATTATAACGGATATGACGCCGGAAAAAATCATTTTCGAGGTGAGAACTCACAACAACGCCTGCGGCGCGGGCGCGATTGCCGCTATGATGGCCGCCTGTCTGGAACAGGGAGCACGCAAGGCAGTCGTGCTGCGGCATACGAGCAGCTACCAAACTCTTGTCGCCGTCGCACCGCAGACGCCAGACAACGCCGTTGGTTATGCAGCCGTTTGGGTCGGATAACCTTTGGCTGGGAAAGGGAAGCCTCCCGCAATGCGGTGAAAACGCAACGGCCGGTTTCGGCGTGGCCATTTTGCGTCGCTGGAAGGATGCAAACGTGGCGTCCAGGCGACATGCGGCAAAGCTGGTCCGCACGGAAATGTCCGACGGTTGCGTTCGGCAGGACAAATGCCGCCGCTTTGATCGCTTAATGACGGATCGACTCTCGTACACGGATGTGGAATGACCTTTGCTCTGACCTCCCTTTATCGTGGGAGACACATACATGAACGAGAACGAATTTCAATCGAAACTGGCTGAATTGATGGGTGAAATCAGCACGCTGCCGCAAAGTGAGCGGCAGAAGCTGGAAAAGCTCGCGGATGAAACCCGCGCCCGCCATGAGCGGCTCCGGCAGACTGTAAGCAGTCTTCAGGAGAGTTTGGATTACCTGCGGCTCAGCATTAAATATCTTGTCTTCGATCTTGAAGCGACGCGCCGTGAGAATTCCTATCTGAGAAAGATGCTGGAAGAAACCACGGGCGGCGGATCAGCCGACTAAAAACTCCCAAAGGCGCAAGCCTTTATTGCCCCGGCCTCTCGCCAGAAGGGCCGGGGTTCCGAAACTTGTGAAGCAGGCCGTATGCACACGCGTGTACGGCCTGCTTCTTACGATTTTTGGACATCCATTTTTTCCCTCTGTTCTTCCTTACCCGCCGCGCCCTCTCCATCCGAGAAGGAAATTCCGATCGACATACGTAAGATAGTATCCTTATGAATCCCGACGCATCTATTGAAGGCCGCTTTGCGCATGCAGTTGAACTGCGGCATCAACTTCATCGCATCCCCGAGCTGGCGTTTGCGGAAGTTCAAACTGCCGCGATGGTACGAGGGGAATTGGACCAGCTCGGGATTTCACATATCGACGGGGTGAGCGGTGCGCCTACCGCTACGATCTGCGTGATCGGAGATTCATCCAAGCCCTGTATTGCACTGCGAGCGGATATTGATGCGCTTCCGATTCAGGAGCAGACTAGATTGGAATATGCCAGCACCCATCCGGGGAAAATGCACGCGTGCGGGCATGATGGGCATATGGCGACGCTGCTCGGCGCAGCGGCTGTTCTTTGCGAGATCAAGGATCAATTGCCGGTTTGCGCGAAGCTGATATTTCAGCCGGCTGAGGAAGAGGGCGGCGGAGCCGAACGGCTGGTGCGCGCCGGCGTGATCGACGGGCGGNNTGGTCCAACGGTGCGGGCGATTTTTGGATTGCATGGCTGGCCGGGCATGCCTGTGGGATGCGTGGCGACCAAAAGCGGGACGCTGCTCGCGGCAACCGATATTTTTAAGGCAACGATCATAGGCAAGGGATGTCATGGGGCGTTTCCGCATCTTGGGGTCGATCCAATCGTGACGGCTTGCGAGGCAGTTTTGAATCTTCAACAGATCGTCAGCCGAGACCTCGATCCAACTGAGCCGGCGGTTGTTACCGTGGGCGTGATTCGCGGGGGTACAGCGACCAACATCATTCCGGATCAGACGATGATTGAAGGAACGGCGCGGACGCTGAACGAACCATCGCGCGAGCGAGTAAAGGCGGCGGTTTATCGGCGAATTGAGGGTGTCGCCGCTGCCGCCGGATGCACCGCCAAAATCGAATGGTTGCAGGGTTATCCCGCAACAGTGAATGATCCGGAGATGGCGGATTATGTCGCTAAAATCGCGCGGCAAGTGCTGGGGCCGGATCGATATTTTCCCGTTGGGCGTGCGTCGATGGGTGGCGAGGATTTCGCATATTACCTTCAGAAAACGCCGGGATGTTTTTTTTTATTGGGCATCGAGCCGCCGGGGGCAAAGGGGTATCCGCCGTTGCATAGCGATCGATACGATTTCACTGATGCGGCGATTGGCGTGGGGATGCGGATGTTTGTGGGGCTCGTGCGGAACTTCGAGATTCAGCCAAGCTGAACCAGCGGGGAAAAATTGACCTGGAAGGACAACTGTTCGAGCTGAACAGCCAGGTCAACCGAATTGATGGCGATATCCCGGGGAATATTCAGCGATACCGGGGCGAAATTAAGCAGCCCGCGGATTCCGGATTCGACGCATTGGTCGGCAAGCTCCTGGGCCGCGTCGGGCGGGACGGCGAGAATCGCGAGGCGAATGCCCATTTTTTCGACCGTGGATTTCAATTCCGAGAGTGGCTGAATCACGAAAAAACGTTTGGGTTTGGAAGCGTCTGAACCTTCCGCGGAAAATGGCCCTTGGCGCTTGCCGATCTTGGAAGGGTCGGAATCGAAGACCGCGACGAGCCGAAATCCCTTGGCGTCAAAGCCGTTGTAAGCCATCAGGGCGCGGCCAAGATTTCCGGCGCCGACGAGAAGTACATTCCAGATTTTGTCCGTCCCTAAAATCCGCCGGACCTGGGCGATGAGATCATCAACCCGATAGCCGATGCCGGGATGGCCGAACTGCCCGAAATAGGCGAGATCCTTCCGGACCTGGGCGTCGGTAAGGTGGAGGCTTTCGCCAAGCTGTTTGCTGGAGACGGTGCGCCGGTCCTTGCGTTTGAAGCTTTCAAGCTGGCGCAGATAAAGACTCAATCGGCGCACGGCGGGATTGGGAATCGGATCGATTCGGGTTGGATCCATGCTTCTCAAAAAATTAATAGGCCACTGCGTTTGGATTATTCGGGTGGAAGGTTATTCGTCAAGTCAAACAGCAACTTGGTTTTTGGATGGTTGGCGATCTTTTGCCGGCAAAACTGCGGGCGCTTTTTTGCGCGCCATTGAGGTATCATCGGGTTTATGGCCGCTGTGGATGACGTTTCGCGGGTGCTGCAATTAGCGGGTGAGCAGCTTGCGGCGGGGAAGCCGCTGGCGGCTGTGGAGATTTGCCGGCAGGCGATCTTGCGGTTTCCTGGTAATGCGAAAATTTATTTCGTGCTGGCCTTGGCTTTGACAAATTGCCAGCGGCATAGCGACGCCATCGAGGCTTACCATCGGGCCGTCAAAGTAAATCCGGATTTTTTCGAGGCATACAACAATCTGGGTACGTTGCTTATCAGGCTGGGACGATTCGACGAAGCAGTTGATGCATTGAATCACGCGGTTCAATTGCGGCCTGACATGGCGCAACTCCATGCCAACTTGAGCAACGCGCTACGCGATAGCTGGAAATTGGATGAAGCTGTGGCGGCGGCGAAGAAAGCGCTGGATTTGAATCCCGAACTGCCTGAAGTACACGGCAGTCTCGGCGCGACGCTGCTGTCGCTCGGACGATTTGAGGAAGCTGCCATCGCGTGCCGCGCGGCTATCCAGCGGAAGGCTGATCTGCCCGGCGCTCATTTGAGTCTCGGACTCGCTGAGTTGGTTTTGGGGAATCTGGAACGCGGCTGGCCGGAATACGAATGGCGGATGCAGCATCAAAATTTGATGCCGCCGCGCCAGACTTCTTTTCCGGTTTGGGATGGAACGCGCCTCGATGGCAAGACGATTCTGCTATTCAGCGAACAGGGATTCGGGGACGCCATTCAGTTTATTCGATATGTCCCAATGGTAGCCGCGATGGGCGGGCGAGTGGTCCTGGAGTGCCCCGCCGCTGTTTTGCCGCTTTTTCGCGGGTTTCCTGGTGTGGATCAGGTTCTGGCATGGGGCGTCCCCCTGCCTCTTTGCAATGTCCAATGCGCGCTGGCTAGTTTGCCAGGAATATTCAATACAACCGTGCAATCGATTCCCGCGACGGTTCCTTATCTTGCTGCTGATGCTGGCGCTGCCGAATCCTGGCGCAAGCGCATGAAACCATCGAGCGGTGTTTTGCAGATCGGACTGGCATGGGCCGGCAGACCGGAGAATCGCAATGACCGCAATCGATCCATTCGCCTGGAAAGTTTTTTGCCGCTTGCGAATGTGGCGGGCGTCCGATTTCACAGCTTGCAGACGAATCGAACCGCGGATNNCCTCCGTTTGCAATATCGGATTGGTCCGAGCTGCTGAAGGATTTTGGGGAGACCGCTGCGATGATCGCGAATCTCGATCTGGTCATCAGCGTGGATACCGCAGTCGCGCATCTGGCCGGGGCGATGGGAAAGCCGGCTTGGGTGCTTCTGCCATTTCCGCCGGATTGGCGATGGATGTTGGATCGCACGGATAGCCCGTGGTATCCGACAATGCGACTATTCCGGCAAAAAGAGCGCGGAGATTGGGACGCGGTTATTCAAAGAGTGGCCGAAGAATTAGCCGTGACGGATGGAACTGCTTTGGGTAATAACATCAGGTAGCCGGTGTTTTTCAGGATTCTGTGCGCGTGGTGCGTTTCCTCGAACGTCGAATATAAAAAACGGGAATCAAATTTGCCGAGGCTTTCCAGGCCAAGGTCGCTGAGATTGCCCTCTTCGTAGTTGCCTTTTTCGTAAATTCTCAGGTCATCGATCAGGATCACATCGCGCTTGCCGGGACGAAGCTGCTTGATGAGGGCCAATTCCTTTTCAAGGGGAAGGCGCACATCCAGGTCACTCTCTGAATCGTACTTTTGTATCTGATGATGCGCGCCGGGAAAGTGCGCGTCGAGCCAGAAAATGATATTGCCGGGGACTTGCGGCAGGACTTGCCGCATGATGTCCACACTTCGGCCGGCGAAGAGTTGGATACGCGGATCGCAGCGAAAAGGCGGCCGGAGACGTTCGATTTCGCTGGCGACTATATCCACCGAAAAATGCTTCGGAATGGAAATATCCGGGCGAATTGAACGCCAAAGCCGAATCCGGTGCCAGTTTCAAAAACGTGTCCGCGTTGTGGGCCTTTATGAGTTCGCCGAGGTTGAAGATAAATAGCTCGCCCATTTGGGAAGCATTTTCGCAAAGAGATTGAATGACCTCAAGAGATAAATCAATTCGCGGCCGGTTCAGGCAATTCCGGGCCGCACCAGGGGCCTGACTGGCGCATCATGGCTTGCATCGGTGAAACGTTTGGGGGTGGATAGCGCTTCAACTCTGGGGCGTAGATCAAATGAAAAAGTGCCAATGGCGGAACGTTCGCTTTCCTTGGCCGCGGAGATCGAGCGATAAGTTCGACTTGCCCGAGCGATTGCAGCGGGGAAAGGTCCGACATCTGGCCGACGACATATGCGTCGGAGGCGTGAATATGATCGCTGCGGAGATAGCTGAGATTGTGCAGCAAAATCGCGTCATCACGCAGATAAAATTGAACACGGAAAAAATCAAGCGGGCCAATGGCGGCATTGATAGCCAGCACCTTGTCTCGCGGGACGACAGCCTCGACTTGTTGGCGCAGGAACCGGGTGTCGGCGACCGTGTCGTCCCGGAGATGGGTTTGCTTCCAACTGTATGCGCCGCCGAAACCGATGAGAAAGGCGGCAAACATCCAGCGGCTGCTTTTTTTCCAGGTGCCATAGTAGAACATCAGGACGCAGGCGATCCAAAGCGCGATCAGCATCGCGGCGGATTGAATCTGCGCGTGCATTTCCTGGGACGGCGAGAGGAGTCGCTTCCAGGCGAGGAAGGCGATGGCGGCCGAACCTGGCAATCCGAATACGAGGAATCCAAATTTTGGACGGCGCGACCATTCTACGCTGTTGAACATATTCTGTGCGATTGGTTTCAGACCCAGCGCGGCCAGGATTGCCCAGGGTGCGAGACTCGGCACGAGATAATGGTGATGCTTTCGATGCGGGAGTGAGAGAACGATGATCGGGATGATCGCCCAGCACCATAGGAATTGCAGCGCGCGGTCGCGCTGACGCCAGGCGGCGCGGGCGGTGATAAACAAACCGACAAGAGCGGCGGGNNCAAGAAGCGTCGGCGGGTAATACCACCAGGGTTCGTCGAATTCTGTCGTCCCGGAGAAATCGTATCGGAGATTGGCGAGGTATTCGCCGGGACCCGGATATCGCCACGCGACGTAGACGTGCCAACTGATAGCAACTGCGGCGGCGATGAGAATGCCCCAGAGCCAGATATATCGGCGCAGGCGCGGCCATTGGATCGGCGGAATTAGAAAGTATGCGGCGAGCGGACCCACAATGACGGCCGCGCCGACAATCGGGCCCTTGGCGAGATTCGTCAGGCCGAGCAGGATAAAGAACGCCAATACGCGCCATGACCTCCAGGAAAAAATGCCAAGGCTGTCAACGGACCCGGCCGGCCCGGTCAGGAATTCAATTTTTACGAAGAGCGCGATGGCGGCGNNGAGGAGGGCGAGAAAAATATCGTCCTCGGACAACGTGGAGTACGTGTAGAACTCCCACATCGTGGCGAGGGCCAGGGCGGACATCACGCCGATGCCGCGGCCGAATAGACCCGCTGCCATCCACCCCACCATCAGAACAATCAAAAGTCCGGCCAGCCCGGGAGCGATTCGCGCGGACCATTCAGTGTCGCAGTTCTGGCCGATCATGGTGGCGACGGCGATCATGCACCAATGCGGAAACGGCGGCCGCTCAAGCCAGGGGCGAGTGCCGTTCATCGGAATCAGCCAGTTGTGCTGGGCCATCATTTCGCGGGAGCATTCAGGCAGACGCGCTTCATGCAGGGTCATCGGCCTGCCGCTGATCGCTACGTATCCAAACAGAACGGCGCAGAAAGCAATGAGTAGGAGATAATCGGCCCATCGCAACCTCTGGGGCGCCGTGGGTTGGGGGAAGATCAATGGCTCTGCTGGATTCTCTGAATTATCGGTGCTCAAAACCATTCCATCCTGGATGCGTGATTCAACGGGCCGTTTGTGACCATATGTTCAATACCCGGTTGGTATTAAACCCGATAATTCCTTCCGGACAAACCCATGGGCTTCGCACCGCATACTGTCATGTTCCTCGCACGAGCCGCGCGAGCCGTCGGCGCGATGACGCTCGTGGCGTGGATGATTGATTGCGGAGTGCTTTTTTATTCGGGTCCCGACGGGGCAAGCGCAAAATCGTCGGAGTTATTCGCCCTGCTCGCTCCTACCTTGGCGCTTTACGCGCTGCCTGGGGTGATGCTCGTCGTTTGCGCAAAATCGGCGGAGAATGGCCGCTCCGCGGGCGTCTCGATTATTTTTATCCTCAGCGTCCTATCGCTCTTCAAGCTTGTGATTCTTCCGGCCGGATTTGCTGGTCCATATTTTGATGCGCCGCTTTATCTTGAGCTGCCGGTCCGGGGGTTGTGCGCTATGTTGAGCGTTGCGTGCGCTTATGCGTGGCCGGATTTGACAGATATGAAGCGGCTGCAGAATGTTTCGCCGCGACGTGTGGCCGATCGCCAGTTGCCCTTTCCACCCACGGCTGCGCCGACGCCTACAGAGCAGCTTCCGCGCCCGCGACCGAAACGAGATGAACCGCCGGCTTCGCAAACGCCCTGGTTTTGATGGTTTTTGGTCACACCGTGCCGGACTAATACACCCCGCTTCCGTTATTCTTTCAATTGACATTCCTCGCAAATCGGCAACTATGCCCGCGCGATGCCAATTCACTTCGTACATGCCATCGAAGATCCGCTCTTGCGGCCTTACCGCCATTTGAAGGACAGGGAAGTCGCGCGCGATGGCGGACGCTTTATTGTTGAAAGCGAAACCGTGGTTCGGCGATTGCTCGCTAGCCGTATTCCGGTGGAATCTGTTTTGGTCGCCGAGCGAAAACGCGAGGTGATGGAACCACTGGTTAGCGCCGGAACGCCGATTTATGTGGGAAGTGACGCCCTGCTGGAAGGCGTAATCGGCTTTGATTTTCACAGCGGCGTTCTGGCCTGTGGGATCCGGCCGCCCTCGCCGTCGCTGAAAGAGGTGGTGCCCGCGCCGGAGCGCCCCGCCCTCCTCGCCGTCTGCCAGGAAATCAGCAACACGGAAAACATGGGTTCGCTGATTCGGGTTGCAGCGGCATTCGGAGCGGATGCCCTTATTCTCGGCGAACGCTGCTGTGATCCGTTTTTCCGCCAGAGCGTGCGGGTTTCGATGGGCGCGGTCTTTTCCTTGCCGCTTGTGCGATCAAACGATTTGCTGGCTGATCTCGATGCGCTGCGGCAACAGTTCGGCGTGCAGCGATTGGCGGCGGTTTTGTCCGGGGATGCCGAGCCGCTCAAAAGCTTTCAGCCTGAGGCGCGCGTGGCGGTGGTGTTTGGCAATGAAGCGCAGGGCCTGGGTCGCGAGACGATCGAACATTGCGATCGCCGCATCACGATTCCGATGAGATGGGGAACAGATTCGCTCAACGTGGCCACCTCTGCCGCTGTCTTCCTGTTTCATCTGGCCGGTGGCGATGCAAACATCTCTGCCGCGGGACGCTGATTTTTTAATTTTTTAGACGCTCACGCTTCCAGGTCCAGGTGTTCCTGATCCGCGTTCGGTTCGGGCTCTGCCGATGGGTGACGAGAGTAGGTTCCCTTGCGCTGTGGATGCCCCTTCTGATCGTCCCCCACGGGCTGCAATTCATCGGTGCTGGTGACGGATTCTTCCACTTCTTCCTCATCGGAAGCCGCTGAATTTTTTTGCCGGTCACGGGCGCTTCGGACCTGGGCGGTCTTGTGGGCTTCCTGCTGGCGCGCAGCCGCCGGCGCCTGAAGTATTGAGCCCGCGAGTGGGTTGATTTCAGTCATAGTCGTCTCCGGCTGCTCAAGGCCGTCCCTGATCATATATCGGCAAGGTTCCGCCCGAGTCTTCAAAGCCGCCCCTGAATGAGATAGCCGGCGTTAAATCGATCGTCTGATAAGCCCTGCCCGTTATTTACCGCACAAAACTCATTGCCGTCACGGCTTTTCCATTCACCTATCCCGGCGGCTTCGCGGGGGCAAAAATTCTTTGCATTCTCCGCCCGCACTCAAATCGTGGGATATGTTCCATGCACTGTTCGACACTTCCAGCAACTCGCGAAGTGTAGTTGAAATGTTTTAGAAAACTGCCCAGAAGCGGTGACGTGCGACGTTCGCGCATCCCGCGGATGGAACGGGTCTAAACTACGAAAGGGTCGTTGCAATGGTTAAGTATATGGGTCTTGGCATCGCCTGCCTGACGCTCGTTCTTTCCGGCGTCACCCGCGCGGTTGAAATCAAAACCGACAACGGAAATTGCGGAAAACATGATGACAATTCGTACAAGAGTGACAAGGACTGCAAAGACAAGGATAACGGCTGCAAGACCATCGATCTCTGCACCGACATTAAGAACGAGTGCCAAAAGCTTGAAAAACAGTACTGCAAGGACGCTAAAGACCTCAAGGACTGCAAGGACGACAAAGGCTACAAGCACGACAAAAAGGACGACAAGTACTGCAAGATCGATTGGAAAAAGGACTACAAGCACGAATTGTGCGAAGACAAGCATGACGATCATTGCGACTATGGCAAAGATCGCGGCTGTCACAGCAAAGGCTGCGACGTGACCCCCTGCGAACCCGTCACGGTTCCGACCCCGGCCTCCTCGGCCATGGGTGGAGCAGGCATCGCCGGCATCGCGCTGATGTCCATCATCCGCGGCCGCCGCTCAATCAAGGCCTAATTACGGTTCTGCATCCCCTACTTGGCCGGGAGGCGCGTCGCCTCCCGGCCTTTTTTGTTTTCCCAGCTCCCAGTGCAATTTTTGCTAGCCTCGCAATTGCGTTATTTGTGACCCGATTCGGAACTCACCCGGATTTTCGCCAGTTTAACGAAACGGCATTTGTGCATTGCCAGCGGCATTTCCCGGCGATCCGGTGCAGATATGAAGCGCGCACAATTTCCCCCAGCTTAAGGCGCTTTGATCGCTGAATGCCCTGAAATACCTTGAATTTCCGGCTCACACTCTGAATCTGGGATATACTCCTGCAACGTTCCTTTCAGATACATGAGGATCAGCCCTGGTGCTTGTTTTGCCGGGTCAATGTTGAGGTGATCGTAAGTGCAATAATCACTTTGCATGTATCTGCAATGAACACGATTTATTAAGAGGGATTTTTTATGAAGACTTTCTTGCGTGCGACAGCTGCGGCCGCCCTGCTCATGCTTCCAGGCATTTCGATCGCATCGAACCTGAACTATGAGCAATCCGGATCGAACTACACTGTTTTGTTCGANNCCCGGCACGAGCAACCTGCCGTCGTCTTTCTTCTACCGTTCATATGATTGCCGGATCGGCAGCGTGCCGGTGGTGGTCAATAACGTTCACATTGTGACTCCACCGCCCCCGACGGGTGGAACGACTCCACCACCCCCGACGGGTGGAACGACTCCCCCGCCCCCGACGAATGATGTCACGCCACCGGACACGGGCGGCACTACGCCGTCGAACACGGTCATTCCCTCGGGACCCAGCGGCAACACCCCGCCCTACAACCAGGGCGGCTGCGATGGCCCGATGGCGGCGGTTCCCCTGCCAGCTTCCTCAGAAATGGCCAGTGTTGGGTTGGTGATCATTGCCCTGGGTTCGTGGAAGCGTTCACGGAGCCTCGCCCGAGCCTGAATAAACAGACCTGACTCTACAACCCTTTCAAAAACGAGGATCCGGAAGGCGCATAGCGCCTTCCGGCTTCGTTTTGGCCCGGTGGAATTAAGGTCGCTCAGGCGTTGGCCGATGAAGCCCCATGACTCGACTGGGAAGGTCGTGGTACGAACGGCGGTCCGAAACTTATGAGACCTTANNACCTTACCCAACGGAGATCTAGTCATGTCTTTTTTCGCAAAGCTCGCTGATCTGATCCGTGATGAAACCGGCGGGGAAGTTTTTGAATACGCCCTTGTGGCCGGCCTCATTTCCATCGCGGCGATTGCCGTGATCGGGTCGTTCGGGACGAAAGTGTTCGCCCGCTGGAACTCGATCAACAGCAGCATGTAAAAATAGAAATTCGCTCGAATCGGCGCGGCGTCCGCCGGCATCCTGTGAACAGGAACTCGGCAACCGATTCCATTTCATGATGCTTCGTTCGTCCGCGGCCCCATATTGGCCATGACCAGCAAGACCTGCTGTTCGCTGGCGCCCCAGGCCTCCGCCACATCAAGTTCCCTCAGCGAATCTCCAAGTAAGACAACCTCATCCCCCAGATTGTCGCCCGGCCCGATCTCAACGAACGCGGATTGCATGCCGACTTCCAGAATCGATCGGCGCACGCCCCCCACGAGACAAGGGCCGCGGCGCAGGCCTTGTGAATAGCCGCAGAGGATGATCCCGAATCGTTCAGCGATGAAACCGGTATATCCGGTCGTGCAACCGCCGTTGCGCACTTCCACCAACCGAGTCGCCACGCGGACAGCCCCCCGATAGAGCGCCATGCCGGGCCGCACTGCGTCGAGGCGGCAATCTGGTTCATTCAGAAGTGCGGATGCCGCCGCGTGGAGCCGCAGCCCCCTGCCGCCGAGCGCACTGGCTAGCATCTTCGCATGCTCCAGCTTCGTCGCGTGAGTGAATGCCTCGTCGATGTCTCCTGCTTTCAAAACCGCTTCGACATTCTCGGCAGGGCATGCGAACCTGCGCATCCCGGTGTCCATACAGAGGATGGGCCTGGCGGATTTCAGGCGATCGGCCTCCGAAAGCGTCCAGACCGCGGGACGGGCGTGTAACGCGGTCAGCTCATCCGGCTCGACATCGGCTGTTGGGCCAAGAACAAGAATCGGCTTTTGCGCGATCTTCCAAAGGGCGGCCGCTTCGTCCAGGCTGAAAACGCAAAATCCGGCGACGAGATCGCCGATGGTTTTGGCGACCCGTCGGGCGCCCAGGCCGTATGCGTCAGTCTTGACGACGGCGATGATATCGCCGTTCACCAGCCTGGAAATGGACAGAGCATTTGTCCTGACCCGGTCGAGATCGACGAAAACTCGCAAATGCCGCGGTTGCATCCCCGTTGCATCATAACCACGTTTCCATAAGAATGCCGTGCCACAAAATAGGAAGTGATAGATATGCCCAATAATTATCAACCCGATCCGAAATTGAAATTCACGTTTGGCCTATGGACCGTAGGCAACGTCGGCCGCGATCCGTTCGGTGGCCCTGTGCGGGAGACGATTTCGCCGGTCGAAATTTGCGATCTGCTTGGGGAGGTCGGCGCATATGGCGTGAATTTTCACGACAACGATCTTGTCCCCATCGACGCCGGCCAGACGCAGCGCGATGACATCGTCAGAAGCTTTAAGCGGGCGCTGAAGGACAATGGCCTCGTCGTGCCGATGGCGACGACAAACCTGTTTGGCGATGCGGTCTTCAAAGATGGCGCGTTCACGAGCAACAACGCCCAGATTCGCGCATATGCGATCCAGAAGACGATGCGGGCGATGGATCTGGGGGCCGAATGCGGCGCGAAGATTTACGTCTTCTGGGGCGGCCGCGAAGGCGTGGAATCGGATGCGACGAAAAATCCTATCGACGCGATCAAGCGCTTCCGCGAAGCGATCAATTTTCTCTGCGAGTACAGCATCGAACAGAAGTACGGCTACAAGTTTGCATTTGAAGCTAAGCCGAACGAACCGCGCGGACATATTTATTTCGCGGTCACCGGAAGTTATCTGGCGTTCATCCCCACCCTGGATCATCCGGACATGTGCGGCGTGAATCCGGAAGTCGCCCATGAACACATGGCGGGACTGAATTTCGTCCACCAGGTCGCGGCGGCACTCGAAGCGGGAAAGTTATTCCACATCGATCTCAACGATCAGGAGTTTGGCCGGTACGATCAGGATTTCCGCTTCGGCAGCGTAAACCTCAAGCATGCGTTCTTCCTGGTTAAACTTCTGGAAGATCAGCGATACAACGGCCCGCGCCATTTTGACGCGCATGCGTTTCGCCAGAGCGATTACGCCGATGTGAAGGAGTTCGCGCGCGGATGCATGCGGACATACATGATCCTGAAGGAAAAGGCCCAGCGATGGAACGCCGATAAGGAAATCCAGCAGATCGTTAAGACGGTGAATGTGCAGGATTCGGCGCTATCGAAGCTGACGGCGAAGTATTCCAAGGGAAATGCCCAGAAGCTTCTGGACGCCCCGCTGGACCGGATCGAATTGGCGGCCGCCCCGCTGCCATATGAGCGGCTGGATCAACTGACGATGGAAGTGCTGATGGGGGTGCGATAGACTGGCTAGGCGTAAAGGATTCGGGGCCGTAGCTCAATTGGGAGAGCNNCGCGCCGGAAATTTCCGGCGCGGCTTTGTGTTGGGCAAAAGAACCTTGATCTACAACAAGTTTCCACGCTCCGCGTGGTTCAACGTGAAGTTTCCGTTCCCGAATCGTGAGGTTCGAACCGACTTTTTCGAGCTTGTCTCGTAGTTCATGGGGATTAGAAGTTTGAACTGCATATTTCATTTGTTTTGAGCCATTTATGAACCGAGTGATTGGTTCGAACCGTTCCATATCGTCGCGCTCAAGAGCAGTGATGATATCCAGTTGTTGTCGCTTGCGATTGAGGGCCTCCTCCTTGCGTTTGCGGAATTCTACAGCGGTGAATGCTCCGGCATCCAAATAGCCCACAGTGAGACGATCCAGCTGGTCATCCAGCTTTGCAATCTGCTTCTGGGAATGCTTCTTCGCTTCACCGATAAATGCCGGGCTGGACATTTCCGGCGCGGCATTGAAAAATTATCAGTTGATACTGAGTCTCAATATCTATAAACTGTCTGGGCGGCAATAGCCCTCTTTTGAGTCGGAGACTTCATGCTAGCAGACAGCCAACCCGTTACAGCTTCCAGAATTCCTCTCATTCAGATCAGCCCGGCTTCTCGGCCGACGAATCCGCAAATACGACGAATCCGCCGGGCCGGCATCATCGCTTGTGCGGCCCTGATCTTGGGCATTCTTATCTGGCAGGCATTCACCGCACACGGAAACCCAGATCCGACTACCGACGGCATTAGTCCCGTTGCCGCTGTCATGGACACCGGAATTCTCGTCTTTCGCGAAGGACTCGAAGCGATCCTTGTGCTTGCGGCACTCACCGCCAGCTTAATCCGCACCGAAGAAGGGTATTGGAAGCCCGTCGCCCTGGGCGCCACTATTTCGTTTATCGCCACGATTGCCACTTGGTTTATCGTGGTAGCGCTGATCTCCAGCATCAATGCGCCGGCGCTGTATGTTCAAGCAGCGACCGGACTGCTGGCGATCGTCGTGCTGCTGGTCATCATGAACTGGTTCTTTCATAAGGTTTACTGGACCGGCTGGATCACGCATCACAATCGCCGGAAGCGCGACTTGACTGAAACCCCCGGCCGCAGCCGCGCCGTGATTTTCCGCGGGCTGGCATTAATCGGATTTACTTCCGTCTACCGCGAAGGCTTCGAGGTCGTGTTATTCCTGCAATCGTTGCGTTTGAAAGTGGGCTCGCACCTGATTTTTGAAGGGGTTCTGATCGGCCTGGTGCTGACATCGATCGTTGCCGTGCTCACGTTTGTCGCGCACTACCGCCTTCCATACAAGCGGATGCTGGTGCTGACCGGCGTGATGCTCGGCATGGTGCTCGTCGTGATGGTAGGCGAACAGGTCCAGGAAATGCAGCAGGCGAATTGGATTCGCACGACTACGCTCAGCATCAATATGCCGGATTGGCTTAACACATGGTTCTCTGTCTTCCCAACCGCCGAAAGCCTCATCGCGCAGGCGGCGACCATCATATTTGTGGTCGGTTCGTATTACATGGCGCGGCGCGTATGCGTGCGACGGAAGGACACCGGAGTGAATCAAGTCGAGACGTGCATCGTGCCCGACTGTAACAACTGCACCATATCCCAGGCGGATGCGCCGACGCCACGCTTTGACTCAACAGGCCGCTAGAGCGGATCGGATTGAGATTAAATCTGGGTACTCCACTTCAGGTCTCCGCCGACGATGGTTGCCACAGCGCGGCCTTTGACCTGCCAGCCATTAAACGGACAATTTCGGCTCTTGCTTTTGAATTTTGACGCATCAATCGTCCAGGCAAGGTTTGGATCGATGATGGTAATATCGGCTGGCGCGCCTTCGCGCAATGTTCCGCGATCTAGCTTGATGATCTGAGCCGGGCGGGTGGACATGAGATCGATGAGTTTGAGCCAATTGATGTGGCCTGGATCGACCAGCGCTTTGATATAGAGAGGTAAGGCGCATTCGAGGCCGATAATTCCCATGGGAGCGTCGGGGAATTCGAGTTCTTTTTCCTCGGCTCGATGCGGAGCATGATCGGTCGCGAGGCAATCGATGGTTCCATCTTTGACGCCATCAATGCACGCGGCCACGTCGGCTGCGGTGCGTAGCGGGGGATTCATCTTGTAGTTAGTGTCGTAGTCCCTGCACGATTCATCTGTCAGCAGCAGGTGATGCGGCGAGACCTCGGCGGTGACGCTTTGCTTGTCGCGCTTGGCCCGGCGGATCAATTCAACACTCCAGGCCGTGCTGATGTGCTGAACGTGATAGCGGCAGTTGATCGTGCGATTGAGCAGGAGATCGCGGGCGATCATCAGCTGCTCGGCTTCGGCGGAAATGCCGGCCAGGCCAAGCTTTGTGGACATAATGCCGGCATGCATTGCGCCGCCGGCGAGGGTCGGTTCTTCGCAATGCTGCATGATGCACGCGTCGAACATTTTGATGTATTGGAGGGCCTTTCGCATGACGGATGCGTCGCCGACTCCCACGCCGTCGTCGCTCAGCGCGATCGCGCCCCGCTGCAGCATCGAGCCGATCTCGGCGAGCTCCTTGCCTTCCCGGCCTTTGGTGATCGCCCCTATCGGCAGCACGCACGCCAGCCCGATGCGCTGGGCCTCACGCAGGATAAATTCGATCTGGCCCTCATTATCCAGCGGCGGCTTGGTGTTGGGCATGCAACAGATGGTCGTAAATCCACCCGCCACGGCAGCCGCTGCGCCGGTGGCGATCGTTTCCTCTTCCTCGTCACCGGGTTCTCGGAGATGGACGTGGATGTCGATCAGGCCTGGGGTGACGTAGCAGTTGGTGGCGTCGATTGTGCGGTCGGGTTTACCGAGGTTTGAGCCGATGGCGGCGATTTTGCCATCGCGGATTAGGAGATCGGCTTTTTTCTCCTGCTGTTGTGAGGGGTCAAGGATTGTGCCGTTTTGGATTAGAGTTGTGGGCATAATTCAAATAAAGAGTTTTAGCCACAGATGAAAATCAGATGCACACAGATAAGACAATACCAAACTCTTTATTTTATCTGTGTGCATCTGATTTTTTATCTGTGGCAAATTGAATTTCATCTTTGGTGTTCTGAATGAGTGACGAGATACAACACCGCCATGCGCACCGCCAAGCCGTTGGTTACTTGCGTCAATATTCCGCTGTTGGGGCCGTCGGCTATTTTCGAGCCTATTTCTATGCCGCGGTTCATCGGGCCGGGGNNGCTGCTTCTGATCCGCTCGAATTGCACGCGGAGCATGTTGATCACGTCGACCTGACCTACGATGGAATCGAAGTCGTGAACGCAGCGCGCGCCGAACGATTCGAATGCTCGCGGAAGCAGCGTCGGCGGCCCCACAAGAATCACTTCCGCGCCAAGCTTTTTGAGACCCCACAGATTCGAGCGGGCGACGCGGCTATTAGCGATGTCACCAACGATGGCAACCTTTAATCCCTCGATCTTCCCAAAGCGCTCGCGGATCGTGTACAGATCAAGCAGGCCCTGGGTGGGATGCTCATGAGCACCGTCGCCGGCATTGACGACGCTGCATTTGACAGCCCGTGAAAGAACCTCGGCCGCGCCGGAGGCTGGGTGACGCAGCACGATCACGTCCACGCCCATCGCCTCGATGTTTCTGGCGGTATCGACCAGGGTTTCGCCCTTGCTGACGCTGGAGCCTTTTTCTGAGAAGTCGATGATGTCCGCGCTCAATCGCGACGCTGCCAACGAAAAGCTCGTGCGGGTCCGGGTGCTATCCTCGAAGAACGCGTTAACGACGACACGGCCGCGAAGGGCCGGAACTTTCT
Source organism: Phycisphaerales bacterium (assembly GCA_003153655.1). GTDB lineage: Bacteria > Planctomycetota > Phycisphaerae > Tepidisphaerales > Tepidisphaeraceae > PALSA-1353. The sequence goes on from PMAK01000066.1 coordinate 23,858, forward strand.
TAATGCTGCGGGTGGAGACTTCGCGGAATGACTGAGCCGTATCGAGAAGAAAATTCAATTCCGCCGCGGAGAGCGATTCGAGGCTGAGCAAATGCTTGCGCGTCCAGGCAATTGGCTCAGCCGTCGCTTTGTGCGCTTCGGCTGCCGGAGGATGTGGTTTGTTATGCGGCATCAGCTTCGGGGTTCCACAATAATTTCATCCCGGCCGTCGATCTCGGCGAGCTTGACGTTGACACGGTGATCGCCCGGTACGCTGGGAAGTTTCAGCCCAACGAAATCTGCCTGTATCGGCAATTCGCGTCCGCCACGATCGACCAGAACCGCGAGGCGCACCGCGCCGGGCCGGCCGAAGTCGCTGAGAGCGTCCAAGGCTGCCCGAATGGATCGACCGGTGAATAGCACATCATCCACCAGTAAAAGCGGATGGGTATTGATATCGATATTGATTTCCGTGGGTCGCACCATCGGCTTGGGGCCGATCTCGGAGAGGTCATCGCGATAAAGAGTAATATCAAGAACACCACGGCCGATGTGGCTGAATCCGCGAGCCCCGAGTGCGAGGGCAAGCCGCTGGGCGAGAATCTCGCCGCGGGTGCGGATACCGATGATATTTAATGGTGAAGCGGGAGAAAATGTGACGGATAGCCGGTCGACCAGTGTTTCGATCGTACGCCGGACGTCCGAGGCGTCGTAAACGGTGCGCATCGAAAGCCAGAAGATATCGGAAAGGGTTGGGAAAGACAAATTCCGGATATATAGATTGGTTTCAGTAGACTTCGTCGTGGGTACCGACGGTTTCGAGAAGAATTGCCGGCGCGTTTAGATGTTTTACGAAACTGAAAATGATTCGCAGATCATATCCGGCGCTGCAGGCCCAGGAATTGCGAAGCTCTCCCTTGAGGCGGTGTGTCTTCAATAATGGATGAAAGGGATCATCAGCCAATTGTTGCAGGACTTCTTCAAGTTCATCGGCAGTTGAAGGATTTCTTTTCAAATATCGCCTGGAAGCCCGTTTGAATGCTGATGACGGGAGAAGGACATAACTCATTTCACAAGATCCTTCATGATCCGCCGAGCGGAGGCTGCTTTGGTCTTTCCCGCGGTGTGTTCGCGCTTGGCTTCAGCGATTTCTTGCTTTATCTGTTTACGGCGTTCTTCAACCGTCCGATGACGTAGCACTTCAAGCAATGTCTCTTTCTCCTCAAGACTGAGATGAGACGTGGCTTCCAGGACATTGCTGAATTTCGACGATCTTCGCATGGAATAAATCCTCTGTATGCACTAATGATACCGCATCTGCGGGCGGAATTGAAAATTCTTATTTTTGAGTTTTGTTAATGCGTATTATTTCCTAATTCATCGATTTGGTGAGGTGGCTTCTTAAATGTATCCGATTATTCAGATTTTTATCGGTTGCGGTTTTCGTGACGGCCGGATGCCTTTACTCGAATATCGCAGGCGCTACCGCTGTGGGCGCTTTTGGCTGGCCTGCTTCAATTCTTGTGGGCCTTTTGCTGGTTAGAGTTTTGCTGGTTCTAGTTTGAACACCGTGATCTCCGGCCGGCACCATTCCAACACTCTTTGGCCATAGCTCAGGCCGCGATTGACGTATAAATGCCGGCCGCTCACGGAATAATATCCGTGCGTGTAATGGCGATAGCGGTGCGGGTAGAGCTTTCGGCCAAGTTTTGATGTCGCGACCTGCCGCCCATGAGTGTGCCCGCTGAGCATCCATTGCCAGGGATAGTCCATCAGCTCGCGGACGTTGGCCGGGTTGTGATTCAGGCAGATGATGGGATTCGATGCATCGACGCCGGCAAAGGCCTTGGCTGGATCGATGTTGCCCGACCATTCATCATCCAGGCCGACGATCACCAGCGGGGATTTTGCTTCCGGCGGCTTAACGCGCAGGACTTCATTTCGCAGCACGATCAGCCCACGTTTGCGAAGGCTCGATTCCAGATAGTCTGCACGGCGGATCCCTTCGCCGTTCGTGCGCTTGCCGTAGATGCTGTAGTCATGATTGCCAAAGGTGCAGATGACGCCATGCTCCGCCTTTACATGGGAGAGCAGCGTCGCGATGCGGTCGGCGAATCGGTAGCCGCCCGTGATGAGATCACCGGTGATGACGACGATTTGCGGCTCAAGGTCGTTTACCCAGTGCAAATATTGAATCAAATATTTCCGCCAGACGACAGGACTATAGTGGAGGTCGGAAATCTGAACGATCTTCCAGCCGGCCATCGCCGGATCGAGATTCGCCAATGGCATCGGGCGGCGATGGATGTCAACCCAGCGGCGATTAACGGGCAACGCGTGCATGCCGGTCAGGCCCAGGCGCGCCATGTTTCGCCAGATCGCCCGGCGCCATTTATGTTGACGCCTCCAATGCGGCTTATTCAGATACTCAAGGAATTGATTCGGCATGATCCAACAACATCCAGCGAGGTTATTCGATCATCTCCAAAGCCGCGGCAATCTCCTGGCCGGCGTGTGCGTCGCCCTTGCGGTCGGCGGCGTTGATGCCCTCGCGATATGCCTGCTTTGCCGCCTCGATTTCGCCGGAGGATTCAAGAATCAGGCCTTTTTGGTGGTAGGCGTAGCAATAGCCCCAATCATGCAGGATCACCTTGTCGAGATATTCCAGGGCTGATTTGGCATCGCCGGATTTGCGGTATTCCAACGCGACGGCATACAGGAGAAACGTGTCGCCGGGGGATTTTTCCAGCATCTGTTGCAGCTTCTCCAGGCGCGATGAATCAGCGGTCATCTTAAAATCCTTATCCGGCTTTTACCTTGAGCGGCTTGTGTTGCATATGGAGAGATTCGGCAACGGCGCTATTGGTGACGCGCCCGGCGGCCATATTAATCCCTTCGGCCAGTCCCGGATCTTCGCTCGCAGCTTTTTCGTATCCCTTCGCGGCAATTTTCAGGGCATAGGGCAGCGTCGCGTTGCAGAGCGCGATTGTGCTGGTCCGCCCCACCGCGCCGGGCATATTCGTCACGCAATAATGCACGACGTTTTCCACAACGAACGTCGGCTGCTGATGCGTCGTGGGCCGACTGGTTTCGACGCAGCCGCCCTGATCGATCGCGACATCCACGATCACGCTGCCGTTGCGCATTTCGACCAGATCATGACGGGTAACAAGACGCGGCGCTTTGGCCCCGGGAATCAGCACAGCCCCGATGATCAGATCGGCATTTCGCAAATGATCGCGCACAGTGTGCGCGTCACTGAAAATCGTCTGCACGTTGGCCGGCATCACATCGGCTAAATAACGAAGGCGTTCGAGATTGACGTCCATCAGCACAACGCTGGCTCCAAGCCCTGCCGCGACCCGGGCAGCGTGTGTTCCAACGATGCCCGCCCCAAGGACAACCACATCAGCCGGCGCAACCCCCGGAACGCCGCCAAGCAGAATACCCCGGCCCATCATGGGCTTTTCCAGATATTTCGCGCCCTCCTGAATACTCATCTTCCCCGCGATTTCGCTCATCGGCGTCAGGCATGGCAAGCGGCCGGCGCGATCCTTGATCGTCTCATATGCGATGGCGACGATTTCAGATTCCAGGCACTGCTGCGTGAGCTCCGGCGATGCGGCAAAATGAAAATAGGTGAAAACGATTTGGCCGGGACGGAACAGGCCGATCTCGGCGGATTGAGGTTCTTTGACCTTGATGACCATCTCCATACCGGAGATGGCTTCGGCATGAGTGGAGACAATGCCGGCCCCGGCCTTAGTATAATCAGCATCGCTGAATCCGCTGGATGCGCCGGCTGAAGCTTCGACGAAGACGTGATGGCCGCTCTTGACGAGAAGTTCGACGCCGACAGGCATCATCGAGACGCGGTATTCGTCGGATTTAATTTCTTTGGGTACTCCGATACGCATAAATGCAACCTCCCTGTATGAACTCTAGTATGCGCGTCGTTGGGAAAAAGAAAAGCGGGCCGCGGGCGGCACAACTAAACAATTCCTAATACTGATGTTGATAAGCGGATCAGCCGGGTTGGATTTTTGCGCCGGCCGCGGTGAGGAGGGCGGCATTGGTCTTCTGCTTGCTCATTACATCCAGCAGAGTTTTGATGGATTGAGCCGGCTGCATATTGGTCAGCAAACGCCGGATGCTGCGGGCCGCGCCAAGTTGTTGCTCGCTCAATAGCTTTTCTTCTTTCCGCGTGCCGCTGGCGGCGATGTCCAGCGCGGGATAGATGCGTTGATTGGCGAGGTTGCGGTCCAGGACCAGTTCCATATTGCCGGTGCCTTTGAACTCTTCGAAGATGATCTGGTCCATGCGGCTGCCGGTGTCGATGAGGCAGGTGGCCATGATCGTAAGGCTGCCGCCGTTCTCGATTTTTCTGGCAGCGCCGAAAAGTCGCTTGGGAATTTCCAGGGCGCGGTTATCAAGTCCCCCGGAAAGAGTTCGGCCGCCACTGGGGCCACCGGTGTTGAAGGCTCGGCCAAGGCGCGTCAATGAGTCGAGCAGCACAACGATGTTCTCACCGAATTCGACCTGGCGCTTGCACCGTTCAATAACCAACTGGGCCAGATCGAGATGCTTTTCGACAGTATTGTCATTGCTGGAAGCGTAAACCGTGCCGGGCACGTTGCGCTTCATGTCGGTGACTTCCTCGGGCCGTTCATCAACGAGGAGGAGAATGACTTTCACTTCCGGATAATTGTGATGAATGCCCTTGGCGATGTTTTGCAAAAGAATGGTCTTGCCGGAACGGGGCGGTGCGACGATCAGGCCCCGCTGCCCAAAGCCAATGGGGGCGAAGATATCGATGATGCGCGTGGTGAATTCCGTTGGGCTGTGCTCAAGGCGCAACATCGGCTCGGGATCGAGCGGCGTGGAATCGTAGAGCGTCGTCGTTTCGATGTAATCGGAGGGGCTGCGGCCTTCGATGGTATCCACCTGAAAGATGGCGTCGCCCCGCGGTATGCCTTTGAGAAGCAGGCCCGGGCGCAGGTGAAGGTCCCGAATGAGTTTGCGCGGAACAATGCCCCGGCGAACCGGGCGCAGGGGATGCACCGGGTCCCGGAGCTGGCCGTCGTGGCGCTCATCGGGAATGTGCAGGATGCCTTCTACGGCCGTTGTCGCTGTTTGCTGCATTCAGTCCACAGGTGCGATGGGGAAAGTCCTACGGTAGAGTACGTCATTATACGCAAAAGACCTACAGTGTAAACAAGGAGACTCCAAATGGATTTGCAGACAAGATTGCAGGAAGACATGAAGACGGCCATGAAGAGCGGGCAGAAGGATCGGCTGAGCGTGATCCGAATGCTGCTGAGCGATGTGAAAAATATCGATCTGGCGCCCAAGCCGACGACAGCGGAAGAGGTCGTCGCTTCATACGGTAAAAAGCTGCGAAAAAGCATGGAAGAGTATGAAAAGCTCGGGAAAGCGGTCGTGGTGGAAAAGCTCCGCTTTGAGATTGCCGTGGTTGATGAATATCTGCCCAAGAAGGAATCTGCCGGAGATACCGAGAAATTGGTTTATGAGTTCGTGGCCAAGAACGCGTTTACCGAAAAACAGTTCGGGCAGGCGATGGGGGCATTCATGAAAGCATATGGGACCACGGTGGAACCGTCAGTGGCAAATTCCCTATTGCGTAAAGCGCTCGCTGGGAAGTAAAAACAACTGCCAGATAACTTGCGATTTGCCGATAGATGTGTTAGATGCAGCGCGGGGTGAGAAAATGGGATAGAGGGACGGATCGCCAGCCGAAGCCGTCCTAACTTACGCGCTCAAGACCACTTAAAGATGAAGGAGTTTGTCGTGTCTAAGAAGAAATCTAAATCAAAGAATTCGGATTCCAAGGGTTCCGCCAGCCGCAAGACGCCGGCCCCCACAACCGTTGTCCGCAACACGCCCGTGCCGCGTCCGACCGCTGCCAAGCCGCAGGTGACATATGAAATGATCGCCAAGCGGGCGTACGAGATTTATCGTTCCCCCCGCAACGGCTCGCAGGTGGAAAACTGGTTGCGCGCCGAGCGCGAACTCAAGGGCTGATCCACCTGTTCCTGAAGCGATTTTGCAGGGAAAAAGCGAAGCCGATTCGTCAATCGATTTGCTTTTGCCAGGTATTCCCGCGCTTCAGGGCCTAAGATACGCTATGGCATGTACATCGGATTCAGTTGAGGCACGCGTCCTGACTGTTCCGCTGTTCCCATTGCCCGACGTGGTGCTGTTCCCGCGCGCGGTTTTGCCGCTCCATATTTTTGAGGAGCGGTACAAGGCGATGACCGCGGATGTATTGGCGGGCGAGGGGTTGATTGCGATTGCGCTGCTTCAGCCCGGGTGGGAGAAAAATTATTACCAAAAGCCGGCCGTTGAGTCGGTTGTCTGCGTCGGGCAAATTCTCAACTGGGAACGCCTTCCCGACGGGAAATACAATTTTCTTTTGCAGGGGCGAATGCGGGGAACAATCGTTGGCGAAGAAAACTCCGGCCACTACCGCGTCGCGCGCATCGAGCCCATCGTGGAGACCAACGTAATGGAGATCGATCTAACCAATGATCGCCAGCGGCTGATGGAGATGTTCTGTTGCGGGAAAATGGCCTCCACGACGGCAGGGAAAGAATTGCAAAAGATCGTAGCCAGCCAGTTGCCGACGAATGAAGTGGCCGATCTGCTCGCATTTCATGTTCTGAACAATATTGGACTTAAACAATCGCTGCTTGCGGAGCCGGATGTGGCTCGGCGTGTTTGCCGCCTTGTTTCGGCGTTGGAAGGGGCATTTCCCATCCTTGAGGTGGCATCCACCGGCAGCAGCAGTAGCGGGGATTTCAACTGAGTTTCGGTCGTATCGAGGTTCGTGGATCGGTGTTCGCTTTGCGTTCGGCGCTAATTTAGCAAGAATGCCTCGCGGTTCGGGAAGCGACGGCATGTGGTATTTCGCGTACGGGTCGAATCTCAATTCACGGGCGGTTACGGAATGGTGCCGTCACTACGGCCATCGCCAGCCCGCGCTTAAGCCCGGCAAGCCCGCGGTTCTCGATAACTATCGCCTCTGTTTTCCCATATTCAGCGAGTATTTCGGCGGCGGCATCGCGGACATTGAATACGATCCCGGCAAATACGTGGCCGGGGCGCTGTTCGACCTGAACGAAGTCGATCTCAGCGTGCTCGACGCCAAGGTCGGTCGAAAATTGGACGCCGCTGGCGAAAAGGAAATCGGGATCTATTCACGGACAATGGTGAAAGTCGCCCCGCTGGGAAAAGGGGAGCCCGTGATGGCGATGACCTACCAGGGCGTTTCGGGCGAAAAATATCACATCCCCCCCACCAAGCATTACATGGATCTGGTGATCCAGGGCGCCTACAGCTTTGGATTGTCGATGATGTGGATCGCTCATTTGCAGAGCTTCAGCACCCAGGTCGGCCGCAAGCCCCGGCCCCCAGGATATGGAGATGTGGCTCCTCGGTTGTGAATTGAATTCAATTCTTAGCCGCAGAGACACTGAGACCGACGCAGAGAAGTCCACAGACTCTTATCTGTGCGCATCTGATTTATATCTGTGGCTAAAACTCTTCTCTTCTCTGCGTCGGTCTCAGCGTCTTGTATGTTCAAAAACACCAAAGACCGAATTACTATACCTCGTCGTGTTCGCGTGACGACGAGCGCAGCGAGGAGTCATGCGAACACGACGACCGGCCCACGAC
>PMAK01000090.1 GCA_003153655.1 Phycisphaerales bacterium
AATCTTGGCGAAGCCGTAGGCGACGATGGCGCTGGAGAGGGTGGTGCCTGCCACGGTCAGGACGGCGACAATCATTGTATTGCGGGCCCAGAGCAGAAATCGCGTGTTGTCGCCTCTGATCACCTCCAGATAGTTGCGCGGGACCATCGGCTTGGGCAAAATTTGTGGCGGAAAGAGGATTGAATTGTCGGCTGTTTTCAGGCTTGTTGAGACCATCCAGGCGATCGGAGTGACGGCGAGGAGACAGAACGAAATGAGCGCGACATGCGTGAGCCATTTCAGCGACGAACTCTTTTGCCGGCCGCTTTCGCGTTGATTGATCATGGACACAACTGCCTTCTTCTCGATCGGCCTGATCATTTGTCCTGGTAATGCACCCATCGCTTGCTGCTCCAGAATGCAATCCCGGTCAGGGCCAGCACGACGAGGAGTTGTAGCCATGCCATCGCGCTGCAGTAGCCCATTTTCAAATATCCGAACGCGTTGTCGTACATGTATTCGGTGTAAAGATATGTCGCGCGGCCCGGGCCGCCCTGGGTCATNNAGGTTGAAAAAGATGACGGGGGAGATCGACGGGAGCGTTACATGGCGGAGTGTTTGGATGCGTCCAGCGCCATCTAGTTCCGCGGCCTCGAACAATTCCTTGGGCACATCCTGCAATCCTGCCAGGAAAATGATGACAGTGTTTCCAATCCCCCAGAAACTGATGAGGACTAGTGATGGCAATGCCCAATGCGCGTCGGTGAGCCAGCCGGGCGGCTCCTTCATTCCCATGCTGCGAAGCACGAAGTTGACCAGGCCGAGCTCGCTGTTGAAGAGCCAGAGCCAGATCATCGCCGCCGCCACCGCCGGCACCAGCGAGGGCAGGAAGATCAGCGTTCGATAAACCGACTGCCCGCGAATCTTCACATTCAGCAGGAGAGCCAGTACGAGTGCGATCAGAAGCCCAGCCGGGAGCGAGAGGATCGCATAGAGGAATGTGTTGTAGTTTGCCTTCCAGAAAATCGCGTCGTGCATCAGCCCGCGATAGTTGTCCAGCCCGACGAAGACCGGCGCTTGGAGCAGCGGATAGTTGCAGAAGCTGTAATAGAGCGACAGCGAGATCGGCAGAAGTGTGAACGCACCGAAGCCGATCAACCAGGGGGAGAGAAAACCGAGGCCTTTGATCAGGTTTCTCGTGTCAGAACGCAACGTCGAACTCCATTCTCATTGGACGCTAAATCCGGGCTTCAATAAGCCGTTGACCCGCGCACGCGCTGTTGCCGGGAAAATTCATCGTATTGCGCCTGCAATCGAACCTGCAATTTCGCCAGGGCATTCGCCGGCTGCACCTCCAAGAGAGAAACCTGCTGGCTCAGGGCATTCAGGTCATCCACCGCTTCGGGCATGATCGGGATCTGCGGCACGGATTGGGCGTTGGGACTGCTGGCCAGCCGCTCGAAAACGCGAATGTAGGGGTTTGGGTGATTGTTCAAAAAGTCATCGCTCACTTTCGCCAGCGGGGAGTTTTTGCAATGGAGCTTGTTGAGTTTTTCCATGACGTCCTGGCGATTGACGTATGCGATGAACTCGAATGCTTCCTTCTTGTGTTTTGAGCCGCGTGGAATCGCCAGGGCGTCGAATCCGCAGTAGCAGACGTTTTTCAGGCCCGGGACGGCTGAGGGAAACGGCGCAACCGCCCATTGGTAATTTCGCAGGCGCTCGGTCGGCGATTTTGTCATCTCGACATCGCGCGGCCACAGTACGGTGGACATTGAGGGTTTGCGATGATAGATGAAATTCGCCAGGAAAGGGCCCTGCATTTCCAAAGCCACCTGTCCGGCGAGAAACGCATTTTGGGGGGAATCAAAATTTCCGACGCCGTTGCGGAAATCGCTCATGGCGTCTCTCCCCATCCAGGATGCATAGCTTTCAATCCATTGATAGGCCTTCACGACCGGGGGTGACTGCAAGGTGAAGTGTCTGTCCGCCTCGTCCCAAAAAGTTCCGCCGAACCAATAACAGACGTAGTTGACGTACCAGTTTGGTTCCATGGGGAGAAAGCCGGCGCGAATCACGCGGCCATTGGAATCGCGGGTTGTCAGGGCACGGGCATATGCATCGAGTTCGTCCATCGTTCGCGGTGCTTGATCGGGATCAAGTCCTGCTGCGCGCAGGGTGGCCGCGTTTTCGTGGAAAATGCGTGTGTTGTAGTAGAGGACAGCCACCGACGGTGTGCTGATGAGCGCCCAGAGATGGCCGTCGTAGTTAATTCCGTTCCAGTAAACAGGTTTGTAATAAGAGGCGGTGATTCCACGTTCGCGGGCCATGTCTTCCAGCGGTTCGAGCGCTCCCATGGCGGCGAACTGCACGAGATTCACCTCGAACAGTCCGGCGATATCCGGCGGCACACCCGCGGCGGTTGCTACGAGCGTTTTCTGATTAATGGTGCTGGACGAAACATAGCGGACGAAAATTCCCTTTTCGGCGCCGACGGAATTATTAAAATCATTCACGATCACGCGCATCTGTGCTTCTTCATTGCCGGTCCACTTCTCCCAGTAATCGATCACCACCCGCTGTTTTGGCAGCGACTCATCGGTCCTCGGCCCAAACGCGAGCAGAGCCGTGGCGGCGACCACTAGAAGCAGGATGAAGAACCACTTAATCGCTTTCATGATAATATCTAGCGGAGGTGTCTAACTTCCCAATCACTCGATTGCATGGCGGGGATATTAGCAGATAAACCGGTAAAATCCATAAAAATCATAGCATTGGGATTGCAAAGCGGTCGATGCCCACGGTACGATTGGCCACGAAGAGATTCATCTGGTCTGCCACTTTTTATCATATCATGCAAAAACTAGTTCTCTCATTCATTTCGTTGCTGCTTATCGCATTCCTTGCGTCTGCCGCACAGGGCCGGCCCAACCGGATCGTTCTAGCTTATTCCGCGACCTGGCGCGACGCGGATACACCGGCCGAAACCTACAACTATGACGCAATCACACACCTGGCTAGGGCGTTTCTCACTCCGCATCCGGACGGAACGATCGAAATACCCGACGGTTACTTTAATGCCAATATGGAGTCGCTGGCCCGGAAGCATGGCGTGAAACTCCTGATGTCTCTCGGCGGGGAAGCATCGAACGCGGACAACTGGCTCTCCATTGCCCGGAACCGGAAATAGTTTCAGAATTTCTGCGGCAATCTTGAAAAGCTTCTGGCGGATCATGGATACGACGGGATCGACATCGATTGGGAACCTTCCGCAGTCACGACTGAAGATGGATCGGCTTTTGTCTCCTTCATGAAACAGCTTCGCGCTCATTTTCCGGATCGAATCATCACCACCGCACTCGGCGCCAGCGAATACTGGATCGGACATTTCTCCTGGAAGGAGGTGACGGACAGTGTGGATTACGTCAACGTAATGACGTACGACTACAGCGGTGGGTGGGGCGGCCGGGCGGCTTATGCTTCCAATCTATTTCCAGCCGGCGCTTATTCGCCCGAGCCGACGCTTTCGGTCGAGGAGGGGATGAAGAACCTGATCGGCAATCACAAGGTCTCGCCCGCCAAGCTGCTGATGGGAATGACATTTTGGCCGAGTCGATTCAGCGTCGATCACATCGGCGATCACTTTCCGATCAACGGACCCGGCTACAGCATGAATATCACCCACGCGCAGGCGATGTATCTTCTGCGCACTGGCAAATACGCTGATTTCTGGGATGAAAAGGCGGCGATGCCGTACATGGAGCGTACCGGCGGCGGCAGCGTCGTTTGTTATGAAAGTCCCAAATCCATTCAGCGGAAATGTGAATATGCCGCGAAACTTGGATGCGCCGGAGTCATGATCTGGCACGTTGGTGCGGATGTTTGTGGAGAGAAGGCCCCGCTGATGGACGCCGTGGCTGAGTCCTGTGGCGTTGCGAAGCAAATTTTCCCGCGGCAGATTTTTGAGCAGCAGGTTTCAGATTTGCAAAATCAAATCCAACAACTGAAGTCTCAACTGAGCCATGTTAAAGCGGCGGGGGAGGTTAATTCCGCGAAGATGTCTGAATTGTCCATGGATCAGCTCCATGCGCTATTCAGTCAGATGGAAATAACGTGGGGATCACTTCAGGATCAGCTCTGGCGGCAAGATGCTCCGCCGCACGCGACAAAATGAGTTGAAGCATTTGAATTCAGAGGTGATGCCGCTTCTTGGCGATCACGTGATGCTGTTGGTCATCAAGCGAAGGGGCGGCGGTTGTCTGGCCATTGGATAATATTGACGCGGGCGTACTTGCGGTTGTGGTCAAAGTGGTGGAACTGCCGACAATCGCATCGAGTGTCACCAGGCTGGTTATGGGGAGTGTAACAGCCGCGATGTTCGCGTTTTTTCCCAGGTTCGCCGCGAGGAGCGAAAAATCGTCGCCGCTGACGACACCGTTATATTCGAAGTCACCCTTGTCCCAGGCCGACTGCTGGGTGCCGAGGTTGGACGTCACGATTGTGAAATCGTCGCCATTGACGATGCCGTCGAGATTTGCGTCGCCGTAAAGTGCGTAGGTCACTTCAATTTGCCCGGAGCTTAGCCCGGTTACAACGCCATCCGCGCCGTCGGCGTAGCCTATGCCATAGCTGGGATTCGCCGCCGCTACCGAACTATTGATGCCGGCGCCATTCCAACTCCCGTTGTTATCTCCGCTGCTGAGGTATCCGCGGATTGTGGCGATGGGATCGGCCGTCGTGCGATAGTTTATGATCAGGGAATTGTTTCCGAGGTCGAGTGTTGCGCCGGCGTTGATTGTGAGGGATGATGTGGTGAAAGCGCCGGCGCCGGGCGAGAGTGTGAGGGTTCCACCGTTCAGACTGAGCGATGCAACATTGAATGCGGAACTCACGGTGACTGCGCCGCTGTTGATCAGGACATTGGTGGATCCCACGGGCACAGCGCCAAAATTCCAATTGCTCGAGTTATCCCAGGCGTTCGACACGCTTCCAGTCCACGTTTCCGATGCGGCTCCGAATACGCTCTTGATCGCCGGCAGCAAAGCCGCGCTGCCATAGCCGCCGGACGCGAACTGATCCTGACCGAGTTCCCAGATCATCATTCCGCCGTAGCCGTTCTGAAGCACGTATTGGGCCTTATCCTGAATCGTGGTAACTCCGTTAAATCCCCAGGTTGTGCCACCAATCGTAACGGTGTCGGCACTGGGTAATGGATCGGCGCCGCCGTTGGCTGCCGCGTAGGCGCTTATGATCTGCGCATATGTTTCCGTGGTGCTGTTGTTCCAACTTGTTCCCGACCGTCCGTAGAATGGCACACCCATGAACAAGTCGGCCTTGGGGACGCCATAATCTGCCCAGCCCGTGAGATAGGTGAGGGATTCGTTATAGGGAGCGCTGGAGTTGAAATCGAGATCATAATCCATCACGAAATATCGATCGATGTCTGAAAGATCGGCCTTTGGAACGATCATTTGCGAGACCTGCACAGCGGCCGACAGGATCAGCCCGTGTGCCGATGTTTGTGCGTGAAGCGCGGCAAGCAGGCTTCCGTAGCTGTTCATTTCCGCGGTTGTCAGCGTGCCCGGCTCATAATCCAGATCAACGCCGTCGAGATGATACGTGGAGCAGAACGAGATGATGTTGTTCACAAAGGCGGTCGTTGCCGACGTACTATTTGCGATCGCCTGAAACGCACTTTTCGGATCAATCGTGATAGAAACCGAAACTCTTGATGGGGCGTCATGCGCGGCCGTTACCAGCGTTTGTAATTGGGACAGGCTGTATCCGTTCGTCGAGGTTGTCGAGAGCGCACCGCTGCTGTTGGCTAAGATCGAAAAGTAGTTGATCTGCGATAGCGCTCCCAAATCGATGCTGCTGAAATGGGTGAATTCGTAATCGGGGAGATAGCCGATCACCAGGGGGCTTGTCGAAAGCAATACCCGAGGTTCAAGAGGCTCACACATCTCTTTGCGCGCTCGCGATCGACCGTTGGTCATTATTCGTTTTTCCTTGCCCGGAGCCCCCTCGACCGGAATGATAGGTCTTCATTCGCCGGTCTGTCTCTACGCTTTTTATTTTAATTGATAATAATGCGGGAAATCTAAAAGTCCAGAGAAAAACTTAGTCCATCGGTTCAATGCTGTCTGGCTCTGCGCCGGCGAGATGCTCCAAAGATGCGGCCCGGGGATGGAAAAAGATGAGGAGGGCGATTGCCGAAGCGGCCGCGATGGCGGCCTGCGTCCACCAAATGGCTTGAAAATCAGGAATGACGCCGGCAACTGTCTGCTTTGTGAATCGATCAAACATCTGCGAATAAGGTCCGGCCAGGGCGGGGCCGAGCCCAAACAATACAATGCCAAACACCGTTTGCGCGGAATGTCGAACATTCGCCGGAAATACCTGCTCGATATAGAGAATCGCGGTTGTAAAGAAGCAGGCGAATGCGACTCCATGCAATGACAGAGAGACGATCACCAGCGTCGCAGGCGGGTTGAGGGCAAAAATCGCGAATCGAAGCGCCTGTGCGGCTGCGCCCACTGTAAGAATTGTTCGATATCCAAATCGCCGAAGCAACGGCCCGAGCGTGAAAAGAAAGAGGACTTCGCTGAGCTGCGCAACGGCCAGGGTCGGCCCGACAAATTTCAGCGGGATTCCAACCACATCGGACAAAAATGGTCCGATGTTCAGGTAGTAAGCCGTGTGGATGGCAGCGATCGGCATCGCGATCAGCATCAGGACAAGAACAGACGGCTCGCGCAGCAATCGAAACGCTTGAATAGACGGCAATGGCCCCCGGCTGGTATCCCTCGGAGGAGTAGCCGGAAGAACGAATAGCGCATAGCTCGCGTAGCCAATCGCCAAGATTGCCGCCGCCCGCATTGCGTAGGGAATTCGCGCGATATTGGTTGCATGATCATTTCCGCGCAGAACGATGTAGGTGAAGCCGGCCGACGTCACGATCCAGCCGATGGTGCCCCACATCCGTACGCGCGGGAACGAATGCTCACGATTCGTCAGATGGCTCAGGGCCAGAGAACTCGTCAGAGATTGCGTCGGCACATAGGCGATTGAAAAGCAAAGCATGATGCAAAAGAACGGCGTGAACGTCATCGAAGAGGCGTTGAGAAACAGCAGCACAGCTGCGACGCAATGAAGTGCCGCCAGCGCCTTCTCCGCGTTGAGATAACGATCGGCAACCTGACCCGCGATGATTGGCGCCGTGAACGCGCCGAGCGCATTGGCAAACCCCAGCACCCAGCCGGTCTGTCCCGATGTGAAGCCAAGCCCGTGAACCGCCCGCGCGGCAGTGAGGTAGTTCGCGAGATACGGATACCACATTCCCCGGACGGCGTATTCCAGGAACATCATGATGCATAGACGAACGGTGATCGAGCGGGGTGTCATGAAGTGTGCGGCAACGCCGCTGAAATCGATGCTGCCAGAGTCGGGCGTAAGACGCAACAGCGTCGGATCGGGCGGCCCATTTCAATGAAGAGGCCCATCCCATGATTGCCAAATCATGCACTTATTATCAATTTTGATATTAATTTACCGACGGCAAAGACCTCTTGAAATCCCCAATCTGCCGCGCGGGAATGGTCGGAAGAGTTGACAAAAAACCTCGGAAATAAGCGGTAAATATGGCTTTTTGCTCCGTTCGACTGAGGTCGCTCAAAAAGAAGTGGATCGCTTGCGAGTCAGGACGTCGCCGGCCAAACAACCCGACTTTTTACTTGCATAAATAACCTCATTGAATTAATATCCAATGAGACACCTTTTACTCAAAACCCTTTGGAAGGGGAGGTTGATCATGAGGCGTTCGCTGATCTGTTCTGCTGCTGGTATGGCCGCCATCGCGCTGGCTGCTTCCAAGGCGAGCGCCACTCTGGCGTATTCATTCGAGACGCTCTACGACTCCACGGATACGATCAATCCCGCCGGCACCCGTCCTGATGACTTTCATCCCAACGGCGGCGGCGCCACCGTCACCCAAAGCACCATCGGCGTCACCAACGGAGCGTTTTCGATGGAGTTTACGCAGGTGGCCGGCGCCACGTTTACGGGGGCGCAGACTGAAGTTATTCCCGCCATTATCAATGATCCCAACACGGTCGCTCTTTCCTTCGATATCACAATTCCGGCGACCGGAAATTTCGCCGGCACGTTTGCTCGCATCGGCATCAGCGAGTTCGGCAACAATGACTCTGATCCCAACAATCCGATTGACGGAGCGCAGGTTCAGACCGTCGCCTCTTCCGAATGCAATATCGATCTCGCGCCGGGCACCTATCAACTGACCATCCCACTGATTGCGATCGACAATCCCGTGACGGGCGATCTCAGTGTTCCATTTTCCAGTTGCTTCGGCACGGATACGAGCTCGCAACTTACGCCGGCTTCGTTCGAGTTCTATTTCAATAAATCGAATAATAGCGCGCTGAACGTCTACATCGATAATGTCCAGACGATCGGGCCGACCACCGTCGGAACCTGGAACAATGCCGGCGGCGGAAGCTGGTCGACGCTCGGAGACTGGTCCCCCGGAATTCCGCAATTTGCACTCGACACCGCCAACCTCACGAGCGCTATCACGGGGAATTCCATCATTACGCTCGACGGCAACCGTTCACTGGCCACGCTGAATTTTGATAATGCACATCAATACACAATTGCCCAAGGCTCCGGCGGCGGCACGCTCACGCTCGACGCGGGCGGCTCCAATATATCCACGATTAACGATTCCGGCGGCACCCATACCATTTCGGCGCCGGTAAATTTCAATACGAGTACCACGATCACCGTGAATAACGCTGGCGATGCCGTCAACATTTCCGGGGGCATCTCCGGCATCGGTGGTCTGACGGTACAGGGAAGCGGCACCGTCGATATCAGCGGGTCCAACACATACATCGGCGGCACAACGGTTAGCTCCGGCGTATTGGTTCTCGGCTCGGCGCAAGCGCTTCCCGCTTCCAATAGCGTTATTACCATCGCCGCGGGGGCGAAGGTGCAGCTAGCGAATAGCATCGGCGGCGTCTCTTCGGAATTACCCACGATCGCTGCCGGCGGATCGCTTGATCTGACCAACAACCACCTGTTCGTCAGCTACACCACCGCCACGCAGGCCGCGGTCAATGCGTCCGTGCGCGGATATCTGATCAACGGATATAACGACGGCACCTGGACGGGCACGAGCGGAGCCGGGACAGGCGGTGGTATCAACAGTTCTACTGCCGCATTGCCAGCGAATAGCCGCTTTGGTCTGGGCTATGCCGACGGCGCGGATGGCGTGGTCGCCGGTCTTTCGTCGGGTCAGATTGAAATTAAATACACGCTTTACGGTGATGCGAATCTTGACGGCATTGTCAGCGGTGATGACTTCACCATCCTGGTTGGAAACCTCGGCAAGTCGGAGGCTGCATGGGACAAGGGTGACTTCAACTACGACGGCGTGGTGAGCGGCGACGATTTCACGCTGTTAGTCGGAAATCTGGGCAAGGCGGCCAACGGGGCGGACGTGGTATTGCCCGCGAGCGATCTTGCCGCGATCGACGCCTTCGCAGCGGCCAATGGGTTGATGGCGGATGTTCCGGAACCGACATCAGCCGGTTTGTTGCTGGCTGCCGGTGTTGGGATGCTGGCTCGGCGCGGCCGGCGAAATGGCGTGCGGGCTTAGTCAGTGCGATCCAAAGATATAAGTTCCCATAAACGCATTGCGAAACTTTCCATATGGATCATGGGCCAGCAGCAGTTGCCGAAATTCCGACAGCTTTGGGTAGAGGGATTGCAACCGCGCGGGTGACATCACAAATAGCTTTCCCCAATGCGGCCGGGCGTTAAACGGGGCGAGCCCTTCTTCAATCATTCCAAGCAGTTTTTGTACAGCCGGCCAATTTTGCTTCCAGGTAAAGTGGATCGCGATGCTATCGCGCTCATGGCACGGACTCATCCATAGCTTGTCCGCGGCCACAGACCTTACCTCTGAAATTTGGAGCAGTGGCTGTAAATCTTTGCGCAATCGAGTAACGGCGCGGAAAGCGGCCACCGCATGCTTTCGCGGGACAAAATATTCCGACTGTAATTCCTCGCCGCTGCTCGGCGTGTAGTCCATGCGAAAGTGGGGCAATCGCTCATGCCATGGTCCCGGCATGCCCATCTGTGCGGTGCAATTTTTCGCTGAAATGGATCGAATCGGATGCAGGTCCGCCGGCGCCGGCGTCGCGCCAAAGAGGTTCTGCGCCGGAGGAGTTCCCAGAACAATGCTCTTCAGCCAAACCTGGTTTACGCTCTCGCTTTGCCAGTCGGTGAACAAGCTGACGCTGTAGGCGCTCGACATGATGTCGTCAAAGTGCGTCTCTAACTGGCTTACGGGAAGGTGTTCGTAGATGTCCTGCCTGATGTTGAATGTCGGAAGAAGTTCGAGCGTCAGCTTGGTGACCACGCCAAGCCCGCCAAGTCCGACCACCATCCCGGCGAACATATCGCGTTGCCGATCGTGGGAAAACTCGACGATGTTGCCATCAGCCAGGACCATTTCCATGGCGATGACTGGCGTAGCCAGGTTGCCGTTGCGGTCGCCCGATCCGTGTGTTCCGGTCGCACATGCGCCTGCGACGGAAATGTGTGGAAGCGACGCCAGATTCGGTAGGGCAAAGCCATGTTGGTGG
>PMAK01000014.1 GCA_003153655.1 Phycisphaerales bacterium
GCGGCCATTTGTGGTAGAGTTGGTCCTTATGAAAGAGAAAAATTCAGATGAAAAGGGATCGGCGAAATACGCCCCGACGTTTTACGATGCGAACGATTTGAGCAAACTTCACTGGACGGATTCACAGGGGCGCGAGATTAAAACCCCTTCGTCCACCCCACCGGCAATCCCACTACCGTCACCGTCTGCGGATCAATCGTGTTCCCCGCCGCACCGACAAAGAACGTCTGCGGCCCGTAGTTCGCAAGCTCCGTCTGCTGCTGATTGCCCCACGTTGGCTTTGGATTGATGATCGCCAGATGATCCACGGAGTTACCGACGCTGCCGAAGAATGCGAAGGTTCCGCAGTCAGTCATCTGCCCTTCGCTAAAGACGTTCCCTGTGGAAGTCGCCGCAGCATTATTCTTGTAGCCGAACGTAATCCCCTCTCCGCCCAAAATATCGAAGTGGGTGATTTTGTTGTTAATGAAGCCAAGTGTGCCGGGATCGAAAGCAGAGCCACGGCAATTGTGGACTTGAAGCTGATCGAAAAGAACGTTTTGCACCTTGGCCAAAGTCTCGTCGAGGATCACCTCATTGGCGTTTGTCGGCCCGGCGTTGACCGACTCGCAATCAATATCCAGAAACGACACATTGCTGGTTTCCGAGTGGAATACAATCGCCCGCTGCGTGTCTTGGAACAGAACATGGGCAACGCTGATTCCGTCGCCACCAAATTGCCATTCGTTCATGCCATTGTCCGGCATCCCATACCAAGCCAGATAGGAATATTTGGCGTAGTTATTGTCCGTTTGCAAGCTGCCGTGGATAAATTCGATGTTGGTGGAAGTCGCGCCCGGCGAATTACAAACCGGTCCGTTGCCGTGGATGATCCGCAGATTCGAGTAATTTAACTGCGGCTCAAGAGCATCTTCGTGATAGAGATTCGTGTTGGGTGCGGTGGTGGAATCGAACGTCAGGTTGGAAATGTGTCCACCATCGTTGACGCCCGGAGTTTCACGCATCGACGCTGGAACGCCCGAGCCAAGCACGGTGCCTTGAATCGCATCCTGACAGCCACCAACGGGGACGATGACGGTCAGATATTCATTCGCGCCGTCCAGAGACGCGTGGGCCGGGCGGTGGGCGTAGTTGAGATACCACGCGCCCATTCCGAGCAGCACGTCATTACCGTTGTACCAAGCGGTGTCGATTGCCAGCGTGTCGAGCTTGCCGGTTCTATCGCCGGATGGCAGGAGTGGAGCGACTGGCCGCGTTGGGGGCTGGACTGTGACAGTTACGGGGAGGGTTTGGCCCTGAGCATCAGCGATGATGACCGGCAATGAGACGATCAGCCCGGCAATGGCGACGATTATGGAGACGAGGATGTAGAGGGATCGCTTCATGGACCCACCTCAAACCCCGCCTGAATCCAATTCACCACAACATCAGGAGCCANNGCATCGCGTCGGATCGACGTAATTCGGGATCGTCCCCGTCACGCCGGCAACGCCCGTCACACCGGGGAAGTAGTTACCCGAATAGGCAATCGTCGCGTTGGGAGGTCCGTTCAGGTTCAGCACGTTCGGCGCGCCCTTGGTCGGGTCGGGATAACTACTGCTCCAGGTATACCAGTTGTAAACCTTGCAATTCGTGACCGCCGCGATCGTCGCCAGTGATTTCAGTTGCTTGGCCGGATCGGCAACGCGGACACCCAATGCGAATCCGCAGTTGACCACTTCAGGCTTGTTGATGACCGTCACTGAATCCAAAAACCCGCTGGGGCAAGCGTCGAGGAACAATCCCCAGCCGCGCGTGTTCGCGTCGATCTTCGGCGGGACGGGCAATGTCGCCGTCGAGAGCGTCAGAGCCGAGCCGATCATGATTCCATTCGCGCCCGCAAAATCGAATTCGTTGCCACCCTTGCCGTCGCCCCCGCCATCCACCACGCAATTGTGAATGCCCGATTGATAAACGCCCACATAGCCGGCAATCGAGTTGGCCAAAAAGAGCGACGTGTCGATCAGCCCACCGGCGTTGCCTTCCAATCCCTCTGAATCGGCCCGCGAGAAGCAGCAGCCGATATAGCGGTGCTGCGGATCGGCGGTTTCCGTGGTCGGATTGATGGCCGTGTAAAATCCCTGCTCCATGCCGGTCGGATCGGCCTTGGGCGCGGCAGTCTCGTTCCATCCGCTGTTATCGAAGAGGCTTTGCACCACCAGGCAATCGCGGACGTGATAATCGAACGCGGTGAATTTCTGGCCATAACAGCCGACGCCCGTGCATCTCCAGATGGCGACGGTGTTCATCGAATAGGCCGCCGCACTCTCAAAGTCGAGCATCTTTTGGAAGAATCGACCGCGGCAATCCTCGACCACGATATGATCGGATGCGCCGCCCCAGGACTGATCGATCATCTGAATGCAACCGACCTGGCCCGCATAGGCTTTATTAAACGTCTTGCTCGCGGGGTCACGCTGATCGGCGTAGAAGTCGATGCCGAACGCGGCGAAGTGGCTTAATGGCCCTCCATAATTCTTGCCGTTGGCGGGCGAGCCGGCAACGCCGATGCCGTTGAGCAGCACGGGACGCGAGCCGGCGGATANNTTGATCCCGCAGAAATTCCCATTGACGCAGGCAGTGCCATAGGTGTCGCCGTCGAGAAAGAGGACGAATCCCGATCCATTGGCGATCGCGGCGCCCATTGCGGAATTGAAATCGGTAAAGTCGGTCGGCAGATGGGCCGGATTGCTCGCGTTGCTGACCACCGGGGCATTGGGCGGCACAACCTGCGAAAAATCGTGAAACCCGTTCGGCAGCCCGGGAATCTCCAGCGAATCCGAGGTATAGAGCTGCCCCGGAAATACCGGGAGTGCCGTGACGGACAATGCGGCCAGAACCGGCGGCGTTACGACCGGTGGCGCAACCACCACTGGAGGAGTGACAATCACCGGCGGCGGGATGATGACCGGCGCGGATGGCGTCAACGATCCACTGAGGGCAATCGTTGTGCCGTTGCTGCCGATGATGGTTGCGTTGAAAGTTTCGTTCATTGACTATGCGCCGTAATCCACCACAAAAGAGCGAGTCCAAATCCCAACAATATCAGCACCATCGCCGTCACGCATCCGCAACCGTGTTTGTCGTAGTCGCGGTGGCCGTTCATCGAACGATAGGACCGAATGCGGCCCAACCCAAGATACCAATCAGCAGCAACAAGACGATCCACGCGCCAATCGAAGCAGCGCGACCCCATGGACCGTAGAAGGGACCGCCGATGCCAAGGATGGCGGCGACAATGAAGATGATCCAAAAAAATAGCGACTTATCCATATTGGCTCCTCGTTAACGCCCCAAAATCATCATCAGCAATAGCACCAACAGAATCACGCCGATTATTCCGCTCGGCCCATAACCCCACTCCCGACTATGCGGCCAGACCGGCGCGCTGCCGACGCCAAATACCAGCACGATGATGAGTAATATGAGCAGCATGGTTAAGGTTTATCCGCCAAATCCCAAGAGGCGATACCGGATTGCGTGGTTGACGCACTCGCCATTGGATTGCGTGGTTGAGTCGCCGAGCTTTGCGTAGGATGTTTTTGATCCCATACCGCGCCCCCAATGTAATCCACCTCGCTTGAAACCTTATCCAGCTTATCGCTGATGCTTTTGGTGCCCTGATCGACCGTTGTTCCGATTCTGTCGATGTCGGCAGAATGCTGGTCGAGCTTGCCGTCGATGTGACCGAGCCGAATACCGCCGGCGAAGATCGCGCCGAAAATAGTCAGCAACGTGGCAGCGATGGCCGCCAATATTCCAAATCGCTCCAATCGGGCTGATTTTGTTTCTTCACTCATTCTGTTTTTGCCGGTCCTTCATCTTCGGGGGTGGGCTTGTCCGCAGCCATGATGGCCTTTCCAACAACGAGCGCCTCCGCGTCTCCCGACTCCGCTTTTGCCTGTGCGATGCCCTCTTGAACACCGGCGGTATGCGCAATCTGTTTTACCTGCTCATTAATCTCTTTCATATGGCCGTTGATCTGCTCATGCACCACGTCGGTTTTATCTGTCAGCTCTGCGGTCGCCTTGATGACCTTATCGCTTTTGTCGCCGTTTCTCGCCCCTATCCACGCCACAATTACAAGACCCGCCGTGGTAATGCCACAGGTGGACAGCGCTAAAATTAGATTGAATTGTTGGTCTCCGGTCATTTTTCCCGTTGACCTGAATTCATCAGCAAACTTCTCGGCACGACAAACTTACCCCATGAAAAGCCGCCGCATTTCGGGCAGCGAACTGGTGGTCTGATCGGATCAGGAGCGGTATAGGCGCACTCGACACAATCAGCTTGCCAGGGCATGACCGGCTTGCGAGGTTTGGGCGGCATTGAAGCATCAGGCACATTGGATCGTGCGCCGAACGAGCAGGCGAGCCAGAGGGGGTGAACTGGCGGCGGCGGCGTCAGTCCGGCGCACTAAAACGGCAGCCAAGGGTTAGCCCGGATGCCGCTGTTATTGGCGCTACTTATGTGCCGCGATGACCTTTGAAAGCTGCGCGGGT
>PMAK01000042.1:0-431 GCA_003153655.1 Phycisphaerales bacterium
TTGGGGTTGTTGGGATTGCGGGCGCGCGGGGCCCGGCGTGTGGTCACGCCGGACTAAATGGGGGTGGTGGCGCGGATGCGGCGATGGTTAGAGTGGGAATGGGTTGCGCTTTCTGAAGCGGGGTTCAGATTTGTATTTCAGAGTTGAGATTTTGCGAGTGGATTTCATACGCCGGTGGATAGACTGTGAACGCCCTCGCGAGCCAAACCCGCCGCCAGGATGAACATGATGATCGCAATGATTCCATCCAATATGCGCCATGCGGCTTGACGACTGAATACGGGGGCTAATATCCGGGCTCCAAATCCTAGAGACGCAAACCATGCCAGCGATCCCGTTGCCGCTCCGATTGCAAAACAGATGCGCCTGTCGGCCTGGTAGCGAGCTGATACCATTCCGAGAAGAATGGAATAAGGGGGTCAGGTTCACTT
>PMAK01000042.1:443-15116 GCA_003153655.1 Phycisphaerales bacterium
AGAGCAAACCTGACCCCCTTATGCTGACCCCTTATGCTTGTGACCCCCTTAGGCGGCTCATTTCCTATTGCCTATTTTGGGTAACAATATACATGAGTAACCTAGGGCCGATTACCCATTTTTTTCGACACTATGCAGATCACTTTTTCCGTCGCACTTTTCTGCTGGTTGGGTGGAATCCGTTATGCGGTTTGTGGACCGATAGGATATGGCGGGNNGAGCGGCATCCGGGTCGGATACGATTACGTCGTCAGCGAGTTTTGTGTGTCGGGGTCTGGGCATAGACCTAGTATACCATCGGAAAGCGGGCATGAAATCATGGTAAAGACAAGAAACGTAATGACGGGCGAAACACAAAGCGCGATGGACGAACCGGAGTTGCTGTCCCAAATAGTGGCGGCGAAAATCAAACCGATATTTCCACACTATTTTGACCGGAATGAAGAGGTTCCTGACGAGTTGATTGGAGCGACGATTATCGCGATCGGCATGGCCGATGTTGCCGATAGCAACAAACTTCGCGAGGAGTTGATGATCGACTACAGGCCGAGCGGCAGCACCCAAACCATCCGCCTCATGCTTTCCTATGACGATACTGGTATGTGGGTTTCGGCTAACGTTGATTTGGAAACAGCGGCAGGATCGCCTTCAATTGAGGCACATCCTCCCAAATGATCTTCCGCACATGCGGGAGCAAAAGGGTGGCGTCGTAAATTCCGGGTGACTTTTGGTGTCTTGCCTCGTTGAGGTATCGCCACTTTGTAAAGGCATCCGCGCTTCGCTTCAATATGTCCGCGACCTTCATTCCGGCCCTGGGCGATGCGATCCAAGCGTCGTATACCTGCTCTATTCGGGATCGATGACCAGGATTTAGTTTGGCGAAAAGCTCATCAAGGTCATGTCCGCAAGCCTCTTTGTCCTCTATCTGCAAGAGGCATTTCAGATAGAGTTCAAGCGCGAGCGCGTGATTCACGACAACGGGAATGTTCGTATGGAATCCTTGCGGAACGTTGATGGACTTGGCGTTGACGCTATCACTGAGGATGTCGGCCGCGATTTCAAAATATCTGGCTTGCCTGTAATAGTTCGATTGAACCTGACGGCGGCGAGCCAGTGGTTCTCCCGTAACCAGCTTTATCTTGACCTTCATGGGCCACGATTCGAGTCCCGAGCGATTGGGTTGTCAAATTTTTCGCTGCCAAGAAGCCGCGCCAACGACGTTGCCATCAATATGCCGCAAGGCGAGCCACTTGTGATATGATTCCCCGCCGCTCACCAGGGAGAATCATGTTCAAAAGAGCAATCATATCGGGCTTGCTGTCTATCCTACTTGGCGTCCCCTGTATCGCCCAGATGACACCGGAGGACGCGGCCGCTGCACTCCGGCAACGGGAAGCAGAACGCGCGGCCGCCGCAACGCAACCCGATGAACTGGCAAGCCAGATCGTGACGCTAAAAGCGGCGCTCGCGGATCAGGCAAAGCTAATCGAGCAGCTTAGGGCGCAGGTGGATTTACTACAGAAACAACTAGCGGCGCGGCCGCTGCCGGTGTTGCAGACGCAAAAGAATGGCCAAGCGTTCAAGCCGCAATGGACCTTTGAAAGTCGTGAGCGGCGATGGCTTAATCGCGCTGCTGCGGAGGACCATAGTTCAGATGACAGGTTGATGGATTTGGCGATTGCCACAGACAAGGCAATCGCGGCATATCTTGCATCGCATCCCACTTCGGATGATATCGCGGCCGCGATGTATCGTGGAAATCCCGCAATCGGGATGACGGAAGAAGCGCTTAAAATCGTCACTACCGTTGATGTCCGAAGTGAAGATGCCGGCGCTCGGATTTATGGAGTGGGACTGAAACCCGGGGGAAGCGACAGTCCGCATTATAGTTGGTCTGTGGTAGTTTCCGGCGGGAAGGTGATCGAAATAGATGTCCAGAATTGACGGAGAACATGGCGCGATTATGAAATGCGAAATTGAAAGGAGTTATCAATGACTGACAGAATATTCGATAGGGGACGCTTGGTCCGCCAGCCCGGTGGGGGCTATCTCTTGATTCCGCCCAGGCGGTCATTCTGGCATAGACTCAAGAATTTTCTTCACGATTTTCGGATCGAAAGACATTTTTTCATTCCCACGATTGAGAAGCCTAAAGTGGATGGACATGGGACCACGGATCGCGATCGTTTTTGATGTATTAATGGCCACTTGGCAGTAATTGATGTGGGATAGCTTGGGTTGGTTCGTGTTCTGGATATAGAAGACACTTGAATACAGAATCAAAAATACGAAGAGACGGTGACGCGCCAAAGGATTGGCGCGATGCGATCATACTTCTAAATCAGGCTGGTGAGATTGCGGCTGCCGAGTTGGCTGTACGGCTTGCGGATGATGATGAGCAGGGATTCGTACTTTATCCGCTATCGGATGGTCTAAACCTTATCGTCGCCGCAAAGCACGCGCTGCAACAATACCGTTATGGCCCGTACTCCCCGCTAAAATCCTAATCATTGGTCGAGTATGTGGCTATATTGCTGCTTGGTGTGGGCTGCTTCTCGGCAGGAATCTCCCATTTTTCCGTAGCCCGTAATGATTTCAATAGTTTTGCATAGACCGCATCGCGACGTTCGTCCATATATGGAATGGCATCTTTTTCCCCGATCATGTAGATGTAAAGGCCGTTCCCACGAATCTCAAATCTAGAGATGCAGTCCAAATTGATGAACCGATCCTCAATCTGCACGAACTTTGCCATGACGATTCTCCTAAATTCCGGCGGGCGTCGTCACCACAACTCCGCTCGCCGGTTCTGATATTCTAAATCACTGCATTGAAAAGGCTATGGTTTCAGTTTGGAAGATTTCCGCTGTCCGCGTCCTTGTCGGCTCCGGGGGCTCCCTCCGATGCGCCGATGAGCGCCTTGTAGGTCAATCGCTTCCCTGAAACGCCTTGCATGGCGAGCGCGAACCGATCCCCGTCCTTCACCTCGCGGTGATTGAAACGGAACGCTTCGGAGTCCACATATGCTTGAATGTGGAACGGCTCAATCGAAACGTGTGTTCCCTTGATGCACCGCTTGAAGAGCGCCCAGAAGTTTTCCAGTCCATTCGTGTGGACCACTTTGTCTTTGACGTAGGCTTCCGCGTGGTCAACGAAATCATGCTCGAACGTCGGCGACAGGCCGTTGTATTGCTTAAGCGCATCCGTGTAGACGCTGCTGCCCGGCTCGACGTTCTTGTGAATAACGCCGTGGAGGATCGCTTGCTGGCGATTCGGGAGAACCATTGCCCGGACGGTGCTGTGTTTCTTCCCGTCGTGCCGTTCCAGCAAGCCCATAACTGCTGTCATGTGCGCGCCGCCAGTCCCTTTGATCTTCACCTTGCGGACGGACTTGTGCATGTTGTTCGCCCGACCGCCGACAAGCGTTTCGTCGGCTTCGATGACGCCTTGTAGCTTCTTGTCGAACGATCCGACGTGCAAGGCATATCGCACGCGATGCAGCATGAACCATGCCGACTTTTGCGTGATGCCAAGGGCGCGGGCAACTTCATAGCTAGAGATTGAATTTTTCGCGTTCGTTTCGAGCCAAACAGCCACTAGCCACTTTTCGAGCGGGAGCGGGCTTTCCTCAAAGATCGTTCCGACCTTTACGGAAAATTGGCGGCGGGGATGATTAACGGCACACTTCCAGCGGCGCTGATTGGCAAGGAAATGAACCTTTTCCGATCCGCAATGTGGGCAACGCACGCCATCCGGCCAGCGAACGGCTATCATGTGCCGGAGAGACGTATCGGGATCGGCGAAGTGAACCACGGCTTCAGTCAACGTCTTTGGATTTCTGATATCAGCTTTCATGCCCGGATTGTATCGGGGATGGCAAGGTTAGTCAAGTATATTGTTACCCTATTTTGCGGGTCCGTGGGTGTGGGAGGGGTCGCCCATTGTGGGGGCGTAGACGGGGAGGTGGATGGTGAAGGTGGTGCCTTCGCCTAGGGTGCTTTTTACGCTGATGGAGCCGTCGTGTTCGTCTACGATTTTTTTTGCTACGGCCAGGCCCAGGCCCGTGCCGCGGTTTCCCTTGGTGCTGTGGAAGAGCTCGAACATGTGGCTCATTAGATTTGGGGGGATGCCTACGCCGTTGTCTATGACTTCGATGATTGATTCGCGGCTTTCGGGGTTATAGCGGCAGACTACGCGGATGAGGCCTTTTTGGGGTTCTACGGCATCTAGCGCATTGTTGAGCAGGTTCATCATGACCTGGTGGAGGCCGTCGGGGTCGGCGGGGAAGGCGGGATGATTGGGCTCGACGTCGGCGACGGCCATGACGCCTTTTTCGTTGGCGGCGGTGGCGACTAATTCGAGGCATTCTTCGATCAGGACTTTGGGGTTGATCTGCTCGAGCTTTGGTTCGCGCGGGCGGCTGTAGGCGAGGAGGTTCATCGTCAGGCTGTAGATTTTTTCAAGATTGCGATCGACGATGCGCCAGCCTTTGGCGGCTTGCGGGAGGTTTGATGCGCGGAGGCCGAGTTCGACGACATCCGCGCCGCCGCGGAGGGCTTGTAGGATATTTTTGATTGAGTGGGAGAGTGCGGCGGTGGTTTCGCCGACGGCGGCGAGGCGTTCGCCTTGGAGGCCGGCTTGATAGAGCTTGGCGTTGGTGGCGGCTAATCCGGCCTGGAGGCCGATGGCTGTGAGGAGGCGGAGTTGGTCGGGGGCGTAGGTGTAATTCCGGACGGAGCTATCGATGTAGATGACGCCGATGATTTCTTCGGCGCTTTTGCCGGAGAGTTTGCTGGCTTTGATGGGGACGCAGAGGGCGCTGCGGATGCCGAGGTTGTGGACGCTTTTGCCGGCGGAGAATCGGCGGTCGGCCATGGCGTTGCTGGAGAGGACGCCTTCGCCGCTGGAGAGGACGTGATTGATGATGGTGCGGGAGGCGTGGATTTTTTCTGGGATCGGCTTTTGATCGGTTTCGACGGCGATGCGCGGCTCGTCATCGTGGGTCTTGGGTTTTTCGTGTTCGTCTTCGCGGGTGCGGACGACTTTGGGTGTGAGGTCGCCTTTTTTTTCGTCGTAGAGAAAGATGATGCCGTGATCGGCTTTGACGTGCTCGAAGACGAGGTCCATGACGACTTCAAGAACCTGATCGACGCCGAAGCTGCTGCCCAGGGCTGCGCCGAGTTGGTAGAGGATTTTTAGATTGGTCATCGCGACGGCGGCGGGCTCGGGGACGGCGAGGACCATGGAGTCTTCGGAGGAGGGGACCGTGTGCATGATGGAACTGTCCATCCCTGATTCGACCCCGGAGAGGGCGACGTTGCCGCCGCTAGATCGGCTGACGCCGGGCTGAGCGCCGAAGACCATAAGGGTGCGGCCGACACGGATCTGGTCGCCCAGTTTGAGAGAGAAGCGATTATTTACGCGGGTGCCGTTGATGTAGGTGCCGTTGGCGCTGCCCATGTCGTGGAGTATCCAGTTGCCGTCGTTTGGCAATAATTCGGCGTGCTGCCGGCTGACAGTGTTGTCGCTGATGGGGAGTTGGCGGCTGTCGCGGCCAATAAGGACTGGCGCGTCCGGGAGTTCGAAGCGGCGGCCTTTGTCGGGGCCTTGTAATACCAGGAGGGTGAGCACGGGTTTAGTTTATCTATACAGGAGGGTTGGGAAAAGGTTTTTGTGAGGGGAAAAGGTGTTGGTGCAAGTAATAAGTGGAAGATGATTTTTGTTGCGGTTTTCGTGACGGCCGGGGTGCTCTTTCTCGAATATAATACGGATTCCACTTGANNTTTCTGTGGGATCCGTATAAGCGGGATTACCGCTGACGGCGGTTCTAGCTGGCCTGTTGCCGTTCGTGGGGGCCTTTTGCGATCAAAAGCGGATGCTGAGGAAAGCGCCGGCGCGGAATTCCTGGGCGCGGTCGCCGAAGGCGCCGAAATCGCCCCAGGAGGCCAGGTATGAGACTTCCAGTCCTGCGGCGGCGGGACCCCAGGCAATGCCGGTCTGGATGGCGGGGTGGATTTCAAACGCGGCGCCGGTGTGAGTCACCGTGTTGATGTCGGCGAAGTTGTTTCCCTGCTGTGTAAACTGATCGATGTTGTAGTTGTTAATCAGGAGGCCCGCGCCGATTCTGGGCTTGATGAAAATGATGGTGCCGGGGATGGTGAGATCGAGCGTGAAGCGCGGCTCGATTTCGAAATTCTCCAAGTCGGAATTGAGGTTGGGATTCCCGAATAAATCATTGCCGGTCAGATCGTTGATCCTCTGATCGTCCCAATAGCCGGACCCGCTGAGGCCGAAGCCGAGCATGAAGGGAGAGCCGGGGTAGGGAATGTGCCAGGCGAAGTCGCCGTCGATGTAGGCTCCGTCCTTGTTGTAGAAGAGTCCGGGGCTGGTTCCGGTGTGGATATGGGAATAGCCGACGCCGAGGGAGTATTCGCCAAACTGGGCGGATGCCACGGCGCTGGAGAGTAAGAGCGTCAGAATAAAACAAAAGCCGCGTACAGATATATATCGCATAGCATCCCTTTCTCTTTGCGGTAATTATCTGATTGCGCGGCGGCTTTGGTCAAGAGGTATTTTTAGTCGCGAGCCGGGCGTTTGATGAGTTTTCTGCCAGCCGCAAGGAGTCCCAGGCCGATCAGGGCGGCCAAAGCCTGACTGGATGCGGCTGGAAGGGGAACTGCCGGGGGAGTACCACCCTGAGTGCCGCCTTGTGTGTTCCCGCCCGTGCCACCGCCCGTGGTGCCACCACCGGTTGGCGGGGGGGGTGTTGGTGTGATGCTGCCATTTACGACGGACAGGGTAAAGACGTCTCCGCCTTCGGTTGTATCGCTGGAGGGTGCGCCAACAAAAGCGGCTGACTGGGTCTCCGCCTCGTTCTGGAAGAACGAACTTGGGGCAGCCAATTGCGCGGGGGTTTCGGTGCTGTCGAATTGGAATCCGCCGAGGGATGAGCCCGCATGCAGGAGATCCGTTGACAGGGCAACGAATTGGATGGCATTGCCATCCCCCGCGTGTGCGCGACCGGTGATTGCCGCGGTCCAGCCGGTTGGGGCAACGACGTTCGTTGGGAAGGCCTCCATGAAATCCTCGCCTGGAGCCCAGGAGAACCAGAAGGTTCCGATGGTGGTGTTGGCGTTATCAGCGGAGGAGTTGTTGGTCAGGTTAATGTTGTATTGCCATTCTCCGCCGCCGAGTGAGGTGCCGGTGACGACGCCGCTGGCGACTTCAGCGGTTTGGGCCTGGGCAAATGTTGGCATTGCCAGGGTGGTTGCCGCACTGATGGCCGCGAAAAAGACGGATATTGATTTACGATTGGCCATAGGGAGAGTTCCTTTTTTTGTTGAAGTGGACAACGACGCCCTTACTCACTCAGACTCCACGCCATCGGAACTATTCCAAGGATATGATAAAAAAAACGAACCAATTATTGGTCGAGAGCCGATAGTTGATGGTGGTCAATTAGGATTTGAGCGTCGGCACGGCGGCGGGAGAGTCTGTTTTCGCGGGTTCGCGTTCGTATGCCGCTTTGAGCAGATTCCGAAGAATCATCAGCAGGGTATCGGATTCCAAAAAACCCTTTGGCATGCGCAGATAGACAGTTTTTTCATCGATCACGCGTAGCGAGCCGGGAGCGCCGGTGAGGCCGGTCTGGGCTCGGGCAGCGTTGCGCACGGTCAGCACGACATCGGGATCTTTTTTAGTGATGCTTTCGATGCCGAAGATTCCGGCGAGCAGGCGCAATTCGGTCAAGGCCATCAATAGCACCGCGGGGCGCGGGGGTTCGCC
Source organism: Phycisphaerales bacterium (assembly GCA_003153655.1). Classification (GTDB taxonomy): domain Bacteria; phylum Planctomycetota; class Phycisphaerae; order Tepidisphaerales; family Tepidisphaeraceae; genus PALSA-1353. The sequence goes on from PMAK01000042.1 coordinate 8,229, forward strand.
GAAGGCGTCTTTTAGATCTTGCTCAAGCAGGTCGAGCATTTCTATCGACGTGCAGCGAGTCAGTCTTCGATAGACATCCATTCGCTGACGATCGGCGGCGATCCACTGTTTCGGGACGAGGGCGGAGACGCCGATGTCTACGTGGGCTTCTGGCTTGGAGGGGGCCGGTTCATTTTTGAGTTGGCGGGTGGCTTCTTCGAGGAGTTGACAATACATCTCGTAGCCGACGGTGGAGATGTGGCCGCTTTGTTCGGGGCCGAGGATGTTGCCTGCGCCGCGGATTTCGAGATCTCGCATGGCGATTTTGAAGCCTGCGCCGAGGTGGCTGTATTCTTCGATGGCCTTCAATCGTTTGGCGGCGACGGGGGTGATGGGGCGGTCGCTGGGCAATAATAGATAGCAATAGGCGCGGTTTTTGTAGCGACCTACGCGGCCGCGGAGTTGGTGGAGTTCGCTCAGACCGAAGCGGTCGGCCTGGTTGATGAAGATGGTGTTGGCATTGGGGATATCGAGGCCGCTCTCGATGATTGTGGTGCAGACGAGGATATCGGCTTCGTGTCGGATGAATTTGAGCATCACGTCTTCGAGTTCGCCTTCAGCCATCTGGCCGTGGCCGATGATGATGCGGGCATCGGGGACGAGCTTTTGAATTTCATCAGCGATTTCGGAGATGTTGTAGACGCGGTTGTGCACGAAATAGACCTGGCCCTCACGATTGAGCTCGCGGACGATGGCCATCTGGATGCGGCTTTTGTCGTATGCGGTGACCTCGGTGACGATGCTGCGGCGATCCTGCGGGGCGGTGGTGAGGGAGCTGATGTCGCGCAGGCCGAGCATGCTCATGTGGAGCGTGCGGGGGATTGGGGTGGCGGACATTGTGAGGACATCGACGGTTCGTCGCATTTGCTTCAATCGCTCTTTATGCGTCACGCCGAAGCGTTGTTCTTCGTCGATGACGACGAGGCCGAGGTCGGCGAATTTGATGTCTTTGCTGAGAATGCGGTGGGTGCCGATGAGGATGTCGACTTCGCCGGCGGCGGTGCGGCGGACGGCTTCTTTTTGTTCTTTTGCGCTTTTGAAGCGGCTGATGGATTCGACGTGGAAGGGGTAGTTCACCATACGCTCGCGGAAGGAACGTTCGTGCTGCTCGGCCAGGACTGTGGTGGGGACGAGGACGGCGACCTGCTTGCCGTATTCGACGGCTTTGAAGGCGGCGCGCATGGCGAGTTCGGTTTTGCCGTAGCCCACATCGCCGCAGAGGAGGCGATCCATAGGGCGGTGCTTTTGCATGTCCTGCTTGATTTCTTCGGCGCCGACGATCTGGTCGGTGGTGGGTTCGTAGGGGAATTCGGCTTCGAATTCTTTTTGCCATTCGGTGTCGGGGGGATAGGCGACGCCCTGCTCGGCGGCGCGAGCGGCCTGGACGTCGAGGAGTTCGGCGGCCATATCCATGACGGCTTCGGAGACTTTGGCCTTTTGCTTTTCCCAGACGCCGCTGCCGAGGCGCGAGAGCTTGGGATGGCCGTGGAACCCGCCGATGTATTTCTGGATGAGGTTGATTCTCGCGGCGGGGACGTGAAGGACGGCCGAGTCGGCGAATCGGAGGGTGAGATATTCCTCGTTCTTGCCGTCCTTGGTCATCGCATGCATGCCAGTAAATTTTGCGATGCCGTGAGCGACGTGGACGACGTAATCGCCNNGGAGGAATGAATCGACGGGCCGGGAGGCGATGACCTTGCCGACGCGGCGGCGTTGTTCGTAGCGGTGGAAGAGTTCGTGATGGCCTAGGAAGGCGGCGGGTTTTTGATCGCCCTCGAAATCCCAGACGAATCCGCGATGGAGATAGCCGATGAAGGCTTCGATTTTTGTGCTGAGGCCAGGGACTTCGCCGTCGATGAGTTCGATGAAGCGTTGTTTCTCGCCGTCGTTCTCGCAGAAGATGGTGACGTCATGAGTGCCGGCGACCTCTGCTAATTCGCGGATGGCTTTCTTGGCTTCGGTTTCGAATCTTTGGAGAGAGCCGGCGGGGAGGCGGATGTGGGGGACGTTGATGCCGACCATCATGGCCTGCTGATCGAACTGGCTCAGTTCTACGCGCGTGAATTGTGATGCGAGGTTAAGGATCGCATTGAGCGGATAGATTCCTTTCACCTCCGGTAGGCGATCGAGATAGCTTTTGGATTGCTCGACGATTTCGAGCGGAGCCCAGAAGGCGACGATGCCGTCGGTGGGGAGATAGTTGAAGAGGCTTGTGGATTCGCCGGTTTCGGGAAGTTGGCCCTTGATGTCGATGACGGAGACGGATTCGATTTTGTCGCCGGAGCCAAGGGAATTGAGATCGAAGCGGCGGATGGATTCAATCTGATCGTCGAAGAAATCGACGCGGATAGTGAGGCCGAACTGCTCGCCGGCCTGGGCGAAGATGCCGGGGATATAGATGTCGATGATTCCGCCGCGGACGGCAAAATCGCCGGGGACTTCGACCTGATCGAGACGACTGTAGCCGTGCTCGGAGAGCCAGACGATCAGTTTTTCCGGCTCGAGTTTTTGGCCCGGCTGGAGGGGGAGCATGAGTTGTCCCAATTGCTTTGGCGATGGGACGGATTGCATGATGGACTGGATGGAAGCGATGAGTACGCCGGTGTCGGTCCATTTGCCGCTATTTGTTGCGAGGCGGGCGATGAGGCGGATGCGATTGGAGACTTGTTCTTCGCTGGCGCGGCCGAGGCCCTGAGCGAGTTCGAGGGCGGGGAGGATTTCGGGACGCTTGGTTGTGAAGAGTTCGATGTCGTCGGCTAAATCTTCGGCTTCGTCGAGGTGGCCACAGATTAAGAGCGTGGGACGATTTAATTCTTTGCGGGTTGCGGCGATGACTGCGGCGACGCTTGCGCCCCAGAGTCCGGAGGCGATGGCGGCGGGTTGTGTGCGCAGAATATCCGAGAGGTCTTTTAGTTTGTGCGCAGCGACGAGCCGCCCGATGGAGGCGGGAAGGGGGGAGTTCATATCTGGTGGTATGGTAGCGCGGCGCGTTGACGGCGTAAAGCGCGCGACGAAGACGGGGGGAGAAAATCCGGGACGACACGGAGAAAATCCGGGGCGACACGCCCCGGCTCCGTTCTCCTTTTTGTTTCGGGCGCGGATTTGCTTTGCGCGCATCGCTTGCAATTGGGCGCGATGTTTGAGAGATTTCGCGTGCGACCATATGCCGCACCGGTTGGGTATCGCTGGTGAGGCTGCTGGTTTGTAATATCTCCCGGCAGTTCGGAAAGGGCGCTCAGGGGCGCCGAAATTGGATTGACGAGCGACATGACCAAGGAATGGTACGAACAGCCGTTTGTTTTCCCGAAGTGGGCGAACTACTTGCTGCCGGGCGTAGTCATCGCGGTGGTCGGTGGACTTTTTTACGTTCCGACAGTTGTGGGGCTCGGGGCATCTCCGCAAATGACGGCAGTTGGATATCAGCCGGTGCAGCCGGTTCCGTATAGTCATGCGCTGCACGCGGGGAAGCTGGGAATTGACTGCCGATATTGCCACACGACGGTGGAGAAGGCGGCCTTCGCGGCGATTCCGCCGACGGAGACGTGCATGAATTGTCACACGAATATCCGGACGCAGAGCCAGGCATTAGCGCCGATTCGGGCGAGTTGGGCGACAGGCAAGCCTGTTGAATGGATCAAGATTCACGATTTGCCGCACTATGTTTATTTCAGTCATGAAGCGCATGTGACGCACGGGGTTGGATGCATTGAGTGTCACGGGCGGATCGACCAGATGGAGCGGGTTTACCAGGCCAAGCCGCTGAGCATGGGCTGGTGTTTGGATTGCCATCGCGATCCGGGTCCGCATTTGCGGCCGAAAAATGTGGCGGTGACCGACATGAACTGGACTCCGTCGGCGAATCCGCCGGAAGAGGAGAGTCCCGCAGAGTTGTTGAAGGATTATTCGATTCACGATACGGCGTACATGCAGAGCTGTTCGACGTGTCATCGGTAGAGAATATGAAGCAGCAATTGGCGCAACGCGACTACTGGAGGAGCCTGGAGCACTTGGCGAATACGCCGGCGATTCAGGAGTCGGCCGCGCAGGAGTTCGGGTCGTATGAGCCTGATGGGATGATCACGATGTCGCCGGTGACGCGGCGGCGGTTCATGAAGTTGATGGGCGCGTCGATGGGGTTGGCGGGCTTGACGCTGAGCGGGTGCCGGCGGTGGCCGCAGGAGAAGTTAGCGCCGTTCGCGAGCAATCCGGCGAATTTCATTCCGGGCGTTCCAGAGCAATACGCGACGATAGTCGAATTGAATGGCGTAGGAAGCCCGCTGCTCGTGACGAGCTATGATGGGCGGCCGATCAAGATCGAGGGAAATCCGGCACATCCGTTTTCGCAGACGGTCAAGGGTCGTTCGGGGTCAGCTGATGCGCTATCGCAAGCGAGCATTCTGGAGATGTACGACCCTGATCGGAGCCAGGCTTTCATCAGCCGGGTCGGGAGTTCTGGAGTTGTCAGCGATTGGGACAAGTTCGGCAGCGCGATGAGTTCGACGATTGATTCGCTCACATCATCGCAGGGCGCCGGGCTGGCGATTTTAAGTGAAGCCACTTCGAGCATGACGACAGACCGGCTGAAAAAAGCGGTACTGGCGCGGATGCCGAAGGCGGCATTTTTCGAATATGAGCCACTGAGTTNNATTGCGGGGACGAAGCTGGCGCTGGGACAGCCGGCGCGGCAGGTGTTGCACCTGGATAAGGCGATGGTGGCGGTTTTTGTGGATGCCGATCCGCTGGGGACGCATCCTGCGCATGTGAAATATGCGGGGGATTGGGCGTCAAATCGTCCAAACAAACAGAAGGAAATGAGCCGAGTTTACGCGATTGAGAGCGCATTTACGATTTCAGGCGGCGTGGCGGATTGCCGGTTGGGCGCGCGGCCGTCGCGGATCGGTGCGATTTTGTCGGCGATCGCGGCACGGCTGGGCGCGGGTGGGACAGACTCGACTTTGAGTGCTGAAGAAGAGGCATTCGTTAAGCATCTACTGGCGGATATCGCGGCCAATTCCGGGAAGAGTGTTGTGGTTGTCGGGGCGCATCATGAGCCGGCGATGCATGCAATGTCGCTGGCGATCAATGATAAGATCGGGGCGATTGGATCGACCCTGACGTTGCTGGAAGAGCCGAATGGGGATCGGGCGCATCATTTCGATTCACTGGCGGATTTGACGAAGCAACTGAAGGCGAAGCAGATCAATACGCTGGTTATTCTCGGCGGAAACCCGGCGTATGATGCGCCGACGGATTTGGATTTTGGGTTGGCGATCAAATCGGCGCAGACCTCGGTGCATTTGAGCGTGTACGACAATGAAACGTCACACCAGTGTGCGTGGCATGTGCCGCGGGCGCATTATCTGGAGGCGTGGGGCGATGCGCGGGCGTGGGATGGGTCGGTCAGCATTTGTCAGCCGCTGATTGAGCCGCTCTATAACGGGAAATCGAGCGATCAGATTCTGGCGATGCTTGCGCAGGAAGGTGAGACGGAGACCGATGCGATTGTGCGCAAGACGTTCGCGGACTCTCTGGATGACATGGCGTGGCGACAGGCGCTGAATGACGGGCTTGTTGCGGACAGTGCATTCAAGACGGTATCAGGTTCGGTCAAGGCGGCTGCGATTCAGGTTGCGGCATCGCCGAAGGGATACGAGATTCGGTTTCTTCAGGATTCGAAGCTTTATGACGGGCGATTCGCCACCAGTGGGTGGTTACAGGAGTTGCCCGATCCGCTGACGAAAATTGTCTGGGACAACGCGGCGGTGATCTCGCCGAAAGATGCGGCGGCGATGAACGTGGCGACGAATGACGTGGTGAAGATCACGATCGGGCAGGCGAGCCTGGAGATCGCGGCGTTTGTGCTGCCGGGGCAGCCGGTGGGTGTGATCGGTCTGGCGCTGGGATATGGCCGCACTTTGGGTGAGCACATTGGTTCGGATATCGGCGTGAACACGTATTCGCTACGGGCGAGCGGGGCGATGTTTTTCGCGGCCGGCGATGTGAGCAAGACCGGCGCGTATTACGATCTGGCGACGACGCAGGACCATCATCTGTTCGATTCGCTAGGGATTGAAGAGCGGCAGGAGCGGGTTGGAGAAAAATATAAGAGCGCGGATATCATCAAGGAGACGACGGCTGCCGAATTGAAGCAAGATCCGAAATTATTTCAGAAGAACGAAGAAGGCGGGATCTCGCTGCAGCTTTATTCGCCGCCGCGGGAGTTCAACGATCCGCATGCGTGGGGGATGGGGATTGATCTGTCGAAATGCATTGGATGCCACGCGTGCGTGATCGCGTGCCAGGCGGAGAATAATGTTCCGATTGTCGGCAAGGACAATGTTCTGAACAATCGGCAGATGCACTGGATTCGGATCGACCGGTATTTCAAGGGGAGGGCGGATGATCCGAGTCCGGAGGTTGTATTCCAGCCGGTGACGTGCCAGCACTGCGAGAATGCGCCATGCGAGGAGGTTTGCCCGGTGGGGGCGACGATGCATGATTCGGAAGGGCTTAACGTGATGGTGTACAACCGTTGCGTTGGGACGCGATATTGCAGCAATAATTGTCCGTACAAGGTGCGGCGATTCAACTATGTGGATTGGCATAGCCAGGATCCGCGACATGACAAATATCCGAAGCCATACTTGGGCATCCCGGACCAGCAGCAGATGGAGCAGGTCCCGCAGGTTAAGCAGATGATGTACAACCCGGAAGTGACGGTGCGGATGCGCGGCGTGATGGAGAAATGCACCTTCTGCCTCCAGCGCATCGCCGAGGCGCGCATCGCCGCCGACCGCGAGAACCGCCCGGTGGGCGAGGTCCGCACGGCCTGCCAGGCCGCCTGTCCGA
>PMAK01000165.1 GCA_003153655.1 Phycisphaerales bacterium
ACCACTGGCGGCGCAGCTTGTTTAGTTGTCGCGTGGCGTCGGTCTTATCCATCGGAAGATAGCGGCCGATCCATCGGTACTCGATGGGCAGTTCGTTCAGGCGGTCCAGCAGGCAAGGAAGCGTGCGGTTGACGTAGGCGCGTACCGAAACTGTCTTGAGGAAATGGCGACCGAGCCGGGGTGACAATCCGCCGGCCAGAGGTCGGTCGGTAATCATTTCGTCGAGATAGAACGGAACATCCGGCACCGCGACGTTCAGCCGCCGATCCGAGATGCACGAATGCAGGTAGGTCAGCGTTTCGCCATCGTCCAATGGATGGACTTCGGGCATGAACGACGCCATCAGATTTACGATCTGATCCACCTGCCCCAGGAAATGGTCGAAGTGGGCCCGGTAAGAAACCCGCCCATCCACCTTGTTGTTGGGCCGGTCGATAAAGAAATCGCCCAGCCGCGTCATGCCTTCGGCCGGCGGCAGATAGGTAAAGGTAATGAAGCACTGGCTTTCAAAATGCACGGCATCCGCCGTGAACGAATCCCGCCGTTCCTGATCGACTAGCGCCGCGACCGGATTCGGAAAGTCGCTCGCCGGGTAGACGTGTGCCAAACGTCTTGCCGCCTCGACATGCACGCACCAATGAGAACCGAGGCGACGGAGCACATTGTTCATTCGGGCGCGTGCGGCCACGAGTTCGTAAGGGGTTGAACTATCCAGATCGGGGCCACGAAATGCGATGGTTTTCTGCAAGCTGCCATCTTTGTTGAGCATCACGCCGGGCGCGATGAGCGTCGCCCAGGGCAGATGGTCAGCAAGACGCTGCGGATGTTTGCGATATTCGCCAAGGTTCCACATGAATGTCTCTCCGATTCAGGAATCCAGATGCGTCGGCTGGCGGACATGACGCCGGAAGATGTCAAACCAGTGCGGGTCGCGTTTGCTCATTAGCACTGCCGTCATGTGCAGAGCCGCCCCCGCCGGGAATCCAAGCCACCACAGGTGCAGACCCATTCCGATGACTAAGGCGACCGTTCCATTGAGGATCGCGAATGTCCGCGGCGCGCCGCCCATGAGGATCGGTTGGGTCAGAGCCACATGGAGTGGCACTTCGTAGCCTTCGATTTCTTCAGGGCGCGTCATGGTTGCACCAACTTTCCGCAGAGCTGGCATACCGTTGCCTACCAACCAGCGCCGCCGTCGAAGCCGAAGAACGTCACGCCGAAGCTGGTGGCCGTGACCGCGATGGACACGCCCAGCAGCAGGCCGAGAATGCGCCGCAGCCCACCGCCTTCGCTGAACGCGAAACCAAATCCGATGACAACGATGGCCAGGATGCACAGCGCCTTTGCCACCGGGCCGGTGAAACTGGCCAGCACTTGGTTCAATGGACCTTCCCACGGGAGAGGCTGACCGCCATTGGCTGCCGCAGCTAAACTGGCACGAGGAATGCTCAGAAGTGTCAGCACACCCGCGATAGCAGGCGCGACAATCGAGCGTCGATAACGAACGTGGGATCGACTGTTCATAATTTGACTCCTTGTTGGCCCACAACTCGTCGGATCACTTGATCCATAACTATGTCATGGTTGGTATGGTCAATACCGTACACTTGCCTAACGAGGAAGTCAAGAAAAATGTTCGCGCTTTGTTTGGGTTGGCCTGGATGGTGCGGACTACGTTCAGGCGGGAGATGCGTTTGACAGCGGAATCAAAAGGGGGATTGGCCGGAGCGTAGCCGCACCTAAGTGCGTTCCAATGCCCCAATTTCGGCCTGAAATCTAGTCGCACATCTTTGAATTCGTTGGGGGAGGTGGTGGGAGTCAATCTCGCAAATGCTCACTGCGGTTTGCGGGGCGAGAGTGTCTATTCTTCGTCTCGCGCTCCGGAACCGATGCGCTCGCGATGCTTGTGCGCCATTGCCGCGCGTTCGTCTCGGTTCGCATCCAGCCAATGCAGGATCAATGCCTCAATCACGCGCTTGGGGTTCGCCAGGTGCGTTGCACAGTCGTCCTCAAATGCTTCAAATAGCTTGGTGTCGAAGCGGTAGGTCCGCTGGACCGTCTTGGGCTTGGGCTCCTGCTTTGACGCACTGCGGTTTGATCGGGCGTTGGCCATAATGAGGTATTTTAGGTAAAATGCGATGGTATGCAAGATACCAAATGGTAAATTTGAAGTTATTTGGTAAACATGGTCCCCTCGGGGGTAGGGTTGAAAAGTACCGGACTGGTTCACGAGTAGTGGCATGGAGTAAAATTCGCTGTACAATGTGCATGTAAATGCCGATAACTACAGACGGATGGTACAGCAATGCGAACGCCCACGCTTACTAAAACCCATAACGGCAGCATCGCAGAGCGGCAGATTGTGAAGCTGGTCCGACGCAAGGGCCTGCTCCGCGCCCGCGACCTACGGCCGCTTGCCATTCCCCGACGGCACCTGACCCGCCTAGTCGCGGAGGGCGTGCTGCTCCGGTCCGGTCGTGGAATCTATGCGCTCGCGGATGCCGCCGCCAGCGAGCATCGGTCACTGGCCGAAGTCTGTGCGCGGGTTCCGGCCGGAGTGGTCTGTCTCCTTTCGGCGCTTCGCTTTCATAGCCTAACGACACAAAACCCGTGGGAAGTCTGGCTGGCGATCACTCCTGCAAAGCGAAAGCCGCGTATCGACCATCCGCAGGTTCGCATCGCTCGATTCTCCGGATCGGCGTTTCACGAAGGCGTGGACCACCATCGCATCGAGGGGGTGGACGTCAAGGTTTATTCGCCGGCCAAGACCGTCGCCGACTGCTTCAAGTATCGCAACAAGATCGGCATCGACATCGCCATTGAAGCACTCCGCGATGCCTGGGGCAAACGCGCGGTGACCGCCGACCAGCTCTGGCAGTATGCCAAAGTTTGTCGAGTCACCAACGTCATGCGGCCCTACCTCGAAACTATTGCCCACACTTGAACGCGCGAGATTAACGACTGGCATGAAAAATCCACCGCATAACATCGCCGCTTCCGTTCGCCAGCGTCTTTTGAACCTCTCGAAAGCGTCGGGCGTCGATTACAACCAATTGCTGATCCGTTACGCCATCGAACGGCTGCTGTACCGTCTGAGTCGTTCCCGTCATCGCGAGAACTTCGTGCTCAAGGGGGCGATGCTCTTCGTGATTTGGGAGGGATCGCCGCATCGCCCGACTCAGGACGTGGACCTGTTGGGATTTGGCGACCGCTCGCCCGATCGCATCGCCGGCGTGTTCCGCGAACTCTGCGAAACGTCCGTCGAAGACGATGGAATTACGTTTGACGCGAAGACGGTTCGAGCCGAGGAAATCCGCACGACCGACGAGTACGGCGGGGTCCGGGTGCGCTTCACGGCATCGCTTGGCGGCGCGGTCATCCGTGTCCAGGCGGATGTGGGATTTGGCGACGCCATTACGCCGGCTTCGCCGGAATCGAACTATCCGACGTTGTTGCCAAACCAGCCAGCGCCGCACTTGCGCGTCTATCCGCGCGAAACCGTCGTTGCTGAAAAACTGGAGGCCATCGCCAAGCTCGGGATGCTCAACACACGGTTCAAGGATTATTATGACTTGCGGTATTTGGCGGAGCGTTTCGAGTTTGACGGTCCGGTGTTGGTCGAGGCAATCGCAGCGACGTTCGAGCGACGCGGCACGCTCTTGCCGACCGCGCTGCCCGCAGGTTTAAGTGCGGCTTTCGCGACTGACCCGGTGAAGCAGACGCAGTGGGCGGCATTCCGTCGTCGCCAGCCGGAGCAAACGCTACCGGACCTGTCCGACGTGGTCGCGGAAATCAACCGCTTCGTTCAGCCTCCGTTGCTGGCTGCTGGAGAACGACAGCCGTTCGCGCGCAAATGGAATGTCGCGCGCGGCTGGACGCAACTGGCTTGATACCGACAGTGCTTGTGCTCCCAAGTCCGGTCCAAATATGTTTCACTACCCGTCCGGCAGACCATCACCGTGGCTTTGCCGAAAGCCGTGGTCTGATAGAATTTGGGTAGGACGTTCGTGCAGTCTGAACGCTTCGTGGAGGCCGACAACGGGCGGCAATTTAGCAAATCGGTCGACGGTTCCGGTGGGAGCTTACTTATCAGCGTAGGATCTGGCATGAAGATCGAGGTTACAAAGGGAGTGGGACCCGGAGCGTGGTTGAGGAATCGTCGACTAGCAGAGTTCTCAGATTCCACAGCGGCTACTCAGCCTGCGCTCGACCGCGCGACTCTCGAATATCAACTCGACACGCTCGGAAATCGCAGCCAAGAATCCGACTTCGAGAAATTTGCCCACGCCCTCGCTTCCGCTGAACTCTGCCCAAACCTTCTGCCTCAGACTGGACCGACCGGTGGCGGCGACAGCAAAGTGGATGCGGAGACATACCCGGTCGCAGATGACCTGACACTCAATTGGTTCATCGGCGAGCCGGAGAAGGCTTCCAGCGAGCGATGGGCGTTCGCGTTCAGCACTATGGAGGACTGGGCGACGAAGGTGCGGCAGGATGTGGCCAAGATCGCCGGCGTCGGACGAGGCTACAAGCGGGCGTACTACATCTCCAGTCGTTTCATTCGCGATAAGAGGCGAGGCGAGGTTGAGGACGAGCTGACGAAAGAATATGGAATCGACGTCCGCATTCTTGATAGGAACTGGATCGTCGAGCGCGTGTATGCCGGTCGCCATGAGGTAATGGCGGCGGAAAAGCTCGGCCTCTCGGTGCCAGAGCTTGCGACGCGCCGCATCGGGCCTTTGGACCAAACCCGTGAAGATGCACTCGCGCACGTCGAGCGGGAGATCGACGAGCTGAAACAGAAGCTGTCGGACCCCTACAGCGGGACGCGATTCGTCGCCGCACTATTGGAGATCGCGACCCTTACTCGCTCCTTGGAGCATCCACCTGAAAAGGTTGAAGGCCGCTTCGCTGCCGCTCGCCGTGCCGCCGAGAAATATGGGACAACCCAGCAAACTATCGAGGCGGCCTATGAATGGGCGAGGACGACGTTTTGGTGGCTAGAAGATCGCGAAGCCTTCGAGGAGGCGTTTAAAGATGTTGAGCAACTCGTTGGCGACGTCGATGATGTCTACTTGCTCGGCCTTCGTTGCACCTTGCTCCTACTCCGATCCGTCGCCAGCATGGGCGACGATGCCGCCTCGGCGGAGAACTCGGAACGACGGGAACGACTGGCGAAGCAGTTCGACCTACTAAGCGCAAAGGACGATGCCCCGAACGCCGCAGCAGTAGCTCGGATGCGGGCGGCGTGCCTTCGGATGTTTGGCGCTAACCCTGACCGGACGGCGGAGCTGTTGGTCGAACTACGGGCAGTCGCGGATGCCGGACACGATTTGATCGGCTTCCCGTTGGCGGAACTCGTGTATTTGGTTTCCGAATACGGCAAGTACGGGAGCGACCTGCCCGAGTTTGACGCGGTGTTAGAGCACGTCACCCAGCTTCTAGCGGATCAGAAGGGAAACGTGCATGCCGCCGAAGCTCTGGTTCGACGAGGCCGCGAGCACCTCCTTGCGAAGCGGCCTTACCGCGCGATCTCCACGATTGGCAAGGCCCTTATGCGGCTGGTCAGTCGCCAAGGGAGAGAGACGTTTGCTCACGCCCTGTTTCTGCTTGGTACGGCGTATGAAGACGTCGGTCTTTTGTGGGCGGCGCGGGCTGCATTCGTCCATGCGGCGGCAGTCTCGCTGGAAGACTTTTACGAGGACAACGAGGCGAACGAAAATCAAGTGACGTGCATGAAATGCGTCAGACAGATCGAGGTGCGACTCGGTCGCGTGGCCCACGCACTAGCCTGGCATTCCAGCGCCCGCCACTTCATGGGGATCGTAGACGGACGAGCGGAGTCGCCCGAGCGGCTTGGAGATGAAATTCACTTCAACGCGCTGCTAACGATCCTGCTCCTGCGCACACCGCACACCGAATTGCGACGCCTTTCCGGCTTGGCGGGACGGCTCGACAAGCTCGGTCTGCCGGTGGCCGACGCCGCTGTGCTGTTCGCCCTCGGGCATGAGCGGGAAGCGCGGAAGGAGTTGGACGACATGAAGATGACCGAGCCGATAAATGAGGTCTTCGGAATGATCCTCCGCCAGCCTGCCGCGTCCGATATCGCGGCCCAACCGCTCTGGCACGACGGATCACACCGTTCGTTCACGAGTATCGTGCTTGGCTGCGAAATCCACGTCGTCGCGGNNACTACACGAGGTGGCCGAGACCTTCATCGCCATGGTGGAGTCGCTTCTCGCCACGGGCATGATCGGAGACCACCCAATTATCGCGCTTGTGCCCCGTGTCACCGTGAGGTTGACGGAAGTTAATGCCGACGATATCG
>PMAK01000016.1 GCA_003153655.1 Phycisphaerales bacterium
CGCTCAGTGTCGCGCCGCTGTTGACCGTTATGTCCCCATTGCTGATCGTCAAGTTCGGAAAGCTCAAGGAGTTGTTGACGGCATTCCCGAAGATGAAGTGGCCGGTGCCTACAGCGTTGTAGTTGGTATCCCCGATGGTCAGTGAGCCGATGCTCAAGGGGCCGGTGTAGTTGGTCAGGTCAACCGTGCCCACCGCGTTGCTGAATTCCCCGGTGACGCCGATTTGCAGCGAGGAGATGTACAACGCCATATTGGGGTTGGCCGAAGAGTCCGGGGCGAACGTCGCGGTACAGGTGCCTTCGCCAAACTGGTCGCCGCCTTGCTGGGCCACCGTCAACGATGCCGGGGAGTTGGCCGTTCCCAGGTAGAAGGCCGCTCCCGGCGACAGGTTTAGCGCGCCCGAGGTGTTCGTTCGATAGCCGCTGCCCAGCGTGAAGGCATTGGCGACGCTCAGTGTCGCGCCGCTGTTCAAATCCAAGTTACCGCTGTCGATATTCACACTTGCGGCCGTGATATTCGCTGATGGCCCACCCAACGACACTGTACCGCCCGATGTCACGGACAACCCACCTGTGATATTGAGGTCGCCTCCAGTCAGGTCGGTGAACTGATCGTTCCCACTTGTGTTGTTGTAAATCAGCGAATTGATCGTGATTGGCGCATCAGAAATATTAGTGACCGTGGAGACATCGCTGGCGGCACCAACATTTGTGAAGTTCACATCATTCCCCACCGGCAGACCGCCGGACCAATTCAGCGGGTCCGACCAGAGCATGTCCCCATTGCCGTCGGTCCAAGTGACCGAGTTGGCCAGCACAGCCGGCGCGAAAAAAATCAAAACGAAGCCCGCGGCAAGAATCACCAGTCGGGCTATACGAGCGAGTTGACCGATCCCTCGATTCATTTTCTGCCTCCTTTGGGATGCCGCTTCAGCGAAACGGAAGAGTACAGCTGGGGCTCACGACGTCGCCCTCCTCTGCAAGCGTTTAACACGGGAATCAAGTAGGCGACATGAAATGAACGAATTCCCTCCCAAGCTCCTCATCCAAGGAGCACGAAATACCACAAGGGCGCAAATAATCAAATAAAATATGGACGAACTAACATTCGTTAAATCGTGGAATTCTCGGTCATACAAAAGCGACTGCTGTGATGTATTATTCAATGGACGGCAAGTCACCCGGTGTTCATGTATCGACATTGAGACGGACGCGCAGCGTTACTTGAATCGAATCATCCTCGCGATTTGGAGCCGTTGGCTACTTCGACAGGCTAAGGGTCGGCTGGCCTGTTTTTGGCTCCGAACGGCCTTTTGCCGCCGGGTGCGGGCAGAATCCAAGCTATTTTTCCTCTACATAGGCCTCATATGAATGGGGCTTAATTGGTAGCGCGAACGTAAATCGCGGCGGCCCTGCCGGGTTCTGACTCGGCCGCGTCGTCGGGCCTAATCGTGGCGGCGGGGGGGATTGGCCTTCAATGGTCTGACCCGTCGCGACGTTCCGCAGATGCGCGAAGCCGCCCGTGACGCCCACCGTCACATACGCCGGCGTCGGCAAAAATGACTCCACCACGAAACTGTTGTTGTCATACGCAAAAAGACTTACCTGGCTCGGCCCATCCAAGATCACCGGGAAGTTTCTCAAAATCACATTCCGGATCGCCCCCAAAACCTCCGGCGGGAAGCGGTAGATGTCACTGAAGTTGTCCGGGACCGCCAGGACGTAAATGATCCCTTTGGAATATCGATCCATCATGAGGATCGGATAGCCGTTGCCGCTCGCGATGCCGCTAACCAGCACCCAGGCGTCGTTGGTCAGGAAGTCGATCTCCGGAATCAAAATCCCGGTAGATAGGGAGGTTGTCCCGAGAGGCCTTCCGCGCGCGCCTTGGAATTCAGTGACCGCCACCCGGTGCGGCGTGTATTGAAACTCACAGATGTCTTCGATCCCTTTACCCTGAAGCGCGCGCAGCAAGCCGGATGTGATGACCACGGATTTGCCGGCCGTCAGTTGCGATTTGATCTTGTTGACGATGTCGGGATCAAATTTGGCTGACTCTGTCAGCAGCAGCATGCTCGCGTCAGCCGGAAACGTCGGATAGAGATCGATCGGAATCCCGGCCATCCCCAGGAAGTTGTGCAGGAAATCTTCGCCGGTGGCGTGAGGCGGGCGATAGCTCTTGATGCCGATGGGATTACCGAGGCTGCCCAGAACGCCATCCACCTGCTCAAGGGAATAGCTCGCCACCTTGGCAAAGAGCGGCTCCGGCGCGTCGAAGCGCGGGACGTCTCCGAAAAGCCTGGCGTAATCAAAGCTCGTGCGAAGGTCCTGCCACAGCGTGCGATCCCCCGCGATGATCGGGCGCTCCAGTGCCGCCCAGTTGAATAGCGTGATTTCCGGCGCCTTGGCGAACATCGTGTCCCAAAGCTGCTCGGCATAGCGGTCGATGTATTTCAGATCGTAGGTGTCCACCCATCCGCCGCCGTTGCGGCCTGGCGCGATGTTGTCGAAATAGCGGATGATTGAATAGCTTTCGTAAGCCTGAAGATGCTGCTCCGTAAACACGGGGTCGCGCGTCTCGGTGCCGGTGTAAATTCCATCGAAAATCTTCGGCTCGCGGTCCAGGTCATATCCCAGGCCCTGAAAATGCTCGTACCAATTCGGGAATTTGATGATGATCTTCACATTCGGATTCACCGCCCGCGCGGGCTTAATGAGAACGTTTTCCGACACATCATCCATTGTCTCCAGGCGGTACTGCGTCCAGCTTTTGTCCCCTTTGGCGGCGATATCCAAATCCGTCTTGGTGCTGAAGAAGTAGAAATCATCGAGAATGATCTCGTCGAAATGACGGGCGGTCATCTCCACAACCTTCTGCACATACGCCCGGTCTTTCGGGTCGGCATAATCGAACGAACGGAATTGGCCGCCGTCGCTGTCCACCAGCGCCATTCCCCCGGCCACGCGAACGCCATGATCCACAAAGAACTTCTTGATCGGCTCGATCGAATCCTCATCGGCCGTCTGCCGGCTGCGGTAGGTTTCGATGTAGACCTTATCTACCTTGAGCTGCCTGGAAATAATTTTCCAATGCGCGTCGAGCCATTTGGGGTCTTCCATGCTGCGCGTCACGCCGACGGGAATGTAGATGGCGACGGCGAAGTTCTTGTAATTGCCCGCCAGCGAAAGGGAGGCGGGAATCAGGAAGAGGATTAGACAGAGGGCCGCGAGAAAAGATTTCTTCATGAGCGAAAACTCCGGTGGTTCAAAAAAGCCATTCTCAACAAATTGCCCGACTTGGGCCAATTTGCCTGTGGGATAGTGACAGGCCGCTAACGTATCCCGATCGCGCTTGCGGTGGCATGGGTCTCAATATGACTGAGGCTTATCAGCCAACTTGTGATTCCGCGCTCGGTGGCGACGCGCTGACATTCACCCGTGAGGCGGACGCCGGGCCGGCCATAAGGATCTCGCACGATCTCGATGTCGGTCCAGGCGATCCCGCCGCGCCATCCGGTTTCCAGCACCTTCAGCACGGCTTCCTTGGCGGCGAATCGTCCGGCGAGGTGCTCGAAATACCGTTTGGGATTGGCTGTGCAATATTCCTGTTCCGAAGCGGTAGAAACCCGGTCAAGGAAATGTTGGCCATGTTCCTCGTGCAGCCGCCGAATGCGGGCGATTTCGACGAGATCAATGCCATGGCCAAGAACTGGCATGAGTCCATGATAGGGCGTGAGTGTGCGGGACAAAAGACCACCGCAAAGACGCGAAGAAATTCAGTTAAACCGCCAAGCGACTGTGTTAAATGTCAAC
>PMAK01000092.1 GCA_003153655.1 Phycisphaerales bacterium
TGCGGATAGTTGCATCAGTAGCTGCTTGCGTTCCGGCGGCATAGCTGATGATGATGTGGTTGTTTTCCACGTCCAAGTCGCTGCCGGCGTTGATCGTCAAGCCTGATATTGATTGTCCACCGCTGTTCAACCCGAGTTGGGCAAGAGCAGTGGTGGTGGCCGTGCCGACAGTCAGGGTGGTGGTGGAAGGCAATGTGTTCGGAGCAGCCAATTCCAACGTCCCGGTGTTGACCGTCGTTGCGCCCTGGTAAGTATTTGCGCCGCTCATAACAACGGTGCCCACGGCCTGGGAACTGCTGGTGCCGTTGAGAGTGACCCCGCCCGTTCCACTTATCGCGCCGGACAGTGTCAGCGTATTGGTGGATTGTCCCACCGCGACGGTGACGCCGAACGATGTCAGCGCCATCGGAGCGGAGATGGTGTGATTACCGAAGAGATCGTTAATTTGAGCGGTGTTTCCGGCGTTGTCGAGCGTCAGCGTTCCGCCGCCGACACCCTGTGCGATTGTGTACGAAGCGCCGGTGTTAAAGTTGATTTTTCCAACCGTCTCATTTCCGTTGAGATTAACCGTGGTTGCCGCCGTGATAGCCGTGCCAAACGTCGCGGAAATTCCGGCGGAGTTGGGAATGCCACCAAGCCAATTGGCCGCGGTGGTCCAGAGTCCGTCACCGGGGTTCCCGATCCAGGTTGGTGCAGGCGGAGCCGCGTACATGGCAAAGGACATATTTCGAGCACTACCGGATACTCCGCCACGCGTGACCGTACTGTTGTCNNGCGACGCGTGACCGTACTGTTGTCAACCAATGCGCCGGCAATCGGGCTCGGTCCAATGTTGAACTCCTGCCCATTTGTATAGGGCTGGCCGCCATTTCGACCGACGAAAAACCCGCCCGTTGCGCCAACGGTTGAGTTATTGTTCCAAAATTCGAAGGAGTATTCCGTATTGGCGGCGAGGGCAACCTGATCGGTGGTGCCGCTGTTGTTGAATACAAATTCATAAACAGCGCCAGTGCCGCCGGCATATGTAAAGCTCAAGCCCGCGCCGCCGCCAAGAAGATCGTGACCGACTTCAGCCGTACTGAGGATGTATCCACCAGTGCTGCCCGTCACTTGGGTGATCATCTGAAATAAATGCAGGCTGATACTGGAATTGGGGGCACCGCTACCGAATACCGCGATTTCACCGAGATTAAAGCCGGTTGCTCCGGTATTGAAAGTTTCGCCCACGAGCTCGCCGGGCACAACACTGTTATTCGTAACAACGCCGTCCGGCGCTCCATTGGCTCCGTTGTCACCGGTATCGAATAGTGGGTTTGAGCCAACCGCCGATGTTGGTGCGCCTCCGCTGGCCGCTGTTGGCCAATCATTTCCAATTCCCCCCGCAAATGCGTCGATGGTCATGCCGGCAAAAGCCGACGTGCCTATAAAAATTGGAGCTACAGCGCCGCAGATAATCGCTAGAGACTTTTTGCCCTTCGACATGACTACCCTCCACAAGTGGTTCTCGCACAGATTTCAAAGCGGTCGGAATTTTCAGCCTAAACGCTTGTCAGCGGTTTACCCGTTTCGTTGGTTTTCCGCCGACCTACGCGGAAAACAATTCAACTCCGAATCACGACAGATATGGCTACGTAACCGCTTACTATATATTACTTGAAGGGTCAGATGTGTCAAGAAAAAAAAGTCAAGGATTCGTCAGTCTTTAGATTGAAGGATGGCGCTGTTGGCTGGTCGGACGCTGCTCGGCGGTGGGGCTGTAGAGCCTCGAACGATCAGGTCCTCGGCAACCTTAATGTCCCTCCCTGAATGCGGCTGCGGGGAGAGCAGATGGTTTAAAAGTAAATCAGCGCCCAAGCGACCCATCTCCCGCCCGGCAACCGCGACCGCAGTCAGTGGCGGATAGAGTATCGCAACCGGGAAGACGTCATTGAAGCAGATCATGCTGAAGTCCTGCGGCACTCGCAATCCCAGGCCGTACGCCGCGCCCAACACCATGACGGCAATTTGATGATCGTAGGTGATGACAGCGGTGGCGCCGCCTTCAATGACCATCGCCCGCACAAACTCCGCGGGAGAATGAAATGGCGTATCGTGGCCCGGAACCAGGCGAATGGCCTGATCGCGGACCGTTGCGAGCAACGTTCCATAACGCTCGTTCACGCTGTAGTGGCTGAAATAGGCGGCGCGAGCGTTAGCATATGCAAAACGCTTGTGGCCCAATTGCGACAGATGTGAAATCGCCCGCTTCATCCCCATCGCGTCGTCAGCCAGGACATACATGGCGGGGCGGCCCACGCGCTCGTTTACGCACACGTATGGCACGCGGCGGAGATCCAACTCAGTTACCGTTTCGGGTTTGGGCGCCTGCATCAGAATGGCGCCGTCAAATCGCCAGAATGGCAGGGGATTCTTCGTGCTGCGGATGGGGCTCAGTCCGAAGAAAACGTCGTAGCCGCCGGCATGCAGGGTTTCGGCGATGCCTTCGATCAGAGATTCGTTGATGCCCTCGGCCACGTGAGTCTGTGGCGAGGCGAACAATCCAATCACGCGAGTGTTTCGTAGGCTCAGGCTGCGTGCGCTGAGGTCGGGCACGTAGCCCAGCTCGCGCGCGGTGTCCCAGATTTTTTGTCGGACAGCTTCAGTGGTGGAGAAGTTTTTCTTCTGGTCATTGAGGACGCGGCTTACGGTGGCAGCGGTCACGCCGCAAAGCTTCGCCACGTCGGTGATTGTCGGCCTTTTGCTCACGGCAGAATTATACACAGAATTCGCAGAAAAGCGTGCTAAAAGCGGCGAAACTGAATTGGTGCTTCGATTTTCGATCTCATCGGCGGCGTATGTTTGAGATAGACCGTGCGTAGTAATCGATTACCTTGTAACACCTTTACCGCTTCGGCAAATTGGGAAGATTTCACCGTCTGACGGCGTGGAACAGCGGTATGTGACGGCTTACTGTATCTGAACGATCAGCCGCGATCCGCCAGGCTCGATTTGGGCCGTGACGGTTTTGTTTTTTCCGCCGGAGGTGACCGAGAGATCGTAGTCGCCGTAGAAGCCGCGAATCTCGGCCGCGCCGTGATCGTCGGTGTTCACCGTCACGTTGGTGGTCCATTGCTTCTGCGTCAAATCAATCCACATCTGCGCGGCCGGCCGCATTGACCAGTCGGTGGCGAAAATTCCACCATCGGGGCGCCAATGCCGCCCTTGCCAGAATCCCCAGAGCATGATGTCGTTCACGCTCGGGTGGGAGAACATTGCGATCATGTAATCGCGCAAGTAATCCGACTGCAACTGCCCATCTTGAAGGCTGATGCTGACTTCCGTCATTTCGATTGGCAAATTAAATATCGCGAATCGGTCGAGAATTTTCAGCATGGCCTCGGGGGCGGCCAGGTCGGTGCCGAAATGGGATTGCATGCCGATTCCGCCGATGGGCGCGCCGTTGTCCTGAAGGTATTTGATGTTGTTATAGAAGTCATCGCGATGTTCGCTGTGGGCTCCGCCCTCCATGATCCCGAAGTCGTTGAGAAATAGAATGCAATTGGGATCGGCGGCGTGGGCGAGCTTGTACCAATCGATCATCACCGCGCGGCCGCCGAGCAAATCAATCAAATCGTGATTCGTGTACGGCTCGTTGACCACGTCCCAATCGACCAGTTGGCCGCGGAAATGGGAAACCATATATGTGATATGCTTGGCCGTGATTTCCCGAAGTTTTTTCGGATCTTTTTGATAGGCCTTGAGCTCGGTAGGCAGCCATTTCCAACTCGGCCAAACCAGGTTATGGCCACGGACGGGAATGTTGTTATCGCGGAGCCATTTCAACGCGAGATCCACATCCGGCGGGACGCCGTTCCATGTTGCCTGCCATTTCATCTCATTTTCGAAAACCGCCCGATTGAACAGTGACAGAACCGTCTGGCGATAGCGCACCGCATCCGGCGATTTGCCGAGAAGCAGATCAGCATCCACGCAGGTGCCGAATCCGAACGCATGCCTGCGAAGCACCGCATGAATCTCGGCGTTCGGAACCGGAGCGCCGGCGGCGTCCGTGACATAAACATCCAGATCACCCTTGCGGATTTTTTCGATCCGCGCGAGAGCATCTTTTCGCCACTGAGCGTTTGGATCGCGCCCGGCGTAGGTGATTTTCGTCTGGGGAAGATCCTCGAATTTCACCAGCGACTGGTAATTAACGACCGAAATCCCGCCGAGCTCGATGGTTTGGCGATCAAATCCCGCGCGGAAGGCGACATGCGCCTGATCGGCTGGGAAATCGATTTTTGCTTGAAACGGGATGAATACTTCTTTCCATTTCGGGCCGCTGCTGATCTTGAATTCGACGGCTTTGTCGAACGGGTCGTGGGCGATTTCAAAGACGAAGGTGGTATACCCCTCGCCGGTCATGGAGTCGTCGCATTTCAGCCAGAAATGGGCGAGAAGGACATCCCCTTTTTTAACGGGCTGAATTACTGGAGCCACAATCTGGGTGTACCATTCGGCACGGGCTCCCGGCGAAGTTTCGACTTGAATTGCCTGATTGAAATCTGGATGGTCGGCTTTGACGATTTGAATCTTGCCAAGCTGCAACTGGATTCCGAAGAGGCTATAGGCTGCTAGGCCCGAGGATGGCAAGACGGATTGGCCTGGGGGGAGCGGGTGTCCGTCGGTTGCTTTGATTGGGGAATTGGCTGAGCAACTAGATAGGGCGAGCAATCCAGCAATGAACAGGCAATGAAGGATGCTTCGGTTTTTGTGGAATGACATAGCAACCGTATTCGTTGCAAGTGTGCGGGTATTCGTATCCAATTACGGCGAGACGGGCTGAGGTTTATCCATTTGGCCGTTGGGGCACCGGACGTCAATAATCGCTCGTCCTTCCGGACTGTAGGAAGGAACCCAGTTCTTGTCGCCAGGCCTTTTGACGAGAGTGTCCGAAGAACGGGAAACAGGCTGATGCTGCCCACTAATTTTTTCAATGCCGGTCAATTGATCATGTAATTCTTGAGTGTATGTTTCGAGGTAGCCTGCGAACGTCCCGCCATTGGAACATTTGAAAACATGGCAGCGAACAGCGGTCGCGCCGTCATGGTCATATGGAAGCACCTTATCGCCAGCGTCTACAAACCAGGAATGACCATCGTCTGTCGTAAAATAATCCTGCCCGGCAGGCGGGAGCGGCGGTGGACGGTTTCCCCGAAACTGCCAGACAATGAATACCAAAATCAGAACGATCACGCCGCCAATAGCGCCGCTTGAGAGACCAGGTTTTTCGTTAATTTGCTCGCGAAGACCCAACGCTTACTCCAAATCCTATCATCAGCAATCTCACGGGTTCACATTGATATGCATGCGAGTCAGGTCCGTGGTATTGGTTCGTGGATTATAGTTATAAACGTCTACGTGACCGTCAACACATAACGCGTTGCACTGAGTGTTATTGTTGTGACGAAAGCGAAGATTTCCTGATCCGTCACCACCACCGGGCTGATCGCTGTTCAATTCCGTATCGGTGTTAATATTCGCTGCAGGCACACCGGGGGTGGGTGTGACGTCAATCGGCTGCCCGGCATTGATAGGAGCAGCACCCTGATTCGAGGCAATTCCATACTGGTCTGTCAAACCGGTCTGCTGCAAACCGGTGTCATTCGGATAACGGAAGCGCCCATTGTCAATACGATATCCGACGGGACCATCGGTTGGGACGTCAAAGCCATACGGCGGTTGGAGGAAAAGAGTGGCATCAAAGATGAGACAAATATCAGAACTGCGTTTGATATGCGCAATCGTATACGGACCCAAAATCCGATTAGCGATTGGATCTATGGGATCCGCCCAGCTTGTCAACATCGGCATCAAGCGAGGATGGCAAACGTACTGACATTCCGTAACCCCGGCGTTGTCGTTTGCGAGGACGAGACCTTGCGCTTCCGCCTCCGGACAATAAAAGACATGGCGAATCGCGCTGTTGGTCCCTCCAATTGCCGCATTGTCTGTATAATTGTTGGCGGCCTTACCCATATAGGGCTGTATCAACACAGACCAATTTGACCAGTATAGGACTGTCAGCCCAAATGCGTTTCTTCCCGTGTGGGTGTTGTACATTCCATCCCAATAACCATACGGAAGCAGGCCTTGGTTGTCGCCGGCATACATGATGATCGATTGGCCAATCTGGCGCAGGTTTGATTGACACTGAACTCCCATGGCGGCCTCGCGGGCACGGCCCAGAGCAGGGAGTAGAATCGAAATGAGCAGCGCGATGATCCCGATAACGACCAAGAGCTCAACGAGCGTAAAGGCTTTGACGGAGCGAAGGATCCGACTAATCCTAATATCGTATTTGGTGTGAATCGACATAAAAGCAATACCTTTCCGGTCTGGGCGTTACCCTTTGCCTGATATGAACTCCAACCGCGATTTACGTCCCTCCAGAGCCTTTGCGCCGTCAAGTAACCGTTTACTTATTTATATCGGAGCGCTAATTAATGTCAAGATAATTTCACGGATTTGATGTCCGCTTTGAATTTTATCGGAGGGATTGTCTCAGGGGTTCACGTTTATGTTGCTGCGGAGGAGGTCGGTCTGCTTAGTTCGGGAGTTGTAATTGAAGGCCTGCACGTGGCCATCAACCATAAGGGCGTTGCACTGCGTATTGCCCATGTGGCGGAAGCGGAGGTTTCCGCTATTGCCGTAGATACCCGAATTCCAATCCGAATCCGTGTTAGCTAGGGAGTCGTACGGTGTGCCATCGGCGGGCTGGATATCTATCGGCTGTCCTGCATTGATAGGGCCGCCCGCGCCCGCGTTGCCGGAAAATCCATATACGTCGGTCAGTTGTGTGGTGGCCTCCCCAGATACTCTCATTCGTCCGGCATCCAAACCGAACGCAACGGGAACCGTTGACGGGACGTTCCAACCTCCACTGCCGTTCACAAGCGCCGCGTCGAAAATAAGGCAAATGTCCGAGCTTCGCTTAATGTGCGAAATATTGTAAGGAAGGTCGAAGCGGTTGGTAACCTGATCATCCGGGGTGGGATGAGCATTAACGACATCCGGCGTTTCCTCAAAACCCTCCATCCACGGCATCAGGCGCGGATGGCACACGTATTGGGTTATTGTCGCGCCAGCCGTATTGATTGTTGGCAGTGATGCAGCCTCCGGGCACAGGAAGACTTGACGAAGCGAGCTTGTGAGGCCACCAGTCGCCGCATTGTCCGTAAAATTATTCGAACCCTTACCCATATACGGCTGAATTTCCACGGACCAGACGGTCCAATAAATCGTCTTGGGATTGATCTGAGGATCCCTGCCAGTCGCTGGGTTCCAAAGGCCATTCCAATACCCCATGGGCAATGTGCCTTGGTAATCATTCGCATACATGACGATCGCCTGGCCAATTTGCCGGAGATTTGATTGGCATTGAACGGAGTTGGCGCTTTCGCGAGCGCGGCTCAAGGCGGGGAGCAAAATAGAAATCAGCAGGGCGATGATGCCAATGACGACGAGGAGCTCGACCAGGGTAAAGGCAGTGCGTTGAGGCGGCGGAATATGCATAGATGCGAAGTCACTGTCGCGTTTCGCCATGGACATTTCGTCTCCGCCTTCAATTGCCACTCGTCCTACCTGTGATCGCGAAATGCGCTGACTTGGAAAACAGTAACCGATTACTTTACGCATCGGCAAGATTTGCCGTCAAGGGAAATCCAAGCAGCGTGGCTTTTTGGCTGATGGGAAAGTTTTGAGTAAGGGAAATGCCGTTCTGGTGGCTTGGGCGATTGGTATCACCTGCCGTTGAGAGGGATATTTGCCAGCACGTAGTTTTTTGCGTCAATAGACAGGGCCTTACGCGACGAGGGCAAATTGGGGTTATTTCTATAATGGATTGGAAAATATGGCTTTATCCATATTTGCCCCATAATTACAACTTTTTAATTGACATTCATTTTGAACGCATTATATTTCGGGAGTAATCGTTTACTTAGATCGTTGATTGCGGTGCCGTGGCCGGCAAACCACGGAGCGGTACAAAACACTTTATGTCCAGATCGCGCCGGGGTTTTGGACTTTTCTGATGGAGGGCTTCTCATGTCGAATTTTGGTAAAGCACGCGTCGCTACCCGCCGAGCCATTATGGCTGCGGGAGTCCTCGCGGCTGCGTCTTCATATTCCGCCTTCGGTGGAATTGTTACAGGGACCTTCACCTCGCCACTCACTACCGGCTTGGTTCTGTCGGCGGATATTAATGGCGGCGTCATTGCCTCCAATAACTCCACGACGGAAGGGTCCAATGGACCTGCTTCCAGCCCAGTGCTGAGCGCTGATCCGTTTGGCGTGACCTGGTCCGCCTGGGGTGGCCCGACCAACACCAACGGCGACGGCACCCAGTTGCCGAACAGCAATGCGTCGCCGACGGCGGCGGCATCGAGCATTAGCAAGACATTTGCCGGCGGCATCACCGCGACGCTCAGCGAAGCGGGCACTGCCTCCAACTACGGCACGGTCAGCAGCATCGAGTCGTTGAACGGCCGCGATCGCGGCACACCATCCGGTGCGGCGAACGATAACGATATGTTCCGGGACTTCGAATTTGCAGGCGCAGCCGGCTCGGCTATTCAGAGTACCAACTACCTCCAGCTTCAGGTCGGCGGCCTAGCGGCATCTACTTCTTACGAGATCGCCCTCTATTCGTTTGACACCACGGGATCGCATTCGATGAACTGGACGGCCACGGCGCCGACTTCCAACCTGTCGAACGGTGGGCATCTTGGCTACAACCCCGATCCGACGGATGTCTTCACGGCTCCGGCTGATGAACAGACGATCACCTGGACGAGCGGTGGCGCGAATCCGGCTCCAGCCGAATTCACAATCACCAGCAGTGCCACAGGCAGCCTTACTGTTTGGGGCTGGGGCGGCAACGGCATCACCGGCAGCCAAAACTCCGACACGTCGTACCTCAACGGCTTCCAGATCGCGGCTGTTCCAGAGCCCACCACCCTCGGCCTTATCGGCGTGGCTGGTTTCGGGCTGATGGCACGTCGCCGTCGGCAGGCTTAAGTCATAAGTTTGGTTTCTGAGCTTTCAGTCCATAAAGTCACGACGCCAGCAGTAAGCCTCCTCTTGCTGCTGGCGTCGCGGCGCTTTTGAACCTGGCATTTCCTCAGGGTGTTCCCGGCCTATGGCTCAGAACCGCTGCGCATTTCCCTTGACGCGGAACGAATCGATATTAAGTTAAGTAAACGGTTACTCAGCCCAGCGGGCGGTTCGGCGGCATTTGAGTTGGACGGGTCTATTGGCGTCGTTTTTCCTCGGAAGCCTGCGGCCGTTCCAGGCTTGTTCGATGTCAGAGCGCCTTTTGCAATGTTGGTAACCAATCCTTAGGTTCGATGCGCGTTCGCCAGTTTTCCCCCATGGCTTCGACGACTTTAATTGGACCGAAATTGATCGACCGGGCGATATCACCATGAAGTTTCCTTACGGTCCCGCGCCGTTGGCGATCCTCATCATCGCAGTGCTGACGGGAATTGCGCTGGCCGTTTGGGGTCCGCTTTCGCACGCGCCTGATTATCGACCGCCGGATCTTGTCCTTGCGACCTTCGTTCCCGAACAAGCGGAGGTCTATCACAACGCAATCCCGGAATTCGAAAAGCAAAATAACTGCAAGATTGAAATCGAGCTCGTCGATCAGAACGCGCTGCAAAGCCGGCTGCAATCCGCCCTCCAGGTCGGCGCGGATGTGCCGGATATGGTCGAGTTGATGTACGGCACCATGGGCGTCTTTACCAAGGGGCCGCTGGAAGATGTCGGGCTTGTCGATCTGACGGACAAGATTAAGGCCAGCGGTCTTTATGATCGACTGGTCACCAATCGACTTTCCAAATGGTCATCCCGCGGACATGTATTTGCGTTGCCGCATGACGTTCATCCCGTGCTTTTGTGTTATCGCCGCGATTTGATGGAGCAGCTGGGGATCGACATAAACAAGCTGACAACGTGGGAAGAATTTTCCCGCGTAGGCCGCGAGGTCGTAAAAAAAACGATGCGGCCCGATGGCGTTCCCGAGCACTACATGATCGATATGCAGTCGGACGGCAATGACACGCTCATTCTGCTGCTGCTGCAGCACGGAGTCGGATTGTTCGATGCCGCGGGAAATGTGACGTTCGATAGCCCCGCGGCTCTTGATGTCGTCTGCTGGTATGTCAAACAAGTAGAAGGCCCGACCCGTATTTCATTTCCATGCGGAGAAGGGCAGAACTTTGCCAAGGCGATGATTGATGGATTGTGTCTGTTCTATTTTTGCCCGGATTGGCGGGCCAATCGGATTGAATTGGAAATTCCCAGCCTGTCCGGCAAACTCGCGCTGATGCCGATGCCCGCGTGGGAACCCGGCGGCTTGCGCACCAGCACGTGGGGCGGCGCGGGGCTGGCATTTACCAAACAATGCCGCAATTTTGATCTCGCCTGGAAGCTGGCGATGTATCTTTATTATGATCGGGCGCAGCTGGGTCCGCGGTATGCGGTCACTCATATTCTCCCGCCGCTGAAGTCCGCGTGGGATTTGCCGCAGCTCTCCGAATCGAGCCCGTTTTACAGCAACCAGTCTTTGGGCAAAGTTTACTCGGCGATGGCGCCTTTCGTGCCGGAAGAACATGACTTCGCATACAACACGATTGCCAATGGCAAGCTCTCCGAAGCGTTCACGAACGCCTCGTATTATTACAAGGTTCATGGAGAAGACGGCCTGCGGGAATATGCGCGCGCGGAATTGAAACGCTGCGCGGATCATGTTCGGCTTGTCATGGCGCGAAATGTCTTCTTGAAGCCGCAGCCCGCGCAGGTTTCGGAGGCATCGGGCAAATGAGTGAATCATCAATCGCCAAACGCGCGCCGATCGGCTGGAGGCTTCGCAGCCGCAGTACGCCGTATGTTTTTCTCTTTCCCTATGTGGCTATCAACCTGGTCTTTTTTCTCCTTCCGCTGATTTACGCGACGGTCCTCGCGTTTTATCAAACCAATGGCCCCGCTCGCCGCGCTTATGTGGGCTGGAGCAACTTCACTTTCGTTCTGAAAGATGCTGATTTTCACAAAGCACTATGGAACACGACGATCTTTGCGATCTTCTCCATTGGCTTGCAGCTTCCGCTGAGCCTCGGGCTGGCAATGCTGCTGAACGCGAAGAACGACCGTTTTAAGGGAATTTTTCGGCTTGCGATTTTCGCGCCAAATCTGGTCGGGCAGGTTTTCGTGGGTGTTATATTCTCGGTGTTGTTCACGCCCCGCTACGGATTATTCAACCGGGGTCTTCAGGCGTTAACAGGGTGGGGGCTGGAGCAGCAATGGCTCGGGGATTCCAAGCTGGTCATGCCCGCCATCATTATTGCGGCGATGTGGATGTACGTTGGGTTCAACATGATTTATTTTCTGGCTGCGCTGCAGAACGTCGATCAAAATCTGATCGAAGCGGCGAAAATCGACGGCGCCGGCCCGGGTAATATTTTCTTGAACGTCATCGTTCCCGCCATCGCGCCGGTGGCCACCTTTGTCGTTGTCACCAGCACGATCGGGTCTTATCAGCTTTTTGAGCTTCCATATAATATGCTTAAGAATAACGGCGGGGGGTATGGTCCCAGCAATAGCGGGCTAACCATCGTGGGTTATCTGTATCAAAACGCGTTTACGAATGGTGATCTTGGGACCGGCGCAGCCGTGGGTTGGCTGCTGACATTCATCATTCTCATCATCAGTCTGGTGCAAATCCGAATCGTCGGCAGCGTGGGGAGCGAAATATGAACTCGCTGCAGATTTTTGTGCTCGTTCTCGCAGCGCTCTTTATTTTGCTCTTGCCGTTTTCGCGCACCATCGCTTTCAAATACGGCCGCTTCGTTTTGCTTCTGTTCGTCGGGACAGTAATGCTTATGCCATTTGTGTGGCTCATCTGCTCCGCGTTCAAATCGACGGATGCGATGAGCCAATATTCATTTCTTCCCCCGGTTTCAAAGATATCCAGTGAGACAATCAACCTGGGCAATTTTCATACGCTGTTGGCTCCGGAATCCACGGTTCAGGGGCCGGTCACATTTTGGCGCTATCTCACCAATTCGCTCTTCCTGGCTTCGACTCTCACTATCGTCTCGCTATTTTTCAGTTCGCTCGGGGGGTATGCACTGGCCAAACATCGTTTTGCTGGCCGGAACCTTTTCATGATTTACATGCTGGCATCAATGACCATTCCGGGCGTCGTTTTGCTCGCGCCGAACTTCGCGGTCATATGGCGGCTGGGCTGGATGGATACTTACAAAGCCCTCATCGTGCCCGGGGCGGTGGGGGCGTTCGGCATTTTTCTGTTTCGGCAGGCGATGCTTAGCGTTCCGAATGAGCTTATTGAAGCGGCGAGAATCGATGGGTGCAGCGAGTTCCGAATCTATCTGCAGTTGATCATGCCCCTAGTGAGGCCCATGAGCGGGGCGTTTTGCCTGATCAGCTTCATGGGCGCTTGGAACGCATTTTTAGCCCCCAATATCTTCCTACAGAGCCAGAGTAAGCTAACGTTGCCGGTTGTTTTGAATCAGTACATGGGTACGTATGTGCAGCATTACGGCGTCTTTTTAGCCGGCACGCTACTGGCGATGATCCCGCCGGCAATTCTCTTCTTTTCGCTCCAAAAGGAGTTTATTTCCGGTCTTACCAGCGGTGCTGTAAAGCAATAAATTGCTTCGCCGGGCCGGCTTCTTGCAAGCGATTTTACTTTCCTTGAAAGCAAAACTCGCTAAAATGGAAATCGACTAAGTAAACGTTTACCAAGAAAGCGACTGTGGGTAGCGAATTGTTGCCATTTGCGGGGAATATCAATTTTAACGCTCAGCACGCCCCAATGGGGGCTTATATGAGCTTTACGTGCGGCCATTTCAACAGTGGCGGCGGGATTGGAATCGAAATTGGAAAGCCCGCGAGCCAAAACCTTTATATCGGGGTTAAGGATGGACGTCGCGCATCCTCGCAGCCCATCCGGTGCCTTCCCTTTTTCAAGGGGGGATCTGAGCTCCACGTGCCGGCCTCTTCATATGAGATAGAGGAGAGTGTTTTGGCGGCACCGCGCCAGTCGCTCCAGACATATGGCGCGGATCAGATTCGTCGTTTTTTTGGGTGGGGTTCGGATACTTGGCAGACGCCGGACTTCAAGTTCACCGTCTATAGTCCGTTCTCGCCGATTCCTGAGCCCAGCACGGATTCCGAAACTCTGAAGGCCTGCCTTCTTCCGGCGGTTATCGCCACGCTTGAAGTTGATAACCGGCAGGGAACTGAGCCAAAGACGGCGGTCTTTGCCATCGATTTCGTTGAGCCCGGCGCGCGGATATTGGAATTTGACACTGCCGGCTCGGACCAAGGCAAGCTTGGCTTTGCCTGGCGGCGCAATATGGGCGTTCTTGGGCGAATCGAAAAGGATTCCGATCAGAGCGGAGGCGAGTTTCTTGCAATCCAGCGATGGCTCGTCGCCGAGGCATTGACTGATCCCAATCCGATTCACGCACTCGGCACCTGTGCGGGGCTTGCGATGGAAGTGCCGGCGGGAGTCAAAAAGACGCTTGTACTGGCCATCGGCGTTCATCTTGATGGGACGGTGACGACCGGCCTTGAGGGGCGCTATTACTATACGCGCTATTACACGAATTTGGATGAAGTATTAGCCGCCGCCCTCGATCGGGCTGCTGATCTCCAGACTAGCTCCGCGGTCTTGGACCAGCGGCTGGTCGATTCCGGGCTCTCAACCGATCAGCAGTTTCTCATCGCCCATGGAACCCGCGGCTATTACGGCAGCACGCAGTTGCTCGATGTGGGCGGCGAGCCACTTTGGATCGTCAACGAGGGCGAATACTGCATGATGAATACCCTCGACTTGTCGGTGGATCATGCATTCTGGGAACTCAAGGATAATCCATGGGTTGTGCGAAATATACTGACCCATTTCGCCCGGCGATTCAGCTATCACGATCAGGTAAAAACACCGGGCGGTCAGTTGCGGCCCGGCGGAATTTCGTTTTGCCACGACATGGGGATCAACAATAACTTTTCCCCGCCGGGCAACAGCAGCTATGAGCTCGCGCATCTCAAGGGGTGCTTCTCGTACATGACGCAGGAGCAGCTTTGCAATTGGGTGCTGATGGCTGCCAGCTATGTCGCCGCAACGCGGGATATCGACTGGCTGCTGGCCAACAAGCATCTGCTTGATGCATGCGCCCAAAGCATGCATGCTCGCGCAAACCAGCGCACGGGTTTGATGGCGTATGATTCGTCACGCTGCGTCGAGGGCAAGGAAATCACCACTTACGATTCTCTTGACGAATCCCTCGGCCAGGCCAGGGCCAATACTTATCTGGGTACAAAATGCTGGGCCACATGGCTCGCGCTGGATTTTGTTTCGCGGCTGCGTTTCATGGCCGGGGACGTTCCAGCCGAGCCGGTTGCGTCGCTGACCGAGCAACTGGCGGCCACTTTGATTTCATCAGCGACAGATGGATTAATCCCGGCCGTTCTGGAAAAGAATAATCCCGGCTTTCGCTCGCGCATATTGCCGGCGATTGAGGCGCTGATTTATCCGGCGTATTGGCTGTCCCTGATTCGCAACTGGCCGGCCGATCTGGCGGGTGATGCCGAGGAAATGCTCACACGCCATCTGCAAGGTCCGCTGATTGATGTGTTGCGCCGGCATGTCCTGAAGCTGTTGACCGATCCACAAACCGCCAATATTTTCCCGGATGGTGGGCTGAAACTGTCCTCGACCTCGAACAATTCGTGGATGAGCAAGATCGCCATCGTTCAGTTCGTCGCCGAGTCGATTCTCCGCATTCAGGAGACCGACCCGCGAATTGCCGGCATCATGCGCAAGGCTGATGCGGCGCATGTGCGATGGCAAACGAATGGCAGCGGGTTCTGGGCGTGTTCGGATCAGTTCGTCAGCGGCGAGGCAAAGGGCAGCCGCTATTATCCGCGCATCATCACGGCCGCGTTGTGGCTGGAAGATTCCGCGAAATCCTGGCTTCCAACTGGATCCCCGGCGAAGTTTTCCCCAGCCGTTGCCAATCGGAAAGCGTAGTCCCATATTTTAACTGGAACTCAGGCCGCCGCGGCGCGTAATCGCTTGAGTTGCAATCGCTGCATTTCAGCGCTGATCAGCTGCATCTTTTTGCGAGCGGCGGCGTTATTTTGGGGGACGAGAAAGCCATAGCGAAATTTGCCGGCGCCTCGTTCCTGAACGGTCTGGACGCGTGCAGTGGCTTCGAAAGTTTCGCCTTCGCCTGTGAGTCTGATCTTTACTACCGCGCCGAGGCTGAGTTTCTTCTTGGTGATCGCGGCAAAGCCTTCGGGGCTGATATCAACGACCTGGCAACCCGGCTCTTTATCAACGTCAACAACAAACTCCGAGGTGACAAGAGAGACTCGGAAGGTCTGACGGCTCTCAGCGGAAACCGGCTCGCCGTTCCGGCGGAAACAAATCACGCATGGGTTGTTTGTGCGGATCTCGGTGACGATTGCTCCCTGCTGGAAGAATTTTCCGCGCACCTCGCAATAGGCGTTGACGTCGCCATTCACGGTTGGGGTGATCGATTCTTCGAATTCAGCCACGAAACTGGTGGCGTCGGATTCGACGACTTTACCGGGATGAAGAACACGTTTCTTCGACGGAGATGGGATCAAAAGATAAACGGCATTTCCAACAGCAAGCATCGTTAGTCTCCTCTTTCGTTTGGATAAGTAAAACGTTGTCAGCACCACCGATTACACCACCCTTTTCAGGCCGGAGGTGTCCTCCAAACAACATGAGGCGTTGGAAGTATCGGCAATGTTGAATTGCTGTTGAATAAGGACTTTCCCGGATAGTGGCCCGAATCATGGAGCATCGAGATTATCGGCACCGAGATCTGATAGGTAGTCAATCCGAGCCGGGCGGTCGGCTCCGCGTGGCACAATCGTAGAGATAGATCATCGCCCCCGGCTCGGAATGCTGGAGGATCGGAATCCCGATGTCGCTGAACGCGGCAACGGTGAACTGATGCACATCATATTCGCCGCCCTCGGCGTGAATGAGGATGACCCAGACGCGCTTGTGCCCGGCGAAAGGTTTCACATCCTCCAGAACGTCTCGCGGCCCATCAATCGATGGCTGAATGTGCAACGCGCCGGGACGGTCGAGGTCGGCCGGCCAGTTTGATTGGGATCGATATAGGTTAAAAGATTTCTCGCCGAAATGGGTTAGATAAAGTTCGTCGCCGGTTTGCCAATGGTTGGCGACCCAGCGGTAAGCCGACAGGGATTCTTCTCGTCCCGGCGGGGAAAAGAGATAGCCGTTGGCGCGATGGGCCGAGGGAAGCAGGATCATGCCGGCGATGACGAGTGCCGCGGTTTTTCCGGCTAGATTTGTCCAGAGCGATTCAAAGGCAACGCCGATGAGCAGGAGATATTGCGGCACAAAGAACAGGGCGAGGCGATCGCCGAATGGATATTGCTTCATTGACGAAGCCAACAGAACGAGCGGCAGGGGGGCGACGAGGAGCAGCAGGTTATCGCGGCGTCGGAAAGCAACGACGATGCCGATGATTAGGCCGAGTACGGCTGCGCTGGGATAGTCCAGCCACATTCCGCCGGGATCGCTGGCGATGTTGGTCAGGCAGGAAAATATCCATGTGAAGACCGCGACCGGAGGCCAATGCGGCATGAAGGCATCGCGGGCCACCCAATACTGAACCAGATGTGGATGAGCCTCGCCGTGCGCGAATTGGCGGACGAAGATGAGGTATTCGACCGCGAACACGGTTGTCCAAATCAGGCAAATCCAGAGTCCCTGGCGCAAGGCGGCGCGATTGCCGGATAGGCGCATTTGCCAGATGGCGATAATTCCGACGCCGGCCAGGACGAATATCGCCGGATACGAAAAGAAGATGCTGGTGGCGCCGACGATCGCGGCCATATTTGCGCGCCGGGGTGTTTGATCTTCAAGCCATCGCAGAATTGTCAGGACAATTGCCAACGAGACTGCCACGTCGCAGGAGTAGGGCTTGAGTTCATTGGAGTAATAAATCAGCGGACCCAGGAAAGTGAACATCGCCACTGCTGCGACGGCGCTGCTCGGTCGGAGTAATCGCCGTGCTACTCCGAGCATCAGCGGCAATGAGGCGAGTCCAAATAGGAGCGAAACCAGCCGGAGGGATCGTTCGCCATTGCCGAAGATGCGCGTTGTGAGATGGACGAGGATGAGGAAGCCCGGCGGGGCGGCTTGCCAGTCCTCGAGGGGTTTGAATAGCAGATCATGCAGGGAGCGAGTGAGGAGGCTGTTGGCGAGATAGATTTCGTCGAGCCAAAGCGCTCGCCAGTGAATCCATCGGCCCAGGCGGAGAATTGCGCCGAAGGCAATGATTGCCCACAGGAGGGCGCTTGTGGCGCGGGACCAGGCGATTTTGCGGGAGTTTGTGGATATGCTCGCGGGATCGGCCAGAGCGGTCATCGCTTGATATGTTAACCGAGGGATTGGAAATTGCTCAAGCGGATGTCGGCGTTATCATTGGCGGAGTAAGGCTCAAAGGTTTTTTTGGCGGAGAAACATTTTATGAAGCGATGGCATTTTTTATTGGTGGTTGGTCTGGGGCTTGGGAGTTTGACATGGGTGTCCGGCGCTCGTGGCGATGGGGCGACGACTGCGCCGGCGACACAGCCTTCGGGCGTGGAGGCCGCGGATGTCGCAGCGCCAAAGCTCGGCAAGGATGGACAGCTTGAGCATCACTTCAAGATGCGGCACGAGCAATTCCTGGCGCGACGCACGGCGGGAACTATCGGCGTTCTGTTTCTCGGCGACTCGATCACCGAAGGATGGGGCGGCGGCGGGAAAGCCGTTTGGGAGAAATATTATGTGCCGCTCGATGCGGCCAACTTCGGGATCGGCGGGGACAAGACGCAGCATGTTCTGTGGCGGATCGACAATGGCGAGCTGGACGGAATCAGCCCGAAGCTGGTGGTTCTGCTGATCGGAACGAACAACATCGGCTATCCGGCTGAAGAGATTCTCAAGGCTGACGAGAAGATTGTTCAGGAGATCCATGACAAGCTGCCGCAATCCAAGCTGCTGATTTTGGGGATTTTTCCTCGTGCGGATAAGCGAGCGGGGTCGCCGGTTCTGATGCAGGCGAAGATCAAAGAGGTGAACAAAGGGCTTGCGACTTTGGACGATGGGAGCAAGACGCGGTTTTTGGATGTCGGCAATATATTTCTGGATGCCGACGGGAATATTCCGCATGACATCATGAAGGATTCACTGCATCCGACGGCCCAGGGGTATCAGATCTGGGCGGATGCGATGAATCCGCTGCTGAATGAGATGCTGAAGTAACGCCGGCTTGCTATTAGGGGAACTGAACAGAAGCTTACAGAACGTTACACTTTTGAGTATTTTATTAGTATACGCTAGTTTTATGGTTGGGATGTATTTGGTTGAATTCAAATAGGTTATGTCAATATGAGTGAGCTGAGATGGAGCTTGAGCGCCAAGAAGTGTTCAACCGGGCTCAACAAAGTTTTTGCTTCCATAAGGCATATTTCGCGGTCTCATTCGCCACTGACTCCGATAAAGGGTCAGGAAGATTTTCCAATAAACCTTCCTGACCCCTTATCCGTGTCTGCTATCCCTACCTGTGTTACAATTTTCTGTTCAAGGCGATCATGACATTCGTCAAACCCATTCTGGAGGAAGTGAGCCGCACGGCAGTTGCCGAACAGCTTATTGATTTACTCACCAAATGCGCGGCGAGCGACTCGGTAAAGACAACGGTCGGAGCTGTTGCCGCCACAACTATGCCCGTTCTGTTTCCGGCCGTGCTCCTGGTCGGCATGGGGTTATTCAAATATCGAGGCGAGCGAGAGAAGGACGATGATTTCCGCACGCATTGCGAGGAGGTCATCCAGTTGCTCCGAGGACTCGATGGTCGAGTTGATGTTGTCGCCGAAAAACTTGACGACATTATGCAGCGCCGGACGTGGATTCACGCACGCCTTTCCGGCGCGGACCAGCATCAGCTTGCACGATGCGTCGCGAATGAAGTTCAGAAATTCTTGCAAGCGAATGGACTTGACGCGCGAGACCGCCTCGAAGGGCTGCAGCTTTATGCTGTCGAGGTCCTGAGGGTCGCGGACGGCATCGCCGCTACGCAAGAGCAACATACACGAGCGCTGAATCGCATTGAACACAACCAAGATGGACTCGCAAGTCGCAAGGACCTGGATGAATTGAAGCAAGACCTTCTGGCGGAGATTCGAAGCCGAAAATCTGGGCAACTGCCGCCAGATAAATCTGTCGACACCGACCTGGTTGCGGCAGTTAATCGCATCGCGCGTGATGCACAGCGGGGAGGACTGACCGCGAGGCAAATACTTGAAGGTGATAATCCCAGCGACGTTGCGAATTATCTCATTCTGCGGAGGGTGCAGATCGATTCGGCGCAACAACTGCTCAATCAGCGTGTGGACGAGGAGAAAATCGGGCTGGACCGCGAACTGGCCGCCGTGGCTTACACAATCGGCAGGATTGACGACGCAGCCGAGGCCATTGAGCGCATCTTGTCGCTGATTCCGGACGATATCGATGCTCATAATCGGCGTGGCCATATCCAATCGATGCGCGGTCAACTTACCAATGCCGAGACAAGTTATCGCCGCGTCCTTGAACTCTCCGCTGGCAACCAGGAATGGGAAGCGATTGCCGACGGCAACCTCGGCAACGTGCTGAAGACGCGTGGGGATCTGGATGGGGCCGAGGCGATGTATGACAAGTCGCTGGAGATCAACGAGAAACTCGGCCGGCTGGAGGGCATGGCCATCCAGTACGGCAACCTCGGCATTGTGCTGGAGACGCGTGGGGATCTGGATGG
>PMAK01000184.1 GCA_003153655.1 Phycisphaerales bacterium
CAGTTCTACTCCGGTACAACACAAGAAGAACGGCGTCGTTGAATTGAAAAGCCCAGCCCACTATAGCCGACACTATTGCGACTAAAACTGATGCCACAACGCTGAATGCTTGCGTCGCGCTGACATATTGGGGCGTGGAGGGCGTTGAATAATCCAGCATCCTTGTTTTCCGCAACGTGCCTTGTAGTTCTGCCCACGTAGCTGACAGAAATTCTAACCGATGGATTCGATTCCAACCATTATTTTTCCAACCGACCCACTGGCGAAAATCGAGCGGTCGATCTTAGCCGCGAGTTGAAAGTTGGCACGCGTATTTCGGCTATCGGCCTTCGAGCTTGAGACGGATTTGTCTGGCTTGGGGGAGATTTGGATTGATCTGAAGAGCTAGATTGCACTGCCGGCGCGCCTGGTCGAATTGTCCGACGGCGAGGAAGGCCGCGGCTAGATTGGCGTGAATGTCGGCGCGGTTTGGATCGGCGTAGAGAGCGGCGATGTAATGGGGAATTGCCAGGTCGGGGCGGTGGATCTCCGTCAGAAGCAAATTAGCTAGTTTGAATTGTGCTTCGACGTTATCCGGGCGGCGGGCGGCGGCTTCGGAATATTGAGCTAGGGCCGCGTTGAGATCATCAGCGGCCAAGAGGGCATCGCCGTAATGCACGCGGACTTCGGCGTAGCCGGGATCGAGGGCGATGGCCTTGCGATAGTATTCCATTGCCTCATTGGGTTCATTCATTCGCACGAGGAGCATTCCCATGCTGTTCATCGCGATGGTGAAAGTCGGCGCGAGATCGAGGGATTTTTGGAATTCATCTCGGGCGGCATCCAGATCGCCGTCGTATTCTTTGACGATTCCCCATTTTAGATGAGCGAGCGGTTGGTCCGGAGCGAGGGCGTAGAGACGCTCATAGCAGGCGCGGGCTTGGGCGCGGATTTCATCGCGGGCGCGTGGCGGGAGATCGGGGCGGTTTGAGAGATCGGCGTACTGATCGCCGAGGTTTCCCCAGGCCATCCAACTGGTGGGATTATGGGTGGTCGTGTCGGTCCAGAGGACGAGTTGGTTTTCGTAAATCGCCCCTTGCCGCCAGGTGAGGATTGCGAGGATTGCGATGACGGCGGCGGAGGGGATATGGCCGAGGCGCCATAATCCGGCGGCGGCGAGGACGATCAGGCCAATGCTGGCGTGATACTGGAAGTGATCGGCGACGAATGAATATCGCATCGGATAGAGATTTATGAAGCCGAGGGCCGGCAGGAGGGTTCCGGCGAAGAAGAGCGTGGCGACGAGGGGGCCGCGGCCGATTCGGCGGCGCAGGAGCCAGAGAGAAGCGACGACCGTGAGGGCAGCGAGCGGGAAAACGATGAGCCAGGGTTGCTGCGTCAAATTCATCTGCTGCCAGCGGGGATAGATGAAGATCAGGGGATGGGGCCAGACGAGTTTTTCGGCGTAAAACCAGAGGGCTCGGCCCGCGATCAGGCAGCGATCGGTCACTGTGAAATCCCATTCCGGTCCGGAAGCGCCGACGTGCTGTTTTTCGATGACGGCGGTGACGGACGCCATTCCCAGGCCCAGAATGAAAAAGGGAATGAGGGGCCGGAGATCGGCCCAGCGGACATGGCCATTCCGCCAATAGATTAGCAATAGAATCGCCGCGGGGAGGGAACAGGTTACGGATTTGCTGAGCAGGGCGGCGATGAAGCAGAGGAGAGCGAGCAGGTAAGGCTTGATCCGGAATCGGCCGGCGCGCAAATCATCGCCGGTGAAATTCAGGTAGGCGTGAAGCGACAGGAGATAGAAGACGAGGGAGAGGACATTTTTTCGCTCGGTGGCCCAGGCGACGGATTCCACTTGCACGGGATGAACCGCGAAGATTGCGGCGGCCAGGCCGGCGGCGGGGATGCCGAGTCTTTGCAGGGCTCGCCAGAGAAGGACCGAGGCCAGTGCGTGGAGGAGAATGTTATCGAGGTGATAGAGCCGGGGATGCAGGCCGACGAGGTGGTATTCGATCCAGAAGGTGGTGTGAAGGAGCGGGTAGTATTGCGGCAAGGCAGAGGGATGGATCCAAATAGCGAGAAGGCCGGGGAGGGTGCGGAGGAGGGGATTGCCGGTGATGTACTGCGGATCGTCCCAGATGAATCCGCCGTGATGGATGACGGGGATGTAGACGACCAGCACGAGTGCGATCAATCCGAGGGCGCCGGTCCAGCGGGGGTTGCGAATCGCGGTCATCGAAGCGGGTAATATCGCAGGAAGGGGCCGGAGGTTCGAGGGGTGGGGAAATTTGTATTCGGCGCGGCTGAGCGGGTTCTGGCTCCGCGATCAGTTTGTTTCCAGGCTTGGCCGGCGCTTGTGCCAGTCTGTTGTCAGTTCATACATGCGGGCGATTCGCAGGAGTTTTTCTTCGCCGAAGGTGGGGCCCAGCAATTGGAGGCCGATGGGCAGGGGTTTGGGGCCGGTGGTGAATCCGCAGGGGAGGCTGATGCCCGCGATGCCGGCGATGTTGCAGGTGACGGTGAAGACATCGCAGAGATACATCTGGAGCGGGTCGCCGGTTTTTTCGCCGGCTTTGAACGCGGGCGTCGGGCTTGTGGGACAGAGGATCACGTCGCATTTCTCGAACGCCTGATCGAAATCGCGCTTGATGAGGGCGCGAATCTTCAGGGCGCGGAGGTAATACGCATCGTAATATCCGCTTGAGAGAGCGTAGGTGCCGATCATGATTCGGCGCTGAACTTCCTCGCCGAAGCCTTCGGCGCGGGACTTGCTGAATAGCTCGATGATGTCCTTGACCGGGTCCTTGGTGCGATGGCCGAAATGGACGCCGTCGTAGCGGGCGAGATTGCTGCTGGCTTCGCAGGGGGCGATGACATAATAGGCGGCGATGCCGTATTCCGTGTGTGGAAGAGAGACATCGACGAGCTGCGCGCCGAGCTCCTGATACTTTTTCGTCGCGGCATCAACGGCGGATTTGACCTGGGGATCCATTCCCGCGGCCAACTGATATTCTCGAGCGATGCCGATGCGCAGGCCTTTGAGGGGTTCATCAAGTTGCTTCAAATAATCCGGCACGGCTTGATCGACGCTGGTCGCGTCCTTTGGATCGCGGCCGCTGATGACGTTCATGAGCAGGGCGCAGTCCGGGACATTCCAGCCGAAGGGTCCGATCTGATCGAGGCTGGATGCGAAGGCGACGAGGCCGTAGCGGCTGACGCGGCCGTAGGTGGGCTTGAGTCCGACGACTCCGCAGAGGGAAGCGGGCTGGCGGATGGAGCCGCCGGTGTCGGAGCCGATGGAAGCGCAGCACATTCCGGCCGCGAGGGCTGCGGCTGATCCGCCGCTGCTGCCGCCGGGGACGCGGGCGGTGTCCCAGGGATTTCGGGTGGTTTTGAAGGCGCTGTTTTCGGTGGAAGACCCCATGGCGAATTCGTCGAGGTTGGTCTTGCCGACGATCACCGCGCCGGCGGCTTCGAGTTTTTTGACGATGGTTGCGTCGTAGGGTGCGCGGAAATTTTCGAGCATGCGCGAGCTGCAGGTGGTCGTGCCATGGCTGGTGCAGAGGTTGTCCTTGAGGGCGATCGGAACGCCGGCGAGCGGGCCGGTGCGCTTGCCGGCGTCAACGTCTTTGGCCTGTTCGAGCGCGCGGTCGGCAAAGAGGCTGTTGAAGGCGAGGATGCGCGGCTCGATCTTGTCGATGCGATCGAGCGCCTGGCGCGTGAGTTCGACGGAAGAAATTTTCTTCGAGCGAACGGCGTCGCGCGCGGCGAGGAGCGTGTCGTAGGCAAGCATCGAAAAAAAGGTTACGGAAGCGGCAAGGGAAAGTAAACAAAGATGAGGCTGAACCGGAGGGGAAGATTCAGCCGGCGGAGTCTTCTTCGCCGCCGATGATTTTGGGGACTTTGAAGAAGGGGCCGTCGGCGTCGGGGGCGTTTTGCAGGACTTTTTCCAGAGGGAGGCTTGGCTCTACGATGTCCTCGCGGAAGACGTTGTGCATGGGCAATGCCTGCGCCATCGGCTCGATGCCGGTGACATTAACTTCGCTGATCTTCGCGACGTATTCGAGGATAGAGCCAAGTTGAACGGAGAATTTTTCGAGCCGGCTCTCGTCGAGCGCCAGGCGGGAGAGCTTGGCGACGTGACGGACCTGATCGAGCGTGATCTTCTGCTCGGCCATGACGGATAAAATCAGGCGGCCGCGGAAGTAGCGGGCTTGGTGTAATTGCGCCGGACCGGCTTGACGACCATGCCGTTGCGGATCGCCTTGGCGCTGACCTTGATGCGGACGATCCGCCCATTGACGACGGCGCGGACCTTCTGGATGTTGGCCTTGAATTTTCGGCGGGTGACGCCGGTGATTTTCGTGCCGACGCCGCCGAGGTACTTGGCCTTGCCGCGATGGGTGACCTGGTTACCGAAGCTGGTCTTCTTGCCGGTGAAATGACATACGCGTGGCATTTGGAATCCTTATTCTGAGTGCGAAAAACGAGGTGCGGAGTGTAGTCGGGGGAGGAGTGGGATGCAAGCCGCAATAATATACTAATGTTGTACCGGAGTAGAACT
>PMAK01000242.1 GCA_003153655.1 Phycisphaerales bacterium
ATAGATCGTGTAGTGCTCGGTCCGAATCTCCTTGGCCCCAGCGGGGTTTGCAGATAACACATCATCTATGTTCACCGACGCCAGCACGGCTGGGCCGGTCCAATGATCGTCCGACGAGGCCTGTTGCGCGGCGCAGGCAACTAGCGTCAGGCATCCTGTTATCCAAAGCCATCGTCTCAGGTTGAGCACATTCGCCTTTCCGATGAATCGAACATCATCAGCATAGCCGCTATGGGTGCGATAGTCGCCATTTCTTACGGTGTGCCGGCCGTGCTCCCGTGTTACACTCGGAGAAACAGGAAAGGAATACTTTAATGACAAATGACAAGCCGATTGGCCGAAAAGAATTGATCAAATTGCTGAACGAGGATCTGGCGCG
Organism: Phycisphaerales bacterium; assembly: GCA_003153655.1. GTDB lineage: Bacteria > Planctomycetota > Phycisphaerae > Tepidisphaerales > Tepidisphaeraceae > PALSA-1353. The sequence goes on from PMAK01000242.1 coordinate 380, forward strand.
CGAATATCAGGCGATCATTGCATACGTGAATTACAGTCAGGTTCTTAAAGGGGCCGCGTATATGGATATCGCCCGGGAGCTTGAAAAACATGCCGGCGAGGAACTCGATCACGCGATCAAGATCGCGAGGCAGATTGACTATCTCGGCGGCGATCCGACGGTGACGCCCAAGCCGGTGAAGACCTCGGACAAGGCTGAGGAGATGCTGCGGTTTGACCTGGAAAACGAACGGGTAACCATCCTGAATTATCGCGAGCGGATTCGTCAGGCGGATGCGATGGGTGAGTTTGCGATCAGTGAGACGTTGCGCGAAATTATCGTGCAGGAGCAGGAACTTCTGACGGATTTGGCTGATGCACTGGGAATCGATGCACCGGATCCGGGCGAAGGATCGAAATAGGCGCGTTACAAGACAGTTGCGAGTAGTTCCGTCAGCACTTTTTTTGAATCGAAGTGTTGCTCGGCGATATTTCGCGCGGCTGCGGCATGTACTGAATAATTCTCGGCTATCTTTTTCAAAGCCGTTGCGGCTTCGTCGCGTGTCTTGAAGGAAAAGAGCCCCTTCCCCGTTGGGAGCCATTGATCGAAGCCGCTCGCTTGGGTGACGACAGGCTTGCCGCTGGCAAGATATGCACTACTCCGATCGCTGAACCAGCCGCTGGGCAGGCCGGTGTAGATTTCCTTGGCGACGGTGAACTCGCCGGCACTGGCACGGATGAAATCGCCGTAGGCTTCGCAGCTGAGGGTTGCCTTCTCGCCATCGACAAGTACCCAGCCGTGAATGCCAAACTCGCGCTGCGTCGCCTCCGGCATCGCNNTCCCATCGCCATTTGCCAGGGAACTTGCCTCGGCAGGTCAAGCATCTTCATCCATTCGACGCCCTTGCTGCTTAGGTATCGCCGGCCTTTGTATTCCATGTTGCGGTCTGTCGTGTGTTCCCATTTTCCGATGGTTGTGAATGCTTTGCTTTGTGTTGGCGCCGCCGGCCAATGACGCAGCGCAATCGGTTGATTGGTGCCGATCCAATTGAAGCCGTGGATTGGTAAATCGCACGCGGGCGTTCCGATTAATCGTCCGAACGTCGCCACCGTGTTGAACTGACGGTAGTAGCGGAGGAGTTCGGCATCGTGCATCATCCGAAGTTGCGTGAAGACTGGGTCGGTGTCGATCACGGCTGTGCGGCGCGGACGCGGGCGATCTTCGCGCATTGGCGTTACGCCGCTGATGCAGAGGAGCAGGTCGGCCCGTTGTAACAGGTCATTCAGCTCCGTTTTATTCAATCCATAGTGAGCGTCTTCGAACTGCGAGTAATAGCAATATCGTTTTGGCAGGCCGTACTGGGCGAATGTCCGCTCAAGATATTCGCGGCCATACGTGGAGTCAGCCGAGCATTGCCACGTGATTGGATTGTATGGATAGGAATAGGAGCCGCTGTCTTCGAGAAACCAGACCTCGTGGCCGAGTTCGTGCAATCCGAGAAGATAATTCAGATGATGCCAGGTCATGCCGCCGAGGGGATAGCCGACGATGTATCCGCCTACGACGATGGTGAGTGGCTCAGGCATAAATCAATTTAGCCACAGATGAAAGCAATTCCGGATTTATCTGTGTGCATCTGANNGGCTTCTATACCGGCGATTGCTTCGTCCATTGTGCGGAATGGAATCACGCCGCGCCCGCCGGGGATGAATCGGCTCCACCCGGTATCTTGCACCACCGCAGGCCTGGCCGAGGCCAAATAACAGGCCGTGCGGCAACTGAACCAACCGGTGTGCATCGCGACATAAACATTTTTGGCCACCGACCACTCGCCGGCGCTGCGGGCGATGAATTCCTGATAGCTTTGGGGCGTGAGCGTTTTTTCCTGCGCTTCAACCACGTGCCATCCGGCCTTTTGCAGACTCGGCAAAGGGGCTTTTATGCCATTGATTGCGAGCTCCGGCGGCGTTTTGACTCGACTCNNGTTAATCGAGGAACTTCTCAAATTCCGTTGATTTGCCGAAATATTCCACGCCATTGAACGTCAGTGGACCCTTGAACCAATCCCATGTCATGACCGTCGTTAATGCCGCATCGTCTGGCGGCGATGCGTCCCGCGCGGAACTCCATTCGGGCAACGTCACGACGCAGCGCGTCGGCCGCCAATCATATTTCAGGCGCGGGACCAGGCAATCCTCGCCGTAGATATTTTCGGCATAGGTCAGATGTCGGTCATGATTGGCCACGAGGTCGCACCATCGCTCGACGTTCTGGGACCAGGCGAATTTTTCGTTCAGCATGATCTGGTTGTAGCCGGGGTCTGTATCGAGGAAGACTTTTATGCATCGGGGACCAAGTTCATTTGGCACGAAGCAGGCGCCGCTGACGTTCAGGAAAATATCGGCGCTCTGCGCGATGTCCCGAAATTCATCCTTCGACATCCCGAAATGTTTTTCATGGCACAGGACATAGTGCCATTTCTTTTCAAGTTGCGGGGCGTATTTGCGAAAGAAACCCTGGAAGAAATCTACTGTGTAGGCGGGATCATCCGTGGCGTACCGTAACCCGGGATGGAATGGCCAGACCCATGTGTCTTCATGGTAATAGACATCGTGCCCAAGCTCATGGAGCCCCAGGACGTAGTGAAAATAATCCCAGGCGACGCCGCCGAGCGGGAATTGGCCGACCAGGCCGCCGACGATGATACGAAGTTTCTGATTCGGCCGGATCATGCGCTCTTTGCACCAAGGAGTTCCAAGACCATTGATTATAGATCATACCAAGTAGTTAATCGGCCCTCGAAGACCGCCGAACTTTGCGAATCGCCCATGCTGTAAGAGCAAAAGATAAATCTCCGCCTCGATGCTGTAGCGTTCAGACATGTCCGGTTGGCAACCGATTTAATTTGTCGTTACGATTAGATGTCATTACCTCAGGCTAATGGCTGAAGAAAGGCGAGAGATATCTGCGTTACAAGTAAGTGCCATGAACAATACTCAAGAAATTGAACGGCTTCTTTCAGACTTGGAATCGGACAGAACTGAGCGTACGCAATCCCTAGAGGACACGCCAAAATTCTGTCGAGCCATCTGCGCTTTTTCCAATGATATGCCAGGCCATAGACTGCCGGGTTATGTTTTCGTAGGTGTGAGCAGAGACGGAGAGCCTACGGGTGCTTCGATAACCGAGCGATTGCTCGAATCACTTGCAAGCCATCGGGACAATGGGCAGATCGTTCCCATTCCATCAATTCGTGTCTTTAAACACGCCTTTAAAGGGAAGGAGATTGCGGTTGTTGAGGTCCAGCCATCAGATATGCCGCCCGTCCGTTACAAGAACGCTGTTTGGATTAGGGTTGGTCCTACCCAGCGCACCGCGACGTCCGAAGAAGAGCGGCGATTAACCGAACGTCGAGTCGACCGCGCTCGGACTTGGGATCTTCAGGGTTGTCGAGATGCAACAATTGACGATCTTGCGCTCGAGCTTTTCACAATTAACTACTTGCCTCAGGCTGTCTCTCGCGACGTATTGGCCGAAAACAGGCGGACCATTGAGGATCAGCTTGCTTCGTTGCGGCTCTATCACAAATCCCTTGGTGTTCCGACCAACGGAGCAGTCCTTTTGTTTGCAAAGGATCCGGAATCGTTTTTCCCTGGGGCATATGTCCAATATGTTCGGTACGGGGGAACCAGTCAGGCTGATGAAGTTCTTTCTGAGAGACGTATATCGGGAGACCTTCTCGGAATCATGCGTGAACTTGACAAACTCGCCCAAGAAGTTGCCCAAAATCGTCCAGTGCGGCGTTCGGATCTTTCGGAAACAATGGTCGCGGATTATCCCGGTCTTACACTTCATGAACTTTTTATGAATGCTCTCATTCATCGCAATTACGAGGGATCAACCACGCCTGTCACAATCGATCAGTTCGCGGATCGGATCGAGATTCAAAATCCGGGGTCGTTGTATGGCGATCTCACACGGGATCAGTTCCCGAGGGGCACCTCTTACCGGAATCCGGTACTTGCCGAAGCCGCTAAAACCCTAGGGTTTGCAAATCGGTTTGGTCGAGGTATCGCACTCGCTCAGGAAGAGCTACGACGGAACGGAAGTGACTCACTCGAATTCACTATTGGCGAAAACCATATGTTGATGATCGTAAAAAGGCGTCAATGAAGACCATTGCTTTTTTTAACAACAAAGGTGGAGTGGGCAAGACCTCGATGGTTTTTCACTTGTCTTGGATGCTGCGCGAGCTCGGACACACTGTTCTCGCCATCGACCTTGATCCTCAATCGAACCTTACAAGCGCCTTTCTGGATGATGACGAACTGGAGAAGCTGTGGCCGGAAGGAGAACACCCAAATACCATCCTCGGCGCGATCGATCCGTTGATCCAGAGTTTAGGAGACATTCGAGAGCCTCGGACCACGCGAATAGCCTCGGATCTCTTTCTTGTGGCCGGGGATCTAGGACTTTACACATTCGAAGATCGATTGTCTGACGCATGGAGTAAATGCCTCAACGATAACGCCGCAGTGGCTGGCGATGGATTTCGCGTAATGACCGCGTTTCATCGCGTAATGAAGGCCGCAGCCGAGCGGGAGCAAGCTAGTATCGTATTGATTGACGTGGGACCAAACATTGGTGCGATGAATCGCGCGGCCCTTGTTGCTGCAGATTTTGTCGTCATTCCACTCGGTGCGGACCTTTTTTCGCTTCAAGGACTCCGGAACCTTGGACCCACATTGCGGGAATGGCGACAGGGTTGGGAAACTCGTAGAGGCGGCAAAGTACCTAAAGGGCTTCCAGTTCCATCCGGCAACATGCAACCGGTTGGGTATGTGCTGCTCAATCCCTCGGTTCGAGGCAATCGTCCGGTAAAGGCCTACGCCAAATGGGCCGAGCGAATTCCCGAAGTTTATGCCCGAGAGATCCTCGGAGAGCATCTTGCTGCCGGCCTAGAGGGCGACGGAAATCGACTTGCAATGCTCAAGCACTTTAAAAGTTTGATGCCAATGGCACAGGACGCTCGCAAACCCATGTTCTTGCTGAAACCGGCAGATGGCGCCATTGGTGGACATGCGATCGCCGTCCAAGACGCCTTCCAACAATTCAAAGACTTGGCACTACGAATACTTAACGCAACTAGTTAATAATCCATCTCGCATTTAAGTGCCCTACGCCGCCGCGGGCTCGCTGATGCGGCCCTGTGAGTCGATCTGATCGAACTTCACGGAGACGCGCTTGCTGACGCCCTGCTCCTGCATCGTCACGCCATACATTACGTCCGCGATCTGCATCGTCCGCTTGCTGTGGGTGATGACGATGAACTGGCTCTGCTCGACGAATTCCTGAACGATCATGTTGAACCGCTGATTGTTCGCTTCGTCGAGGGCGGCATCCACTTCGTCCAGAATGCAGAACGGGCTGGGTTTGGATTTGAATATGCTCATCAGGAGAGCGACGCAGGTCATGGTCTTTTCGCCGCCGGAGAGCTGGCTGATGCTGACCGGCTGTTTGCCTGGCGGGCGGGCGATGATTTCTATGCCGGCGTCGAGGATGTCTACCTTGATCTTCTGCGGCGGAATGGGCTGGCCGGAATCGTCCAATTGCACGGGCGCGTTTTTCGGAGGATCGAGTTCGGTTTCGAGATAAATGTCGGCTTTACCGCCGCCGAAGAGCTTGCGGAACATTCCCTGGAAATGCTCTCGCACGGTGTTGAATGTCTGCTCAAAGCGAACGCCGCTTTCGATATTGATCTCGTTGATCAACTGTTCGAGCTGTGCTTTGGAAGATGTCAGATCGGAGACTTGCGCCGCAAGGAAGTCCCGGCGTTTTTCCAGTTCATCCTGCTCGCCGATCGACTCGACGTTGACGTTGCCCATGCGCTGGATTTTCTCGCGAAGCTGGCGAATCTCCTCGGCGACGGCTTCCCAATCAATTTGTCCCGGATCGTATTGCTTGCCATCAGCGGTCAGTTCCGCATAACGCGCGGGCAGATCAAGCTGCGATTCTTCGATTGTCCGCTGCACAAGGGTTTCGATGCGCACGCGGACTTCGCCGGCTTTCAGTTCGAGATCGTGCAGCTCGCGATCGATTTCTTCGCGGCGTTCGCGCGATTGCTGAACCTTGGTCGAAAGGTCGCTCAGAAGCTGTGACGCTTCGGCGATCTGTTCGGCGAGGCTTGTGGATTTCTTTTCATCCGCGGCCACGCTGCCGATGAGGGTTTCTTCCTCGTGGGCGGCGGCTTGGCGCTCACGCTGCACTTCGGTTCGGCGGTTTGCCGTTGCGGAGGCTGCCCGCGCCACGCGATCGATCTGTTGACCGAGTTCCGCCTGGGCGGACGTCTGACGCTGCACGGCCTGCTCGCGGGCAAGCTGTTGTTCCTGAACCTGACCGAGATGCACGCGGAGCTTGGTCAATTCCTCGCCAAACTCGCGAAGCTGCTCGGCAATTCGCGTTTGATCAGCGGTGAGCGTCTCGACGGCGGCGCTGGCGGCTGCCTGATCCGATTCCATCTGGCTCTGCTGTTTGGAGAGCGAATTTTGTTCCGACTCCAGACGCTGCATTTGGGACGCCAGCGATGCGAGTTCGCGATCCACCACGGGCTGTTCTCGCCGCAGGGCATTTTGTCGATCCGCGTTTTGGGCGGCGGCGCTGTTCAACTCCACCTTTGCGGTGTTTGACTGGTATACCGCGTTGCGGAGGGACGCGATTTCTTCTTCGAGCGAGCGGGCCTGCGTGCTTCCCTCGGCGAGTTCGCGGCTGAGTTGTTCGATGCGCTGATCGACATCGGCGATTTGCTGGCCGATCACTTCAAGCTCGGATCGGCGAGATAGAATGCCCATCGCGGCGGTTAGTGGGCCGGCGCGGAGAACGCCCTCGGCTTCGAGAATCTCACCCGCGGTTGTCACATATCGGTAGCCGCGCGGTCCGTTGGTCAGCAGGTCCTGTGCAGTGGGCAAGTCATCCACGACGATCGAGCNNTCGGCCTGATCGAATCGGACAAGATCTATCGCAAGGCGAATGCGATGCGGATGGGTGTTCCAATCGTATGCTTCATCAGACACGCTCAATCGGTCGGCGCACAGCACATTCACGCGGCCTTCCAAATCATCCAGCGCGTCGCGCGCGGCAAGGGCCGCGGTTGAGTCCAGCGTTACCAGGAATTGATCCTTGCCGTCCAGAGCGGCTTCGATGATGTGAGCATGCTCGACATCGACGCGGAGCACGTCCGCAACCAAGCCGCGGATAAAGGGGAATTTTGTTTCGCGCTGGCGAAGGACGGATTTGACGCCTTCGCTGACGCCTTCGCGATTTGCTTCGAGGTCCGCGAGCAATTTCTGGCGGGAGATGAGGCCGGAGCGATGCTCCTTGGCTGATCCCAATCTCTCGCCGATTTGGGAAATCTGTTTGCCGAGGACCGCAGCGGCGGCCCGCTGGCTTTCCATTTCGGCCTGCTGTTCGGCGATTTTAACTGCGACTTGCTGTAACTTTTCGGCCAATTCCGCGCGGGCGGATTCCAGCGTTTGCAGTTCCTTCTCAAGTTGCGCGCGGCGCTGACCGAGCCGGTCCTGCTGGGAGGCGATATTCTTTCGCTCGATGTCGATTGCCCCGAGGCGGCTGCCGACGGCCGCCAGCTTCCGCATCAAATCAAGGATCGTGGATTTCTGCTTTTCGATTTGCGCGCCGGCGGAATTGAGCTTGAGTTGTCCCTCGGCATACGCCTTTTGACGCTGTTCGATCAATTGTCGCTGTTCTTCGAGTTCGGCAGTCAGAGAGGCGAGTGCTTGTGTGTCCGCGGAGAGCGATTGCTGTACTTCCTGCAACTTTGATTCGATTTGGGATTTATCCTGCTCGAATCCGGTGAGTTGCTCGGCGATCTGCTGAAGTTGCTGGCCGGCGTAGTGTTGCCGCTGTTTGGCTGATTGGATTTGCGAACGGGCCTGAACCAGTTCGTATTCCAGCTTCTGCCGGGTTTGCGAGAGCGATTCGAAGAGTTCCTTCTTGGCTGCGGCCGCGTTTTGCGCAGCGGCCAGATCGCCAGTCACATCGTCCAGGCGGAAACGAGACTCTTCTAAAGATGCATCCAATTCTTTTTGCGATTGAGAGTGTGTGTGATATTCCTGAAGGCTGTGGCCTAATCGCAATTCGGCGAGCCGGGTCGAATGCTCCTGGAATGTGCGGGCCTTGGTTGCCTGGATTTTCACGCTTCGGAGGCGCTTATCCACTTCTTCCACGATGTCGTTAACGCGGAGAAGATTTTGATCCACCTTCTCGAGCTTGCGCTGCGATTCTTTTTTGCGGGCTTTGAACTTGGAGATTCCCGCGGCTTCTTCGAAAATCAGGCGGCGTTCTTCGGGATTAGCATCAAGCATCGCGGCGACGCGGCCCTGCTCGATGACGCTGTAGGCGTCGACGCCGACGCCGGTGTCTAGGAATAATTCCCGCACGTCTTTGAGCCGGGCGGTTGAGTTGTTGATTTGATATTCGCTGGTTCCGTCGCGGAAAAGGCGGCGGCCGACGGAGATTTCGTCGGTGTCGAGATTGACCGCGCGCTTGCCATCGGCCGCTAGCGGGTTGTCGAAGACGAGCGTGACTTCGGCCATGCCGGCGGCNNCGCGGAGGAGCCGTTGAAGATGACGTCCATCATCGCGTCGCCGCGGAGGCTCTTGGCGGATTGTTCGCCGAGGACCCATTTGAATCCGTCGACGACGTTGGATTTCCCGCAGCCGTTGGGTCCGACGATGCCGGTGATCGGCGAGTCGAACACGAATTCCGTGCGATCGGCGAAGCTCTTGAACCCGTGAAGTATGAGTTTTTTCAGACGCATGGCGTGCGATCCTCCATGATCGAAACGGCGGCGGCCAAATCCCTAGCCTTGATTTCCGTGCGGCCACACGGCAACGCCGCAGGCTTCGGAAATCTTTTTATAAACTTACCCGATTCGGTTTCGAATTTCCAATTCATCTACCCGCCCGCCCTTGCCGACCGCGCGGGACCGGTCACCACGCCGCTGTCACCCTGCGGCCGGCCCTAGGAATTCTCGTTCGGAATGCTTGTCCAGTCGTCGGATTCCAGCGTCGGACGCTCAAGCTGAAAGATGCCTTCTATCATGCTGTTGTCAGCCAGATTCACGCCATAGACTTCGTGGGAAGTCACCATTTGCTGCGCGATCGCGACAACATCTGCGAAGCTCAGGTTGAACTGTTGGCTGTCGTTCGGGCCTTCGCCACCGAGCCGCGCCAGGATTTCAGGCAGGTCGTTGTGCGTATCCACTTTCACCGGATCGGGAGAAAGCGGATCGCGGTAAAACATGGTCAGCAGCTTCGTCCCATCGCTGGATGAAACACTCAATCGCATGTCCATCGCAGTGAACGTCAGCGGCGTCTGAAGGGAAAGTTGATGGCCGATGATCGCGATGCGTGGCACGCCGGTGCTGGTCGCGTAAACCATCGGCGGGCCCTGGCTGGGGACGATATCGAGCAGGAAACGATGGGCGACGTTGTACGTCACGATGCCATAATGATTACGGACCTGGCTGTCGGCGTTGTCATCGCGCGATTCCGCCTGCGTGTCGGGGCTGCTGACCAATACGCGATAGGCCTCAATTCGCACATCGGCGCGGTCGGAATCGAGAAGCTGCGCGAGGAGGTGATCGATTTCAGGAGAGTCCGGCAATTCGCCGAGAATCCGAACCGCCTGGAGCTGATTGTGTTGCGCGGGGTCCAATGCCATTTGCGCCAGTGCTTGCCGGGCGGCCGCGTCGCCCAAAAATGCCGCGGCCCGGGCTGCGGCGAATGCAATATCTGGATTGGGATCGGAAATGAGCGGCTCGAAGCTGGGTAGCGCTTCGGGTCCCATCGCCTCCCAGCAGAGAGAGATATCTGCCAGCGGGGCATTCGGATCATGCGTTTTCTGCACAAGCTCACGCAACCGGGCGGCCAGAAATTCCGGCGATTGATTCAAATAAAGATGTGACACCACGCCCAGAAAATGCTTCCAATCACCTTTGTATTGCGGGGGAACATAGATAAGGACCAGTCCTTCGTTCTCAGCCTTGGCGACGACTTCGGTTTTGTCGCTGTGAACCATTCCCAGTTGTGTTGGCGCCTGCCATCGCTGGGAAATCAATTGCTCGATTAATCGGGCGGTGCTGACCTGCGGACGGCGCAGCTGCAAGTTGATCGGCCGATCGGCTCGCACTACACCGCCGTTGAGGACTGTTCCGACGCGCAGAGCCGCCGGCGTTCCCGGCTGGGTGGTCGCGCCTTCGGTCAGGGCATACGCGGGATTCACGAAAATGGGGCCGCCGGGGACAAATGCCTGGAGGCGGGCTTCGATTCCCGAGGGCTCGATCAGGCCGATTTCGCTTAGGTCGCACTGGTAGAGATCGCCGTGCGCCAGGCTCTTGGTACTGTTGTGCTGTAGCGAGCGGACGATGACATCAAAGCTCTGTCCTGATCGCGCGCCCACGGGCAATCGCCCTTCCACTTCCACGATCGCAACGCGCTTGTCGCGCAGCATCTGTTCCGGCGATACGTTTTGATAGGTCCCCATCACGTAGCTGTCGAAGCCGCGGAGGAGCATCTGCTTGATGATGTAATCGCGCACCATGCTGGGGGCGTTGCTGTCGCCGGTGTTGTGAAGATTGACGGCAAGGCTGTAGCCGTAGACCGGCATTTCTTCCAGGCCGGAAAACCGCACGCGTTCAAAGAGCGTCCCCTGCATGAAATTGGGAACCTGTTGCAGAGGCAAGGTGGGCCAGAGCGGTTCTTTCGGTGCGGGCGGCGCGGCCTTGCTCGCGCAGCCGGCCACGCCCAAAAGAGCGGCGCCGACCGCGGCAACTGCGATCCCGCACCGTCGGCTGAAGATCGCGCGTCCTATCCATCGCTGCATATAAGGCCTCCACTAATTATCGGACTGGCCAAGGGTTTGTCATGAGTTCAGGGGTGAAAGACGAACGACTAACAACATCGCTCACGCCTCGGAGGGAACCGCCGGCGAATGCTGGGCCGATTTGGCAGCCTTACCGCGTGCGTGCCGGCCTTTGGCGGCAGGGCCGTTCGCGGCCGGGGTGGTGATTCCATTCTCGCCATCCGCGTGCGGCGGCTTGGAGGCGTCGACGAACAGCCGGCCCTGGCTCGGATGATCCTCATATCGCCGGGAATCGATCACCGCCTTGGCCTCGTCTACCAACTCCTCGAGTGTCTTAAACTGCTTGTAAACGCTGGCGAATCGAACATACGCTACCTGATCAATACGGCGTAATCGCTCCGTTACCAAGCGTCCGACGGCGTCCGACGGCACTTCGCGGTCGTAGGTTTTGAAGACTTCTTCTTCGACCTCATCCACGACGCGTTGCAACTCGCTTTCGGGTATGGGCCGCTTGAAACAGGCCCGCTCGAGCCCGCTGAAGATGCGTTTTTGATCCCAGGGAACCCGGCGTCCGTCCTTTTTTACGACGCTAAGACGGATGTTTTGTTCGATTTTTTCGTAGGTGGTGAAACGCTTATCGCATTTAAGGCATTGCCGGCGCCTGCGGATCGCTTTTCCGCTCTCGCAGGTCCGTGAATCAATGACCTTCAAGCTATCCTTCTCGGCCTCGCAAAATGGGCAGCGCATGAACCGTGAAATTTACCAGAAGCACCCCCAAAGCACAAAATAGAATCGGGGAGCAGCAGAATGAATTGCGTTTGGAAAATCCGAATCAAAGAACTTGGCGGAGCAGAGGCGGTAACATAAACTTCCCGTCGAACCCGTTTTATATAAGGCAATCAATATGAACGCACCGGAAACACCCCCCAACGCATCACCCGCCGCAGGCCCCGCCACGATCAATTTCGACGATTTTGTGAAGCTCGATTTACGGGTTGCGACCGTGCTGGAATGCAAGCCGCACCCGAATGCGGACANNATCGACCTCGGCACGGAAAAACGGCAAATCTGTGCCGGCCTCCGGCAGCATGTGGCTGATCCTCAATCAATGGTGGGAAAGCAAATCGTGGTAGTGGCCAATCTGGCCCCACGGCAGATGCGCGGGGAGATTAGTCAGGGGATGCTACTAGCGGCGACGGATGTCCCGACCGGGCGGGTGATTGTGGTGATGCCATCAGAGGCGGCTGCGGCGGGGTCGAAGGTTAGTTGAGATACGGAGGCGAGGCAGAATTGTGAACGTTCCGCTTTTTCGGCTCGTTCCTTTTTCTTCTCCGAAATTCAGACTCGTTCTTTTGGTGATTCCGAAATGGCGACGTAGCTGGAGGAAAACGCATGCCCGATTCTCTTGGCCCATGTTTTATCTGTGGAAAGCAGATAGCCTCCGGGGACAGTTGGGCAGCAGATCCGGAATTCCACAAGTGCTGCTTTACTTGTTGGAGAGCAAAATACAATCCAACTCAGGTCTTGCCTCAGCAAGAGGCTTCCGAGGTGATTCATCGGCAAGCGGATACCACGGCAGATCTCCAATTCGCCATGCCACAGTCTCAAGCGTTTCCCGAGGCATCAGATATCCCACTCCATATTGCTTCGGATCGGGCTGTAGCGCCCGTTAAGGCCCGTATATTCCTCTTGCTCGCAGTCGTCTTGTCAGTTCTTGGACTAAACATAATCGGGTTCATTGCGTTAGCTGTCGGGTTATTTGCAGTAATCGACTCTTTCACGCGAAACCGGCGGAACACAATTGTGGCGGCACGTATTTATCTTGCGATTTCCATTATTTCCGTGCTGGTGTGGACGTCGAGCGTATTGTCGGCAAATATTCGGGACGGGACGGAGGCAGCAGAACTTATTATTGGTGGGATATTCCTTCGAGGCGGCCCGAGTGCTTTCCTAACGTGGGGGGCGTTACAGTGCCTAAAATCAGAGGCCGAGCGCGGAAAGTGGGTTTCCGGCCAATGTTCGATTTGTGGCAGCAGAACTCAGCCTGTGCGAAAATCTGCCGGAAATGTCGTTGTCTTAACTATATTATTGCTGTGCATGATTTGGCCGGGCATCCTATACGCACTCCTCTACAGAGGGTATGTTTGGGTATGTACTGATTGTGGATCAAATCTGGGCGACAGCATCTAGTTGGCCCATTTGCCGTTCTGGGGAAATTCTAAAGGGTCGGGAGTCAATATTCATAAATGACTACATAAGCGATCTCGGGAACAATAAATCGGCGCAGCTTTGAATCCAGTTCTATCGCCCATCGTCGCATCTCAACTCTCCCCATGCCCCTGCAACAACTCCGGTATCGCGCGCAACTGTCCATCCCTTCCCACACAGGCAATCGTCGTCGATCCGTCCGCCACCAGCGTTTTTCCCTTTAACAGCTCATACGTATGGTCAATCCTCACCGGAGTTTGCCGCGCGATTTTGGTTGTCAGCGTCAATTCATCATCGTATCTGGCCGGGGCTTTGTAATTTACGGCTACCTTTACCACCACAAAAAACACCCCTTCCCGCTCCAGATCGGCATAGCTTATGCCGTGAGCCCGGAGGAGCTCAATCCGCCCCATCTCGAAATACTGCAGATGCCGACTATGATGCAGATACCCCATGGAATCCACTTCCGTATAGCGGACTCGGATCGGAATGGTGTGCGTATTGAACATTTAAGTGCTTTAGCTAAACTACCTGCTTTCGCGGATAGTGGAAAGGATTGTATTCGATGATCAAGGTGAAGTCGCGCGGTAATGAAACCGCCGAGCAGATGTTGCGACGCTTTAAGAAGATGTGTGAGAAAGAGGGTCTCACGAAAGACATCAAGCGAATCGCGTATTATGAGAAGCCGAGCGAGAAGCGTCGGCGTCAGGCCCGCACAACGCGTAAGCCGCCGATGGGACCGCCCCGTCGATAAGCTTCCTTGATCATGCAACTTCCAGGGTGCTAGCGCATTTCTTTTATTGCCGGGGCTTTGCCGTCCCGGGCCGCGCGAGCGGACGCGACCTTTCGACACCATGATCCCAACCAACGACGAAGCGGTTCATACAGAACATTTAACCAAAGTCTACAAGGATTTCTGGGGCAGGGATAAAGTCCGCGCCTTGGACGATCTCAACCTTACGATCCATCGCGGCGAGGTCTTTGGTCTGCTCGGACCCAATGGCTCGGGCAAGAGCACGACGATCAAATTGCTGCTGGGTTTGATCTTCGCCTCCCGCGGGACGGCGACGGTTTTGGGACATCCGGCGGGCGATACCGCGATCAATGAACGCATCGGATTTCTTCCGGAAGAATCGTATCTCTACCGATTTCTCAACGGGGAAGAGACGCTGAAATTTTACGGACGGCTATTTAAGATTCCCCGCGCGGAATTGAAAAAACGCGTGCCCGCCCTGCTGGATACCGTCGGGCTCGACGCCAAGGCGCGCAAGCGGAAGCTTCGGGAATATTCCAAAGGCATGGCCCGCCGCATCGGTTTGGCGCAGGCGCTGATTAACAATCCCGATCTGATTCTGCTGGATGAGCCGACCACTGGACTCGACCCCATAGGCACGCGCGAGATGAAGGATCTGATTCTTTCACTCAAGCAGCAGGGAAAGACGGTGCTGCTGTGCAGTCATCTGCTTGCCGACGTTCAGGACGTGTGCGACCGGATCACAATTCTATTTCGCGGAACGATGCAGACGATCGGCCAGGTGAAGGATCTACTTCAGGTGAAGGATGTCACGCAGATCCAGACTGGCGGAATGACGGACCCGCAGATCGTGGAGATCAAGACGTTCCTTTCGCGCATGGGCGTAAAAGATCCTATCGTGACGCATCCAACCACGACGCTGGAAGAGCTGTTCATCCGCATCGTTCGCGAAAATACAGCCGGCGGGCAATCGTCGGTTGGATCAACTTAGAAGTTCCGCCGTGGGGCCGTGCCCCCACCTTTTTGATTTGAGGACCGCACTTTGTTCCCGCACGATCATATTTTCTCACTGCCGCTGGCCGCCAACTGGTTCGCCGGCAACTGGGGACTGCTGGTTGTCGCGGTCATTGTCATCTATGGCCTGCTGGTGGTGGGCGCCGGCGATGTCATGGCATTCAGCCTGAAGCGCGCCTGGGCGATCTCCGGCGTCTGCTTCGCCGAATCCATCCGAAAACGCGTTCTCTGGATCACGCCATTGGCGATCGTCGGCGTGATCGGCATTACACAGTTTCAACGGGCGCTTGATGAGCAAGATGCTGTTCGCCAATCTTTAAAGATATGCCTCTTTGCCACTGCGCTGGTTGTGATGCTCGCCAGTATTATTCTCGCCTGCACGAATCTTCCCAAAGAAATTGAAAGCCGGGTCATCTATACGATCGTGACCAAGCCTATCACGCGCCTCGAGGTGATCCTCGGCAAGGTGATCGGTTTTGCGCGCGTTGCCCTGACAATGATCCTGATCATGGGACTCTTCACCTGGGGCTACATGCGGGTGACTGCCCATCAAAAACAGCAGCAGATCGCCTACCGCCTTCAGGAAGGCGATGTCAGCGACACCGAGCGCGATCGCATGGGGGAATACGAACACTCCGGCCTGCTCACCGCCCGGAGTTTTTGGGCGCCCGATCAGTTGGGCGTTTACGGCGCTCCGCCCGATCCAAACAGTTCTCAGCGCGTCATCAGCAATGACGGCGAACAGGACGTTCTTGCCGGCTACGCCATGGACCGAACGGCGCTCTTCGGGCCGCCGAACGACAATGTGGACGATTGGGCGCACTCGGGAATCGGCGAAAGGGGCCTGGCGATCCGTGTCAATCTCAACACACAGCGCACAGGAGCGGCCACCGATCAACCTCAGGCCGTTCAACCTTTTGGCCCTGTATTTGGCAAAGCGCCCGCGCCGACGAACCTGGTCCCGCCGCGAATCTCCATCGAGATTTTTGATGAGAACTTCAACGATCTGTTCGCCTCCACCACGATGGTCGGCGCCTCTACTTCTGGCGAATTGGTCAAGAATATCGTGGAGTATTCCAAGACGAACAAGCTCGATCCCGCCCTTAGCGCAGGGGGCATCCGCTTAAGCGAGCCGACGAAGCTTCCGGATGGAACCACTGGCCAGACTGCATACGCGTGGCTTCCGCCGCAGACAGCGATTGGACTCTTCCGGCATAACGGATTTCAGGTGCGCGTTGTGGGCGCGAGTGGCAACGTCGATTTCTTCATCGGCCCGCATCCCGTGGATTGTTTTATTCCGGAGATTAAGCCGGGTGAATTTGATATTGACGGTCCGCATGCCACAAGGATTGATCCGCGCCCCGGGATCGACGGCACGGGCGAACTGCTTGCGTTCCGCGGCCGGCTGGGCATTCACCTCGATCAGGAAATGAGCGGCGGCAGCGACGCCCCGCATACCACCGCGGTGTACAGCTTCCGCAATGCTCCATCGTCGGTCACTGAAGATGGGATTCCGATCCAGGTCAATGTTCAGGTGGATCGGTCCAATTCCGAGGTCGAGGCCGGCCATGAAGATGCGACGATGCTGGATGTGAGCGTTCTTGATGAAGCAACCAAAAGGCTCACTCATCTCGCGCAGCCGGTGCTGGTTGAAAGCCGCTTGCCCGCATTTTTCCGCATCCCCGCTGACGCGGTGACCACCGGTAACTACGACGTATTGCTTCATTGCGAAAACACCGCACAGAGCATCGGCCTTTTGCCCACATCCCTCTTGCTGGTTACATCTCATCAATACTTCGAGGTGAATCTGATCAAGAGCCTTTCGATCATCTGGATGATGAGCATCCTTGTGATTATCGTCGCCGTGCTATGCAGCACGTTCCTTTCGTGGCCGATTGCGATTGTGCTGACGGTCCTGCTGCTCCTGGGGCATTGGGGCGTCGATCAACTCGCGGATGTTTCGGGACCGGGGCTCGGCCGGCAAATCGTAAATGATTTCAAATTCACTGACGTTGCCCTTTCCAAGGTCGTCAGCACCGGCGTGGACACTCTTTCCAATGTGCTGAATTATGTCTCGGATGTATTGCCGGATACTTCCAAATTCGACGCCATCGAAGATATCGAGCAAGGTGTGAACATTCCCGGCGACAGGCTCCTTGAGGCGCTGACGGTGCTGGCCGGTTTCGGCATTCCTTCGATCGTTATCGCGTACGTCCTCCTTCGAAATAAGGAGGTTGCGCCATGACCGTCATGACTTCGCCAGAGGTGCAGGCCCGCCGAAATACCGCCGGGCGCATTGCGGTTGTGGTGCTATTGGTGCTTGGTCTGGTGGCGACGAGCTATCTTCGCGATTGGGCGATTGCCGATCACGAAGCCATCCGCAATAACGGCCGCCTTCCCCGCCCCGCCGCTTCCACGGAGTCTCCGCTCAGCACCATGCCCAGCTTTGCCACCGCCCTTTTGCTTGGCGGGTTGCGCGGGCCACTGGTCATGATTCTCTGGACCAGCAGTGAAACCCAGAAGCAACAGCATGACCTTCAGGATTTCGACACCAAAGTCGAATGGATCCGCCTGCTTCAGCCGGAGTTCGATACGGTCCATCTGTTTCAGATCTGGAACAAGGCCTACAACATCTCCGTCCAGATGGCGAGCCTCCGCAATAAGTACACCACGATCCTGGACGCGATCGATTACGGCCAGAAAGTCGAGCGGGAGCGGCCGGATGACATCAATATTATCGCGGCGATAGCGGCGCTCTATGGTGACAAACTGGGAACCAGCGCCGAACACGTTTATTACCGCAGCCGCATCCGCCGGGAATCTCAAACGCTCACGCGAATTACATTCCCCGCCAACCGAGCGGATGATTTCCGTACACTCGCCAGCAAAGTCGGTTGGATCGAGGATCAATCGCCGATCACCGTGGATTCCAAAACCCAAACCGACCAGGTGACGGTTGAGCCTGTCTCCGCCAAGCCGCTTGCCAATGAATTCACTGGCCCCGGAGTGAGCTATCTCACAGAGACGCGCCCGGATGCGCAGAAACACGATCCCAGTTGGCGTCGGGTCCGACTTAATCCGATGCTCGATGAGAACGGCTATATCCTGCCTGAGTTGCTGGATGCCCCGTATCCGCGGCCACCGAATCTGCCTGCCGCTCAGCAGTGGTATGACGGTTCAACCCTGCAGTTTCTCAAACAATATGAGCCCTATCCTTATGGCATTTCCACGCTCGCCCTTGCATACAACGACTATAAGCGCGCGCAGCTCCTGCAACTTCTTTGGAATCAGCACCACATTCAGTCCGGCGATACGGTTATCGACGCTCGTCCCGCCCTCTCGCTCAAGGATTGGGCCAAGGATGAATGGGAACGTGGCCGGCGATATGAATTGCGGATGTGGGGGCTTAGCGTTCCGCAAAGCGCCGATCCGGTAGAACTGGAGAGCCCCACATCTGACGACGTCTTTGACAAGCCTTCGGCGGATGCGACTGACTATAACGCCGCCCTCTACAGTTACGCCCTTGGTTCGCGGCTGTTCCACGACGCCAGAGGAGAATTCCTGCAACACATGGAACGATACAAGACCAACGCTTCGGTCTATTTCGTGCATGTGGATGACACGATCAGCGGCGAGCAGTTAATGAAGGCCGACCATGATTATCTCGCGGCCGCCAGCGCCAAGGGATCAGAGCGCGAGCGTCTTCTCCAGTCGGCGGCAGTGGCCTATCAGAATGCGATGCTTCAGTTTGCCGTTACGGTCATGAAGTATTACATCGATGAGCCGGTTGCGGCGGAGGTGTTTCCCAAAGACCCCCGAACAGGTCGGCAATACAATCGAGCGAATATCGGAACGGTCGATCCTCGCCTTATTTTGCCATTGTTGAATGCCGCCGACGAAGCGACGGTGCGCTATTTAACCGACCCGGTAACTCATCAATACATGGCCGCCAGGGATAATTACCACGACGACCGGGAGACCTACCGCCGGTATATGAACCGTTGCCAAAGCCGTCTGCATGCCATAGCACAGGCCCTACCGGCAGCCGGTGCAGCCACCGCCCCCTGAACTGGCGACTTTTTTACCCGGATTCCCTATACTATCCTTGTGAAGCTAAACTATTGGCTGGATCAACAATTGAGTAATTCCAACATCCGGCCGATAAGAAGGAAAAGAGCGTTGTTCAACAGGTACTTTGTAGGGGTGCCTAAAATCCATTACACTGGGGCATCCGCCGCCCCGGAAGGCACTATTTTGGCCTGCCGGCTTTGACGCTGAAATAACCATGACCACCCAAGTAATTAATGGAGCTGTTGAAATGCCAGTAGCCGATCAAATGGAGCGGCGTCCCGCGGCCAAGAAACCTGATGGTCGCCTGGAACGCGAGCGGCTCCGGATGATGATGCTCATTCGTCGTTTCGAGGAGCGAACCTTTCAGGAGTACACCAAGCCAGGGCAGAAAATCGGCGGCTTCTGCCATCTCTACAGCGGCCAGGAAGCGATCGCCGTCGGCACCTCGGCTATCTTCGATTCATCGAAGGATTATCTCGTCAACGGATATCGCTGCCACGGACATAGTCTTGCCCTCGGAATGGCGCCCCATGCCGCGATGGCGGAGTTATTCGGAAAGGCCACCGGCTGCTCCAAGGGAAAAGGCGGATCGATGCACCTCTTCCAGGCCTCCGTCGGAAACAACGGCGGGCACGGAATCGTAGGAGGCCATCTTCCCCTGGCGGCGGGGATGGCGTTCGCGCAATGGTACAAAAAAAACGGCGGCGTAACGTTTTGCTTTATGGGGGACGGGGCGATCAATCAGGGGACTTTCAACGAATCACTCAATCTCGCCAGCCTGTATAAGCTCCCCTGTATTTACATCGTCGAAAACAACGGCATTGCCATGGGTACGCAGGTTGAGCGATCCAGCGCCGAAAAAGATTTGGTCCAGCGCGGCAGCGGATTTGCCATGCCCCACTATGCCGTCGATGGGAATGATGTCGATCTTGTCATCGAAGGATTCTCCATCGCCAAGGAACGCGCCCAGCGCGGCGACGGCCCCAGCTATATCGTGGCCAACACCTTCCGCTTCCGCGGGCATTCGATGTCGGACCCGCTGAAATACCGCACCAAAGAAGAATCCGAGCGAGCCAAGCTGCGCGACCCGATCACGCTTTACACAGACCGCCTGAAGAAGGCGGGAGTGGTATCGGACTCGCAGCTCCAGGAAATGGAGCAGGCGGTAGCGGCGGAAATCAACGAAGCCGCAACGCAAGCCGACGCCGATCCCTTCCCCGCCTTAGAAGACCGATTCAACGATATCCTGAGTGAAAAATACCCGTTCGAGCCGAGGTAATTGCGATGGCGGAACGCGAACCCGAACGGATTGATTTTGAAGATGAAATGCGCCGGTACGCCAACGCGGTGCCGTTCATACCGTTCGAGATTGTGACGACCAGCGGCGACCGATATCAAGTACTGGAACGCCTTCAACTCGCGATGGCTGGAACAGCGATCGTACTGGTACTTCCCAAAACAGGGATTCAACTCCTTAGAAAAAATCAGATTACCGCGCTGCATGTTCATGAGGCGGTTTGAATATCCAATAGCAGTTTGAGGTCAAATGCCACAAATCCAATTCCGAGAAGCCCTCCGAGCCGCGATGACGGAGGAGATGGAGCGAGACGAAAACGTCTTTCTGATGGGCGAGGAAGTCGCCCAGTATCACGGGGCTTACAAAGTCTCCGAGGGAATGCTCGAGAAATTCGGTCCGCGCCGCGTGCTCGATACTCCCATCAGTGAAGCAGCGTTCTCCGGACTCGGTGTCGGCGCGGCCTGCTGCGGACTGCGGCCCATCATTGAATTCATGAGCTGGTCGTTCACGCTCGTCTGTCTCGATCAGATCGTCAATAACGCCGCCAACGTGCGATATATGTCCGGCGGGCAGTACAAAGTTCCGATTGTCTTCCGCGGCGGCAATGGCATCGCACACCAACTTGGCGCGACGCACAGCCATCGCCTGGAATCGGTTTGTGCCCGGATCCCCGGCCTGATCGTCGTGGCCCCGAGTACGCCATACGACGCTAAAGGTCTGCTCAAGACCTCCATTCGTTGCAATGATCCGGTGATCTTCCTCGAATCAGAGAAAATGCTTGGCGAAAAGGGCGAAATTCCCAATGAGGAATATTTTCTGCCCATCGGCAAGGCCAACGTTGAGCGACAGGGGAAGGATGTGACGGTCGTGAGCTATGGCTGGCCACTTCAACGCGTTGTCCGCCCGGCGGTGGCGGCTCTGGAACAGGAACATGGCATCGACGTCGAACTCATCGATGTGCGAACCCTTCGCCCGCTGGATGTGGAGACCATTGCCGCATCCATCAAAAAGACCAATCGATGCGTAATCGTGGATGAAGACTGGGGTTATTGCGGCATGGGATCGGGAATCCTTCTCAAATTGCAGAAGCGATGCTTCGACGATCTCGACGCGCCCATCGAATATGTTCACAGTGACGAAATTCCGGTCCCCTTCTCCCATCCGTTGGAAGAAGCGATGCTGCCGAGCGTTGATCGGATCGTCACCGCCGTTAAGGAAGCCTGCTACAGGTAAAAACATGCCCGCCGACATCACAATGCCACAGCTCAGCGACACCATGACCGACGGCACCGTCGTTAAATGGTTGAAAAAAGAAGGCGACAAAATCGCATCCGGCGAGAAAATTGCCGAGGTCGAGACGGATAAAGCCGTCATGGAGATGGAATCATTCGACGCGGGGGTTGTGGCGGCCCTGGTTGTCGCCGAAGGACAAAAAGTCGCCGTCGGTTCGCTGATGGCTGTGATCGCAACCGGCTCAGAAAATCCGGCGGAAGTGAAGAAGAAAATTGGATCGTCTGCGCCGGCCGCGGCATCCGCGCCGTCATCCCGGCAGGAAGTCGCCGCTTCGCGCAAGCCCGTAGCGGTTGCTGCCGCGCCGACTTCCAACTTTGCGCAGGCCAGCGCCGGTGAGATTCGCGAGCCGGACAGCGTCGGCCACGGCGCGACGCGCCAAGCCGCCACTTCCGTTCCAGCCGTTTCTCATCAGGGAAATGGCGGGCATCGCATCGCTATTTCACCATTGGCCCGGCGAATCGCCGCGGACAAGCATATCGATCTTCACGCCCTGCGCGGCTCCGGGCCCGGCGGGCGAATCNNGAGGCCCCCGCCGCGGCATCCAGGCCGGCGGCGCCCGCGCAACTTGGCAGCGGCCAGACGCAGGTGATTCCGCTGACCAAAATGCGATCGGCCATTGCCAGGAGCCTGCTCGCATCCAAGCAAAATATTCCGCACTTCTACGAAACGATCGACGTGGACGTGGAAGATCTGGTGAAACTTCGCGCCGAATTGAACGATCTTCTGGAACCGGAAAAAGTGCGCCTTAGTCTCGGCGATTTCCTGGCCAAAGGCGTCGCGACGGCCCTGCTGCGACATCCGGCGCTCAATGCCACATTTAACGGCACGGAAATCACCCGATACGGCGATGTTCATCTCGGCATGGCTGTCTCAATTCCCGATGGCCTGATCGTCCCGGTGCTGCGGAACATTCATCTCATGGGCTTGAAGGAAATCCGCCAGCGCAGCGTGGACCTGGTCGATCGCGCCCGCGCCCAGCGGCTCAAGCAGGATGAAATGAGCGGCGGCACATTTACCGTCAGCAACCTCGGCACGTTCGGAATCCGCGAATTTTCCGCGATCATCAACCCCCCACAAGTTGGCATCCTTGCCATCGCCGCTGCCGAAAAGCGGCCGGTCGTCCGGAATGACCAGGTCATCGCCCGGACCATGATGTCGTTGACGCTGTCGGCCGATCACCGAGTGGTGGACGGCGCGACCGCCGCCGACTTCCTCAAAACCCTCAAGACCGTCCTCGAGCAGCCCGGCATGATGCTGGTCTGACAGTAAGCGACATCTCCAAATCTTGGCATTCGCCGGTGAGGGCGGCGGCGTGACCAGATCAAAATCCATTTTTATGTCTCGAAAATGGCCCGGCCGTCCGGGTTATATTTGAAGACCTATGCGGGACAACGAGTTGCTCGATCAGTTCGTTTCAGGCAAATCGCAGGATGCGTTTGCGCAAATCGTGCGCCGCCATATGGATGCGGTATATGCGTGCGCCCGCAGGCAGGTGCGTGACCCGCAGCTTGCCGAGGATGTCACGCAGGCGGTCTTTATCGTCCTCGCGAAAAAAGCGAGCAGCTTGCGGAATCGCGTCTCGCTCGCGGGCTGGCTGGTAAAGACCACCCACTGGGCCGGCCGGGACGCCCTCAAAATAGAATCGCGGCGAAAGCGCCACGAGGCTGCGGCTGCCGCACTGAATCAATCGCGCATGGAGCAGAACGTGACGCCACAATTGGAAAATATTTGGCCGCAACTGGATCTTGCACTTGCGCAGTTAAGCGAAACCGAGCGGACCGCCATCACCCTGCGATATCTCGAAGGTAATTGCATCGCTGAGACGGCTTTGATGCTCGGAGTCTCCGAGCCGGCCGCGGCCAAGCGCATCACCCGGGCGCTCGATCACCTGCGGANNAAAGGCAATCGCGCCGGCGGCGTCGCTGGCGGTCATTCTTGATCAGTTGCCGCGCGTCTCGGCCCCAGCCGCTTTGGCGCACACTGTTACCACGGCAGCTACCACGGCCGTCGCCACGCCGGCCGGTCTTGCCCTCGCAAACGGAGTCATTCAAATGATGAAATGGAAAAAGATTTTCGCCGCTGTGTGGCTCTTCATTGGTATCACAGGCGCGACGGGCATTGGCATTGGGACCGTCAGACTCCTGGCCGATCAGACCAGTCCGCCATCGCAACCGGCAGCCCAGCAGGCCTCAGCTTCGGCCCCAGAAGCTGCGGCAAAACTTTCCTCCGATCTCGTCGGGCGGCTCGCCAACGGCGTCTCAATCGAAATCGTCGGCATCAACGAAAATCCATCCACGGGCAAGCAATGGTGGGCCGCCGACGGCAAGCCCGCATCTGCTCCATATACTCGCATCCGCACAACAGCATCGCCCGAGTGGGAATATCTCTGTCGCGAAACCGCGGTCAAGATCAATCGATTGGTTTCGAGAAGTTCAGAGCCCGCCACCGTGGCGTGGTACTGGCTGAACTGCAATGCAACGATGTCGTCCAATTTGGAAGGCGCGGTCGATCCATCCGTGGATGCAGAGGTCATTCGACTGCCTGATGCGCCCGCGGGCGGCATTCTGCGAGCCGACGTGGCGGCCGGGCGGTGGAAGACCATTTGTACGGCCCCTGGAAACGGTCAAATATCCAGAGGCAGCGATCAAATGTCTTTTCTCTTCAGCAGGACATTTGTCTTGGAGGGTCAAACCCATATCGTCATGGCGTTCATCGACGGTCGGACGCCGCGTCCGCGTGAGGTTATGCGGCTGGTTGCGATCGACCGCGCCGGCCATCAAATTCCCGCCGATGGATGGTCCAGTGTCGGGGGCAGCGGCGGGTTGGCCGCCGAATATGCCGTCCGCCTTCCCGTCGCGTCGATCAAACAGTGGGAAATGCAATCCCGGCCTCTGAACCAATGGATTGAAATCCGCAATGTTTCCCTGCATCGCGGCCAACCGAGTTCCGTCAAAATCGCCACAAGTGACGACAAGCGGCCATAATGATCGGCAATGGAAGCATCGCCGATGGCAATCGAATAAACATTGCATTTTCTCGCGCGACGGGAGTATCATCCGCCCGGCGGTACGGTTTATTCCCTCATCGAAGGAGACTTCCATGCTTCAGCGCGTCTTGATCACTACCCTCTCACTTTTGGCTTTTTCGGCGGCTGTTGTCCATGCGGACCCGAAGGACGATATTCAGGCGGCGATTCAAAAATTGTCCGATAGCGGCAATTACAGTTGGACTCGGACGGTTGAAGGCGGCTTCGGGCGCGGGCCGCAGAACGGGAAGATCCAAAAGGACGGAACGACCTGGCTTTCGGTTCAGATGCGCGACAACACGTATGAACTGCTCACCCAGGGAGACAAAGCTGCGGTCAAAACAGACGACGGCTGGAAATCAAAGGCGGAACTGACAACCGCCGCTGCGAGCGATGATGGCGGCGGGCCGCCTTCGCCGGAACGGATGCTTTTGTTTATGGTGCAGAACATCAAGGCCCCTGCCGATTTGGCCAAGGATCTCGTCAGCAAGCTTGATAACATTCAGAAAACCGATGACGGGTACAGCGCCGACCTGACGCCGGACGCGGCCAAGGAGCAGCTTATGTTCCGTCGCCGTCGGGCCACGACGACGCCTGATGCCAATGCGCCCGCCGTTGAGGTGAAAGACGCCAAGGCGTCGATCAAGTTTACAATCAAGGATGGAAACCTGACCAAGTTTGAGATGCACGTCACCGGCACGCGCAGCTTCAACGGCAACGATAACGATGTGGATCAGACGACTACCACCGAAATCAAGGATGTAGGCACGACCACGATTGATGTGCCGGCCGATGCGAAAGCCAAGCTGGGCGCGTAAAGCTCGATGTGCCGATTAAAACTCTGATGTGATCAAACCCTGGGATGGCGTCCCGGGGTTTTTTATTTAATGCATTCCCTGATTCACGGCAATTTCAGCCGGCGGCGGCACTTCAACCGTCACGTGATTTTCCTCAGGACCCCGCTCGAGCTTCGCTTGCGCCCATGCCTCTTCCAACAGACGCTTGATCGCCAGACATTGCTCCCAGCCCCCTGGGCCCGGCTCGCAACTGAAGGGCAATACATCGCCTGGCCGGGCTCTATTCTGCCATTCAACCATTCCAAGGATCCACAATTTTTTGATCTGCGGCGTCAAAGCGGATGGGCTGGCATCCAATGTGCCGTGCCAGTTTCCGCAGCGCCTGGCGATTTGACGAAAATGATCCCAGACATTTTCGCTCCAATCCGCGCCAAGTTGGGAGGCGGCAAGATAGTCGGTAAAATCGCCCGTGAATCGAACCTTCTTGAATCGATTGATAACCTTGACGGTTCGCCGAAGGTCCTGCGTTATGCTGCCGGCCCGCGTTTCGATGAACAGCGGCAACCCCGCGTCGTTTGCCAGGCCGTACATTTCCTCCAAGACCTCCGCGATATCCGGCGAAGCTTTGAGTGAACCCAGCACCCGCACCGACAAATAATCCGCCCGCATCCGATGCGACAACTCCAGCGGGTTCAAAAGATCATCCACATTTTCAGCAACGGCCGAGAAGCCGATTGCCAGGCTTCGGTCCCGCAGCATAGTCGCCAACTCATCCGCATCCTGTTCGTTTCGGCAACTTGCTTCGAGTCCCGAAAATCCGGCCGCTGCCATCCGATCAAGAATCTGCGATATCGAAGCAGCGTCTGCACCGCCCAGATCGCGCATCCCCGCCATCGATTGCTGCAAGCGCAGTCGCGGCTCATTGGATGAGCCATCATTTACAACATTGCGAAATCCCATCGATCACTCCGGTTGACCCTTGGCAAAATCATAGACCCAGGACTGAATAACCGGCTTCCATTCCAGAAGTTCGTCGGCCTTAAAAAACAATCCTAGTTCGCGCTGGGCGCTCTCAATAGAGTCCGAACCATGGATGAGGTTGAATGAATTGCTGACGCCAAAATCACCGCGAATGGTTCCCGGCTCGGCCTTGGAGCCGAAGGTTGCCCCCATCATCTTCCGCGAAATCGCGATGGAATCTTTGCCGGCCAGGGCAAGCACCACCACCGGCGAACTGGTCATGAATTTAACGAGCCCATCGTAAAACGGCTTTCCCTTGTGCGGCGCGTAATGCGTCTCGGCAAGCGTCTGGCTGATCTTCATCAGCTTTGCCCCGACGATTTGCAGGCCCTTTTTCTCGAATCGGCCGATGATCTGCCCGCAAATTCCGCGTTGCACGGCATCGGGCTTGAGAATAATAAGCGTTCGTTCCAATTTAGCTCCAAATATCGCCGGGAATTCCGGGGAATCTCTTATATCCGACGATTACGCGAAATCAAACAGACTGAGGTTGTAAAGAAATGCGATTTGAACCGCCAAGCACCTGTGTTAA
>PMAK01000200.1 GCA_003153655.1 Phycisphaerales bacterium
TTTGCCGGAATTGCCGGATGTGAAGATTGATATCAATCCGAAAGATGTAGAGGAATTTGGTTGCCGCGGCGGCGGCCCGGGCGGGCAGAATGTGAACAAGGTGGAGACCGGGTGGCGGATTTTGCACAAGCCGTCGGGTTTGCAGTTCAAGATGACCGAGCACAAGAGCCAGACGCAGAATAAGGAGCGGGCGTGGGCCCTTTTGCGAGCGACGCTCTACGAAGCGGAGCGGGCGAAGCAGCATGCTGCCGTGACGAGCGCGCGGAAGGCGATGATGGGGAGCGGCGATCGGAGCCAGCGGATTCGGACGTATAATTTTCCGCAGAACCGGTGCACGGATCACCGTCTTGGCGGCGAAGGGGGCGGGGAGAAGAATTTTAACCTCGATCAGATACTACAGGGGTTGCTCGATCCGCTTATTGATGCCCTTTTGGAGCTTGATAAGCAGCAGCGGCTGGACAGTCTGTAATCCAGCGAGGTTTCGGGTAGGATGGTTGGCATGGCGAACCAAAAGAAGGCGGCCAAGCCGCAGGGAAATACGAAGAAGAGTTCTGAATCAAAACCGGCGACGGCGGCTCCGGCGGCGCATGGGATTGATCCGGCGAAATCAGCGGCGTCGGCTGCGGCGATGGTAGCACACAAAGTTTCGAGTCCGGCACCATCACAANNGATAATCTGAAGGAATCGCTGGCGAAGCCGCATGCGCAGGGCATCGGCGGAATGCTCGACAAGCTGACACCTACAGGGCAGAAGAAGTCCAACACTCCGTTTGCCGCATCGAAGCAGGTTGGGCATAATCAGACGTTTGGGGCGGATGTGAGTCGGCGGAGCGTGCCGCGCAGAACTGGCGGTTGATCTGCGTCCGGTTCAAATCACCTGAATCAATTCCAGTTCGAGAATCGTGCGCGGATCGAAATCGATGCGCTGCTCGAAGATCCCACTCAGGCCCGCTTTTCCGAGAGCAATGATCCAGCCTTCTTCGATGATGAGATGATCGATCACGCGGCCGCCTGCGAGGGTTGCTTTGCAAACGGCGGTGTATTTGCGTTTCGGCGCGCCGCCTGCAAGCAGAAATTCCCGCCATTCTTCGGGGAGAACTTTTGCCAGCCGATTTCGGCGTGGGGTGCGGGAGTGCATATCAGTTGGCTTGAATGGGTTCGCAGGAATTTACTTCATCGGCGGCGTTGTCGTTGGGCCAGACGCCGGGGCTTTCGCTGGCGTACCAACGATTCAGCACGTTTTGCCAATCGCGCAGGCTTTGGACCGCGATGAATTCGTGCTTCACTTCGGCGGCCGCGGGATGAAAACGGCTGTACTTGATTCCCATTTTCCGCATTCGCCGACCGGCGAGTGATTCGCCATGGATTTCCATCGCGATTTGGAAATGCTCGATCAACGCTTCTCGTTGTTGGGCGATTGTTGGTGGGAGAATCTCGGAATCGGGATTGTTCAACAATCGAGCGGCATGCTCGAAAATCCAGGGGTTGCCGATGGCTCCCCGGGCGATCCAAATGAGATCGACGCCGGTCTGGCGATACATTCGGACGGCGTCAGCGGCGGTGAAAACGTCGCCGCTGCCGAAGATCGTTTTTGTCGGATATCGCTGCTTTAAATCCGTCAGGAAAGGCCAGCGGGCCGAGCCGAAATATTTTTGCTCGACCGTGCGGGCGTGAACGCGGGCGGCGACGAAGCCGAGGGACCAGGCGGTTTCGATGACTTCGAAGAATCGATCTTCCGCCTGAGGGGAATCATCGAACGCGCGGCGAAGGCTGACTGTTAACGGTCGATCGCCGAGGCGATCACGGACTGCTTTCATGACGGAGACTGCGCGCTGGACGTCGAGGAGCATGTGTCCGCCGCGCGCTTTGTTTTTAATCTTTTTCACGGGGCAGGCGAAGTTCAGATCAATTACGTCGTAGCCTGCGCCGGCCATGATCGCGGCGGCTTGCGACATGGTTTCTGGTTCGCTGCCGATGATTTGGCCGGCTATGGGGTGATCTTCATCGTTGATGTCGATGGACTTTCGTAATCCCTCGCCGCCGTTGCAGAGGATGACATCAAGGAGGGCTTCGGTGACGGCGTAACCGCAGCCGCGACGGCGGGCGACGAGACGCATGGCGCGATCGCTGTAGCCGGCAAGGCCGGCCTGGCAGAAGGGAGAGGATAGGCGTATCGGGCCGATTTGCATTTGGGTTATTGCCGAATGCCGAATGCCAAATGCCGAACGAAATGCTTCCTGTTTTCCACTTGGCATTTGGTCCCGGCGCGCCGGGAGCATTCGGCATTTCCTCTACACGCTCACGCCGAACTCGTCGGCGCGGTTGGCCAATTCGTCGGCGATCAGCGATGCCTCTTCGAGTGACTCCACCGCGCGGGGGTCTTTCATTCGCTGCTCTTTGTAGAATGCGATCTTGCCGTCTTTTGCGATGATGACCGTGCCGCGCTTGGTGCAGTTGTAGGGTTCTTCGCCAGCCCACATGCCGTAGGCTTTGGCCATGCGGCGGGTTGGATCGGAAAGCAGATCGTAGGGAATTCCGTACTGCTTTCGGAAGGCGGCGTGGGAAAAGGGGCTGTCGCAACTGACGCCGAAGACTACGGTTTCGTCGTCCTTGGCGATGCGGTCGAGTTCGGGGCCGAAGGTGCAATGCTCTTGCGTGCAAACGGGGCTGAAATCCATGGGATAGAAGAGAAGGATGACTTTTCGCTTGCCGCGATAGTCCGAAAGTTTCACCTTGTTTTTATCCTGATTCATCAGCTCAAAATCCGGGGCGGTTTGACCGATTTTTAATGGGGCGTTTTCCATGGGTACTCCTTGTGGGAAATCGTAGGGCAACTGGGTGAAGATGAAAAGCGGCTACTGGGTGCGATTGCACCAGGCGTGCCACATCTGGCGATAGGCTGCTTCCATGGCTTTGGCGAAACGCGGGGCGTCCATTATGGGGGAGCGTGTGAACCGATCCCGCAGGGATTTACGCAGGTCGGCAAGGCGCGGTGCGTCGGTTGCCAGGGTGAATGCGAGGCGAACAAATTGTTCGGGGTCATCGGCGATCAGATCCTTGAGTTCGGCGTTTGCGAGGATGCTTGCGGCCCCTCGCCCGCCGGCGGTTTGGCCGATCAGCGTTACAACGGGGACGCCCATCCAGAGGGCATCGCAAGTTGTGGTTATGCCGTTGTATGGCAGGGGATCGAGACAAATGTCGATCTGGTCGTAGAGGCGAAGGTAATCTTTCCGCAGAGAACGACTGAAGAATTCTACGCGGCTTTCGGCAATGCCCTGGGTCCGGAAGAATTCTGTGAGCCGATGACGATGTTCGCTGTCGAATGCGAGCAGAAGGAGATGCGAATCGGGGACGGCTTGCATCACCCGCGACCACAATCGCAATAGCGGGTCGTTGAGTTTGCATGGATTGTTGATCGATCCAAAGCGGATCGGGCCTTCGGCCCTGGGGATTGCCGACAGACATTCGCCGAGGGGATCGTAGCAGACCCATGTTTCCGGGAGGCGAATTGTCTGTTCAGAGTAGTGTGATTGGCCGGAGCCAGGCGGGTCGATCCATGGATCGCTTATGCGATAGTCCATTGCGTCCAGGCCTGTGCCGCCGGGGTATGCGAGCCACGCCACCTGAACTGGAGCGGGCTTTTGGGCGAACATCATCAGGCGGTTTTGCGTCATGTGCATGGAAAGATCGATCAGAATGTCGATGCGGTCGCGGCGAATCTGCTCGGCCATTTCTTCGTTGGTTAAGCCTAGCGAAACATGCCAAGCATGAGCGTAGGCCTTGATTCCCTCTGTAATGGCGTCGATGCGCGAACCGTCGCTGTAGCAGTGAATTTCATATTGGTTTCGGTCATGTTTTTCCAGCAGCGGAATTACGAAAAAGGATTCGGCGTGATTGCAGAAGCCGGGCGAAACATAGCCAACGCGCAGGGGCCGATCGGGCGAGCGATCGTTTTCATGACTGCGGATGAACTTTTTCAGAGGCAAGGCGTGATACTGGTTCCACAGCCGGGCTTCGGCAAACAGTTTTGTTGCGTCACAGCGCGGATCAAATTCAAGGCTGTAGACTTTGTTGCTGCGGATCACGGCGTCATCAGGATCAATTTCCAAGCCACGGTCGAATTCATAGGTGGCCTTTTCGATCTGGCCATCTTCTTTAAAGAGATTGCCGAGGATGTTGTGGGCTTCGCTGGAGCTTGGGTTAAGCTCGGCGCATCTTCGGGCGGATTTCATGGCCTCGTCGATCTTTCCGAGTTCGAGCAATATGGTGGCGAGATTGAGATGTGCCGCGAACAAGTTGGGATTGATTTGCAGGGCACGACGGATCGCGGTGACGGCATCGCGCGGCCGTCTGAGGTCTCGAAGCAGGGCGCCGCGGTTGCACCAAAAAAGCGCGGAATCGGGCTGTAGGGCAACAGCTTTTTCTAACGCGGCCAGTGCTTCCTCAAATCGCCGCCGGCTCCGCAGGGCCACCGACAGGTTGTTGTAGCTTTCGGCCTTTTGTGGGCGAAAGGCGATGGCTTTGTGATATTCGGCGATTGCCTCATCCATATGCCCCGCTTCGCGAAGCGCATCGGCCAGCGCGGAGATGGCGTCTGGAAAATTTGGTTGGATAGCGAGCGCGCGGCGGTAACAGGCGATCGCTTCGTGCGGGCGTCCCATCGAGCGATACGCGTTGCCGAGATCGTTTTGAGCGGGGGCGGAATTTGGTTCCAGCTCGCCGGCGCGGCGATAAGCATCCGACGCTGCCTCTAGATCGCCTTGGCTTTGGAAGACAGCGCCCATGAGATATGTCGCCTTGGCTGATTTAGGATTCAGCGTCAAAGACTGCCGAGCACAGGAAAGCGATTCTTCAAATCGCCCGAGCTCTTTCAGGGCGATCCCCAGGTCTTTTTGCAGGTCCGCATCTTTTGGATTCAGCTTGGCCGCTTCTCGATAGGCGTCGGCGGCCTCTTCGTAGCGTTTGCTCGCGAAGAGCGCATGGCCCAGGTTGGAATGATATCCCGCTACCGTTGGACGATGAGCAATGGCCTGGCGGATCAATTTCACGCCTTCCTGATATCTTCCACACTGAGCGGAAAGGACGCCCAGGAGATGCAGCGCATCGGCAGAATCCGGGTGTTGCGCGAGGATTTGCCGATAGAGTTTTTCCGCTTCTTCCAGGCGGTTGGCCTGCT
Source organism: Phycisphaerales bacterium (assembly GCA_003153655.1). GTDB lineage: Bacteria > Planctomycetota > Phycisphaerae > Tepidisphaerales > Tepidisphaeraceae > PALSA-1353. The sequence goes on from PMAK01000200.1 coordinate 5,176, forward strand.
GATGTTGCATTGCTTTCATCAGTGATTGTTGAAGCGTCGCCGGCTGCATGAGCGGGAGATGATAACCGACTTTCGGCGGCGATCCGCGTGGGAGTTTGTATGGGCTGGCGCGCCCGCCAGCTTCATCCCCTTTATATCCGTCACAAATGGATTCTAATGCCTCGATCATGAAATTCGGCCGGATCAAACGGCAACATGGGCGCGTGGCTGGGCTGGATGCGATTCTGGATCGGATTGTCGCTCAATGTCCTTACGTCTCGCGAATCGTGCCGGGACGCATCAAGGTCAGGCGCGGAAAAGGTTCGCTGAGCTTTAAATTTCAATACCAGACGGCCGCTGGATTGAAGTGCCTATATGTTGGGACCGGCACCGTGCAAGAGGTCTTTCTGATTTGTACGGATGGGCCCAAGACTATTCGCTGGCTGGAGGAACAGGGGTTCACTGAGCCGAAGAAATGACCCTCGCTAAAGAGGTTAGGGGATTTTGGGCGTTCCCGCGCAGTCGTCATTGGTTTAGGCTTGCCAGTGGAGAAACACTATGCGAATTATCATTTGCCTTCTTGGCCTGAGTATTTTTTTGGCCTACATGCCCGGTTGTGTTGTGCCGGGCGGTGGCGATCACCATGGAGACGATCACCATGGAATTGACCACCATGATGATTTCCATGATGATCATCATTAAGATCATGGGCCATGCCCAGCCATCCGAGCGCGGAGATACTTAAGGCCGTTGAAATTCTAAAGCACGGAGGGTTGGTGGCCTTCGCCACCGAAACCGTGTACGGCCTTGGCGCGGATGCGACCAATTCCGAGGCGGTTGCGAAGATCTTTTCGGCAAAGGGCCGGCCCGCGACCAATCCCCTGATTGTACACGTCGTCGATGAAGCCGTGGCTAAACGCTATGTGGCGGCATGGCCGGAAGCGGCTGCGCGTCTATCGCGCGCGTTCTGGCCGGGGCCGCTCACGATGGTTTTGCCGAAGGGAAGGCAAATCGTATCTGCGGTAACGGCGGGTTTGGGGACCATGGCAGTCCGCTGCCCCGACCATCCGCTGGCGGCGGAACTCTTCCGGGAATTTGACGGGCCTGTGGCCGCGCCGAGCGCGAATCGATCAACGCGGGTGAGCCCGACAACCGCTGATCACGTCAGGCAAGATCTGGGGGAATCAGTGGATTTGATCCTGGATGGCGGCCCTTGCCGCGTTGGGATCGAATCGACCGTGATTGACCTGACATCTTCAAAGCCGAGGATTCTTCGTCTGGGAGGTGTGGATCGTGGGCAAATTGAGGGGATCCTCGGTCCCGTCGAAGTTAACGATTCACCGGCGGATGCTTCTTTGGCGACAAAAAGCCCCGGCCAGCAGGTGATTCATTATGCACCGGTTACTCCGGCATTTCGGATCAGCGAGGGAGATGGGCGTCATTTATCAACATTTTCCGAACATCGACTTGGCAGAAAAGCGATATTCCTGATAATCCATGGTTCGGAATTGTCAGGCCAACTGCTGCGATGGGTCGATCGTGACGCGATTGTGGAATTGCCATCCGATGCCGCGGAATATGGGCGGCGACTATACGCCGCATTGCGCGATGCGGATAACCGGAACGCCGATCTGATCTGGATTCAGATTCCACCGGCCGGACCCGAGTGGGACGCGGCGCGGGATCGTGTTCAGAGGGCAACGCGTTCGGCATCCGAGGCATCGCAAAAGTAGCAGTCCGTCAGAAGGAACATGTTGAAATCGCCATCGGAAATAATCACGCTTAGCCGCTCGTCGTCCGAAGCGCGGGAAGCACACGCCGTTTCGCGCCCGTCCTGGCACGAGGATCGACCGGCAAAATTCAATATCTTTCAACGACTGGCGCGGCAGTGGGATCAGTGGCATCCATACAACGGCGCTCAAGTGATCAAAGTTAGCGGGCAGGCTGATCTGGCGGCGTCGCGCAGCGCCTGGATCGAATCGCTTGATGCCTTGAATCTGGGAGCGCTGTGCATTTCGGAAAACTCGTATCACTACCGATGCCTCAACGGCGAGGCGATTACGCATGGCGTTGTGCGCTGTCCGGACGGAACGAAATTGGATAGCTGGATTTCCGACGAGATGAACCGTTCGTTCGAGGCGTTCGGCGGCGTACCATTCAGGCCGTTCGTTCTTCAGGAGGCCGGACATTTTTGGATGGGCATTTGTTATCAGCATTGGGTGGCGGACAGCGCGTCGATCCGAATGCTGATGCGGGAATGGTTTGTACGTCAGTTTGATCCGCCGGCGGCGGCGAAACGGCCGGTGCGGCTCCATGCCGGTGGATATTTATCGCTGTTTGGTCCGCATCGCGATGGCTATGGGGCCGCGGAGGCACTTGTGTCGTCGGTGAGATGGCATTGTCAGTTTCGGCGGATCAGACGCATCGAGGACCGGGCGAAATTCCAGGATATGTCGCAGCGGTTTGTGCTGTTCAATACGCCGGAAGGATTGATCGATCGAATCTGTGTTGTTGCACGACAAGCTGGGGCGACGGTGAACGATATTTTCCTCGCGGCGATCGCGCAAGTATGCGATCAGCACGTGCCCGTGCGACGGAAATTGCGCCGCCGTGATCTTGCGGTTGGCACAATCGTCGATCTACGGCCCAGCGCCGATCAAGCGACGAATGATGTCTTCGACCTTCTGCTCGGATTCACAAGCATTTGTGCACGGGCAAAACATCTCGGGGATTGGGNNGGACGCACTACTTGCATCGGTAGCCAGGCAAACCAGACATCAAAAGCTAGGCGGACTGCCGATGGCGAGTTGCATCCGAATGCTCTTCGGGTTGATGGCGGGAAAATGCTTATGTCGTAACAGCATGATCGAACTCTATCGGAAGCGGGTTTCGCTGGCGGGGGCGAATTCAAACGTCAATCTCAATCGTTGCTGGCCGGCGAAATATCACGGCGATGGTTTGCTGGATTACATTCGTGTGGCCCCCACTGGCCCGATGACACCACTGGTATTTACGACGACTACGCTTGGAAAGGGTTTGTCGGTGGGATTGACATATCGCCCCGCCATTATTTCAGCGGAGAATGCGTCGCTGCTTGGGGAGACGTTTATTGATCGATTGCGGGAAGCGGCGCCTGAGGGGAATGTTGCGGGGGCATAGAGCAAATCGGGTTTTGCAAGCTTCTGGCGGAGACCTCATGAAATTCAAACGGCCGCCGCTCCATATTCAGCCTGCCACGCTTTGGGATTATCCGTCACAAGATTATGGCGACGGGCAACAAGGCCAGCCGGGTTATAAAGGAGCGACTCCCAGTTACATCATCTGGAACCTGCTTCAACGGTACACCAAGCCGAATGACCTGGTCATTGATCCGTGCGCCGGCAGCGGGACGACACTGGATGTGGCGCGCGACCTAAAACGGCGAGCGCTGGGATACGATCTTAGTCCGACGCGGAAGGATATTTTTCGCGTGGATGCGCGGAAGCTGCCGCTGGAGGATGGGAAAGCGGATTTCGTGTTTATCGATCCGCCTTATTCAAATCACATCGACTATTCGGATGATCCGCGCTGCATTGGCAAGCTGGACGCCGCCGGGACGGAATATTACCAGGCGATGGACGAGGTGATTGGGGAGATCCACCGCATTCTGCGGCCGGGACGGCACATGGGACTGTATGTCTGCGATTCATTCGTGAAGGGGAAGGGATTTTTCCCAATTGGATTCGAGTTGTTCTCGCTGCTGCGCAAGCGTTTGGAGCCGGTGGACGTGATCGCGGTGGTTCGGCACAACAAGACGCTGGAAATGGGGAACTACCGGGCGGCGGCCGAGACGGGGAATTTCTTTTTGAGGGGGTTTAACTATCTGTTCATCATGCGGAAGGCGGAAGAGAAAGGCGACGCCTGCAGTGAACTGCGGAATGTCCGCCGCGCTTATCCCTTCGGGGGAAGATTACATTCCTCGAAAGAACCTTAGTCGTCGACCCGCCTCGGGCCATCTGATGTATATGCGTGGCTAGCGGCTCGGCAATCCATAAGTATTTCATGTTCGCGTTTCAACCGTTGGAGCATTTCGCCGCCTTCGTCATTGATCGATGTCGCGATTTGGAGGTAAAAGAGATAGTTCTCCGCTGTTTGTAGACCCGGATTTCCGGTCCATTTCCACGCGATCCGGCTGAGGCCTTGAAATTGTTTTAGGATACTAATCCATCCGCGCTCGGAATCCTCGCTGCCCCTGTGGTGATGCTGATCTGTCACACCAAATAGGATGGACCGCACCTCATCTACGCCTTGAATTTCTCTGCTCACCCGTTGTAAATCGCAAAGACAAAACGGGTCAGCCATGACCAGTAGAGGTTTGTTCAATGTAGTGAGCAGCGGGCGGAGGCTATTGGCGGCGTTACCGTCTCCGGCGTACGAACGGGGGCGACTATCTAGACCTCCGCTCGGCACCGCATGCGAGCGACCGCAGCAAGGCGATTCGCTGCCGTTTTGCATGTGTCGAACGCAATATATCTGCATCCGGACGGCATATGGGTCAGGGCCTGGTCTCCTGATGCGCTATAGCAGGTCGTCTGGTCTGATCCAGGCGAACCAAACCGGCGTTGATGTCGGCCCAGAACAGATTCCTCCGGCAGTCCAAGGCAAAACCGATCGTTCGGAACACGATACATACCGCCACCGGAATGGGTCTCGACGATGGTCCGCAGCTTCTCGCCCAACAAGTCAATGAACGTCAACCACGCGATGTGCTTTGGCCCATCTCCGGCGTTGGCCGCATTGTCGTTTTGTTTATTGCCGTCATTGAATAATGTCTCATCCATGCACATTTGTTACCCCGCTTTCCGCCCGACCACCGATGCCAGAGCCTGCGCGATCAGCGTGGAACGCCTAATGCCTTTCTCCTTGGCAAGGCGATTGACGGACGCGAGCAAATCGCGCTCGAGGCATATGTTGATTTTTTCGGCTCCTTTGCCAATGCGCGGGCGGCCGCGCCGACGCCGCAACTGCCGGTTGCGCGCTCGCTCGGCGGGGTTCATGGGCCGAGCCTTGTCCGCGATGAATTCTCGATCGAATTCCTTTGTGGCCTGGCGCAATTCCGCTGTGGTCATTTCCTGAAACCGCTTTTGTCTGCGTTTTTTCATTTGGTTCTCCGGCGAAGGCGCCGCTTTTCTGCGTCGGTCAACGCGCGAGCGTGAATTACATACACGGTGTCCGCATCGTCGTCATCGACATATATCACCTGCAGATATCGCCCGATCGCGGTCTGTCCGATGACCACCCATTTGCCGTCGCCGATCATCTTGGGATAGGGCCGTCGCGCGTAATCCGCCACGTATTCGGCTTCGCTTGCCTCAATCCCGTGCTCGGCGATGTGCTGAATGTTCCAGGCGTTCCATCGAAACTCCAGCATGGCGACGAATATATTAACCCATTAAATGAATGATTACCAGGGCAAGCGAGTCCCTGTACTACAGCCCGCCACGGAGCGCGGTTAAAAGCGAGAGCCGTCCGTTTTCCGGCTTGAGCAGGAAGCAAAATCGATCGAGATGAAAGCCACGGATGGGAGCCTGCGGATCGGGGAATCCGGGAGGAAGTGGCCAGATTGGGGGAAGAAGATCACCCAGGGAAATATTTCGGCCCTGCCGGAGATCGCCGATGTCCTGGTCGCTCAGAATTCGCGTATGGGCCCAGGAAAGCAGGTGGCGCCCTGGGATTGCGACGGTCCGATCAGCGCCTGGGTCAACCCATGGGCCGATGGCCGTGCGATGCAACGTGGTGAGATGGGCTCCGCAGCCGATGAGTCGGCCAAGATCGCGCGCGAGAGAGCGAACGTAATATCCGCCACGTACCGATAATCGGATTTTACTCTCGCGCGGAAGATCATGGCTGAGCCAGCGAGCCTCATGGAGATAAACTTGGGACGGCGGCAGATTGACGGGTTCGCCGCGATGGGCTTTGAGATAGGCGCGCTCGCCATCGATTCGTTTGGCGCTGGTGGGCGGCGGGATTTGATCGTGCCAGCCGATGAAGCCTGCGAGCGCATCTTGGAGTTGTTGCGAACGAAGGATTGATGGATTGCCGGTGAATGTGACGCGGCCATCGGGATCACCGTTGTCCGTCTCAACCCCCCACCGAACAGTGGCGTCGTAAATCTTGGGGATTCCATGCACGTAATCAAACAGACGGGTGGCGGGTTCTACGAGAATCAGCAGCAGGCCGCTGGCGAAGGGGTCGAGCGTTCCGCCGTGGCAGATTTTCGGCCGCCTCTTTGCATCCGGGGGGTGTGTGGCATTGAGGCACGCCTGCACGAGCGAAAAGCTGGTGGGACCTTCGGGTTTGTGAAACAGGTGAATGCCGGGCTGCATTTGTTGTGGACATCGCTCAAGGCGAAGTCTTTGGATAGCGAGGATTTGGATAAAACTCTATCCCAGGCTCGTTCTTTGAAGAATCGATGCAGTCGAAATCCTTTTCGATCAGGATTTTCAGCTTGCCGCTATGGCCGATTTCCTGGGTGACGGAGAGGCCGACTTCCGAACCTTTGGTCCACGCGCTCGCCAGTGCAATTGGAATGTCCACGGTGACGGTTGTCGAATCAAATGATGCGACCACGCTCGTCGCGGAGGAATTCGTACGCAGGCGATAGTGGAGACTGCTCGCAGCGCTGAAGGAGGTTTCTCCGCTCACGAGCCCACAATCGGCCAATTGTGTGACCTCCGCGGGCGTCAACCGAAGACGCAGCGAACTATCAAATAGGCGCAACTTCATTGCCAATTCCTCTAAGTGTGGAGGTTGGCCGCATCTTACTCGGTATGTGATATTCGGTGAAATTTACGCCACGGCGCTGCGGACCGGCCAGGAGACAGTTGAACCGCCCCGGACCAAAATCTTCTCGAAATCGGCCTGCGAAACGGGTGGAGAGAAAAAGAATCCTTGGGCGTGCTCGCAACGGAGAGATTGCAGGAGGGAGACCTGGGGTTGCTCCTCGACGCCTTCAGCGACGACGTCCATGCCCAGATTGTGGGCCAGGTCGGAGATCGCCTGAATGATGGCGGCATATTGCCGGCGCCCGGCGGCATTAGCGACGAACGAGCGGTCGATCTTCAGGCCATCGAGCTGGAATGAGTGCAACAGGCTCAATGACGAATAGCCGGTGCCGAAGTCGTCGAGATAGACGCGAATGCCCATCGCCTTGATCTTGTCGAGGACGGCGCCGGTGTGTTCCGCATTGCCGACGAGAGCTGTTTCGGTGATTTCAAAGATAATATCCTGTGGCCGCACGCCGGTTTCGCGGAGGACGGTTTCCAGGTCAGTGAGAAAATGCTGATTGTCGAGCTGTTTGCTGGAAACATTGATGCTGTAAGAAAGTTTGAGTGCGGCGTATTTCTGCTGCCACTGGCAAAATTGCCGGCAACAGGTTTGTAGCATCCATTGACCAACGAGATTAATCAGGCCACTTTCTTCGGCGATCCCAATGAATTCTGTTGGTCCGATCAGGCCCCGCTGAGGGTGTTGCCAGCGGACGAGCGCTTCGGTGCCGATGAGTTGACCGGTTTCGAGGGAGACAATCGGCTGGTAATAGGCAACCAATTCATTCTTCTCGACCGCGAGCCGGAGCTCGCTTTCGATGTTCAGACGCTCCATGGCCTGATCGTGCATTGCCTTGTCAAAGATGACGAATCGTCCCCTTCCAGCGGCCTTGGCGCGATACATCGCCGTATCCGCGTCGCGGATCATGTCTTCCGCCCGATCATAACCCGATGAACTGACGGCTATCCCGATGCTGGCGGTGCTGTGGACTTGCCGGCCATTCAGGTCGTAGGGATTTTCCAATTCCTTGAGGATGCGTTCGGCGGCAAGCGCGGCGTCGGCGTCCTGCTTCAGGCCTGAAAGCAACAGGCAAAATTCGTCGCCTCCCAATCGTGCGGTCGTTGAGGTGGCTTGATCAAACGAAACGGTATCCGTGCTGCGGACGGTCTTCCACAATCGCTCGCTGATGCCTTGAAGAAGGAGATCACCGGCCTCGTGACCCAGGCTGTCGTTGACGATCTTGAAACGGTCAAAATCGAGAAAGAGGACAGCAACACGGTAATCCTTGTTCCGATGGGTCAGTTCCAGGGCATGCGCCAGGCGCTCGTGGAACATCATGCGATTGGGCAATCCGGTCAATCGGTCATGCGTAGCGGCGTGGTGGAGTTCGGTGGTGCGAATGTTGACGAGGTTTTCCAGCTCGGACATCTTCAAGGCGGCGCGGCGGCCGAGCGTCCATTTGGCTGTCAGTGTCGCAGTCAGGCGGCGAACTTCGATCGGCTCAAACGGTTTCTTCAGGACAAGCAGTCGATCCCCTTCGCCGGCGATCGTTTCGATCTCCGTCCATGAGTGATCCGAGAATGCGGTGCAAATGACGATGTTGAGATCTGGGTCGGATTTCCATATTTCGCGGATGGTGCGCAGTCCGTCCCATCCAGGCGGCATTCGCATATCGACGAAGGCGACGGCGTATGGCTCGCCGGCTTCGCGCGCCTTTTTGGCCATGGCGAAGTCTTCTTCCCCCTGAAGCGCTGAATCGATCTGGAATTCCGCGCGCTCGGCCTGCTTTGGCGTCCCGTCTCCGAACAAGGCGGCTTCGGCAGAGACCAGTTCACCGCTGGCGCCACCGTTGATCGCGAGGATCTTCCGAAAATCCTCGTGGATGGCGTTGTTGTCATCGATCACGAGAACACGATAGTTATTTGGCACTGGTTCGTTCACGATGTTTTCACCTTCTCCTGGGCAAGGGGAATCTCCAGCGTGAAGGTGGACCCCTTTCCGATGCCATCGCTGAATGCTGTCAGCGTACCCCCCATTTCCCGGGCCGCGTTGGCCGAGGTGTGAAGTCCGAATCCATGACCCGTGGGCCGGGTCGTAAAGCCGTGCGTGAAGATGCGCGGCAGGTTTTCCGCATTGATGCCGATTCCAGTGTCGGTGATTTGGAACCGCACGAAGTCGCCGGAAGCCTGCTGGGTTTTGGAGAGACGAAGGACGAGTTTTCGCTCGCCATCCGCGTTTTTCATGGCGTTCTTCGAGTTGCTGATGAGATTGATCAGCACCTGAAGGATTTTGTGCTTGTCGATGTTGATCTCGCCAAGATTCTCCAGCTCACGGACGATCTCCACGTTGTGCCGTTCCAGCGACAACATGTTGATGCGCAGCGCGTCTTCGAGGAGGCCGGCGGGATCCGCGAGTTGGCAGAAAGTAGATGACTTGGCGAAGTCCTGCTGGAACTGAACGACTCCCTTGATGTGGTCGATGCCGCGGGCAAGGTTATTTAATTCGTTCAAAACAGATGCGTTTTCGTCGCCCAACTCCTTTGCAAGGATCTTGAAGTAGCCGGGAAGCTGGCGGCCCTTTTCATCCGTGGTGAGATACGTTGCGAGATCCTCGCGATGTGATTCGATCAGCGCACTGGCCTTGGCGAGGTTCCCGGTGCGGGATTGGCCAACCTTGTCACGGATCACGTTGGCCGAGACATTCACGCTGTTAAGCACGTTGCCGACATTGTGGAGCACGCCGGTGGCGACTTCCGCCATGCCGGCTTGGCGCGAAGCATCCAGAAGCTGCTTGTGGACGTTTTCGAGTTCAACCGCCGCCGCCTGCTGTTCCTGCATCAGGCGCTGCGTGACCTGCCTGCCGGCTTCCGCCTCGGTGCGGGCCTGTTCGATGGCATCAACCTGTCCATAAATTCCGCGCGAGATCAGAATCGCGAGCCAGATGAATGCCGCCATGCAGACACCGCTCCAGATCCACATGCGGCGCCAACTGCTTCCGACGGTGGCTTCCATCTCCTGGGCCAGTGTCCCAGCGCGGTCCTGGGCCAACCGTCCAAAGCTTGACCTTGCCTGCTCGACATTCTGAAACATGGCTCCGACGTCGTGCCGCAGCGCTTCGCGTTGACGGCGTAACTGGAGCACGTTCCATCGGAGCAGAAACAGACCGCCCTGCCCGGGCTGAATGTTCTGATGTGCCTGATCGACGACAAAGCCTTCGCCGAAGATCGCGCTGTAGATGTCCTTGACTGCCTGGGGCGCTACCGCGCCGCTGTTTGCCGGGTCGGCGCTGAAAATGCTCATCGAGTGGCTCAATCGATCGAGGGCAGGCTTGAGTTGGTTGTCCTTTATGTCGGCGAGGTTGTCGAATTGCTCTTCGCCGCCCAGTACCTCCACCAGCGCGGCCAATTCAGAAAGCTGATTCCTGAAATCAACCGGACTTTGGCTCTGTTTACGTCCCTCGTCAGCGAGGATTTGCTCGGCGCGGTCGTCGGCGTCGTCGCCGGTGGCGTGCCGCCACTGGGAGTATCGGATTGCGTCCTCGAGGCGGTGTTGTCCCTCGAGCGCGTCAACGGCGTTACGCAGTTGCGTGATGAGACTGCGTACTTTTCCCATCGTGCGCTGCTGGCTAATGTCGCTCCAGACGAGATCGTAACTATCGCGCCAGGAACTGCCGCGTTGGGAAAGATCCGACAACTGCAATACTTGTTGATCCAATTCCATGAGCGGAGGCGCGAGAGAAGCATCGGGATGTGCGGCAAGCAAAAGGCGAATGAATTTTCCGAGCGCGGGCAATGCCGGGTTGCCACTGGGCGGAGCTCCCGTTTCGTCGAGCATTGCCTGGATTTGCCAGCGACTGTTGGCGATGAGCTGGCGGAGTTGGTCCGACGCCTGATTGAGTTGCCGCTGCTCGTTGGTCGCCTGAGTGCGCTCGGTTCGAATGTGATAGAGTGTCCAGCCGATCAAGCCCTGGCTGATCGCCACCATCAGAAGGCCGGTTGAAATCAAACCCCTGACGAGCCAGACAATTCGGTGCCCTTTCCGATGCTTCACAGTGCTCCCTCCCGCAGCAAATCGCCGATATCTTGCCAGTCAAACGGAACGAACGCGCCTTTGTGCAGGATGGTGGGCCATATGTGATGGCACGCCTGATGGTCGTCCGGACCATAATGCAGCGGCTCACCGAGGCCGAGATCGAAATTGCCTAAGCCGTTCAGGGCGTCAATCACTCCCTCGCGTGTCGGGGCGCCTGGGATTTTGTCCAATGCGGCCAGCAACGCGCGGCAGGAAATGTATCCTTCCAATGTGCTGAAATTTGGCGTGGCGAAGCGATCCAGATCTTTCAGATCGGACTGATACTGTCGAACGATAGGAAGTTCGGTGGCGAGCGGATAAGGCACCACCTGTGTGACGATGACGTTTGCCGGCATATCGCCGAGTTCGGCGGCCAGTGAATTGCTTCCCACGAAGGAGACGTTGAGAAAAATCGACCGCAAGCCGGCGGAGCGAGCCAATTTGATGAACTTGGCACAGGGACGGTATGCGCCAACCATGATGATGGCGCGCGGCTGATGCTCGGCATAGAGCAGAGTTGCCAGCGCGTTTTCGACGGCGAGCGTGTTGCGTTCGTATTGAACGTGCAGGACTTGGTTTTCGTCAGTCAGGCCGTGCTGTTTGAGCGCTGCGATTCCTCCGTCATAGCCAGCATCGCCGTAAGCGTCGCGTTGGGTGAAGAAGGCGATATCACGCGGCTTTAGGTGCGCCCGGTCGATCAGGGCATCAATCATCGCGCCGGTCTCTTCCTTATAGCTGGCGCGATAGTTGATCACATAGCGATCCGGCGGAGTGCGGCGGAGAACGCCGGCTCCGGTGAAGCCTGCGAAGAATAACGCGTGTTGTTCATCGCAGATGGGGATGGCCGCGATGGCAGTTGGCGTGCCGACATTGCCGATGATTACGACGACATTCTCCTGCTGAAGGAGACGCCGCATATTCGGAGCGGTGCGAGAAGGCTCGTACCCGTCGTCGAGGGCGATGAGCCGGAGATGACGTCCATGAACGCCGCCGGCGCGATTGGCCTGCTCAAGACCGGCCAGAACGCCCTCTTTCATTTGCGTGCCGAGGTCTGCCGCGGGGCCGCTGAGGGCTGTGGACATTCCGAGGACAATGTCCTGCTTGGAGTTATCTACATCAGTGGCCGCGACAGATGGCCGAGGCGCCAAGCACACCAGCAGCGCGGCGATAAAGATGATCAATGTGAATGATCTCATTTCAATACTCCAACAATTGCGGGCAATCGAAGGGATATGCGGAAGCGCTTTATTCCCTCTTTTGCGGCGCAAGTCGGTGATGCTCCCCACCAACATCGACCGCTTATGAGTGGGAATTAGGTAAAACATCCATAGCCGGCATCGGTCATTTGTGATTACCGGACCGCGCGCAGTGGGATGGCTTTTTTGTATTTAAGACGCGGCAAATCGGAATGGGACGAAGCGAAATACTCTAGCGCGGCGGCTTTATTCGCTTACGGTCTAAGCGAAACATATGCGTTCGACGCTCGTATAAATATTCATCCGCCGACCCCGAAGGAAGCCAATGAGCGTCTGCCCGGAGTCAGCGGCGAACTTTACCGCGAGGCTCGATGGCGCCGAAACAGATGCGACAATCGGCACCATGGCTGCCAGCGCTTTCTGCATGATCTCAAACGACGCGCGGCCGCTCACCAAAAGAACGTGGCGATCCAGCGGAAACAAACCAT
>PMAK01000099.1 GCA_003153655.1 Phycisphaerales bacterium
GATCGAGGCGAATGCGGCGGATTTCTTCGAGCGGGGTGTGGCCGAGGACGCTGACGAATCGCCGCTCGAGCGTGCGGCGATTGACGGGGACCGCTTCGAGAAGCTCTTTTACGGATAGCCCCTCAACCGCGTGCTGGCGGATGTGGCGCAGGGCGGCGGCGACATCGGGATCTTCGACGGCTAATACATCGGTGGATTGGCGGGTGACGACCTCGATTGGGGGGACGCGGGGGATATCGAGGATCTTACGCTTTTTTCGGAGCAATTCATCGAGGAGGGACACGGCGACTCGGCCGATCTGTTCGGCGCCGATGCGAATGCTGGAGAGGGGCGGGTGGGCGATTTCGCAGAGAAGTTCTTCGTCGTCCACGCCGAGGATGGCGACGTCTTCGGGGACGGCGAGGCCGATTTCGCGTGCGGCCTGGAGCAATTCAAATCCCCAGAGGTCGTTGGCGACGAAGAGGGCGAGGGGGTTGGGGAGGGAGCGGAGCCAGGTGGTCATAGCTGCGGCGCGGCGCTGGTTGGGGCCGTCGAAGGCGGCGGGGACGGAATCACCGACGGAGCCGTAGCTGGCGAAGGTAAAGCTGGACTGGTGATCGGCGTTGCCGGTGGATTCGGCGCGGGCGCGGAAGGTGCGTTCGATTTCGCCGCGAAAACCAGCCTCGCGCTCACGGGACCAGAGCATCCAGGGGGCGCCGAAATAGGCAAAGTGGCGGAAGCCGCGCTCGAGGAAATGTCGGGCGGCGACTTCGCCGGTGGCTACGTCGTCGGGGAGGATGCGGGGGAATTCGGATTTGGCGCGGCTTTCGAATAGCTCGATGACCGGCTTGCCGGTGTTGCGATAGACCTTGGCGAGGCGATCGTCATAAATCTGACAGATGATCCCATCGGGGTTCCAGTCCTTGAACCATCGGGCGAGATATTTGCTGGAGTGGCCGTAGATTCCGCGATAGACGCGGAAGAGCCAGGGGCGGCCGAGTTTGCGTTTAGCGCCGGGGAGTCCGGCGGCATACATGTTTCGTTCGCGCGTGGCGGCGATGATTCCGCGCAAGACGCCGCGGGCGTAGGCGAATTCGGTGGGGAGGACGAGGGCGACGTGAACGAATTTGGCGGGAGTGTCTTTTGGCAAGGTGAGGGTTAGTTTACATTGAATCGCGGGTTGTCGCAAAGATGAAGAAACTATTCGTGTGTTATTTTTGCCTGGAGCGACAAATCAAATGAAGATGATTTTCGGTTGCAGTGTTCGCGACGGCCGGCGGCGTTGGCTCGTATATGACATTCGCTGCCGCGGCGGACGCAGCCGGCTTGCCAGACAACGTTCGGACGGGCTATTTGCGAAACGGGCCGAATGCAGGTCAAAATAACATGGCGAAGCCTGCGTTGCCGGCGGGCAAATTGCGTTGTGTCGCAAAATCGGAGCTTTAATTCGCAATTATCCAGAGACTCGCCGAAAAAGGGGCGTATTCTATGGATCAGCGGTCAGCCGGGCAGGCGTGAGGTGTTCTCGCGGCAATTCGCTCGGGCCACTCAATACATTTCGGAGGGAAACTATGCGGCGAATTCGACTTCCCATTGGATGCCTGCTTTTGGGGCCTGGATTGCTCCTGGCCAAGGCGGCATTCGGACAAACGACCTATACCGATGCGCTTGGCGATAACTATGGCGGCCCGGAAGTGGACATCAGCAACGTTGTCGTCAGCAATGACGCGAGCAACATCTACTTCACCATTAATCTGAACCCGGCAGCCAACATCGGCCCAACCGCCAACTACTTTGCCAATTATGAAGTCGGCATTCAAAGCATTCCGGGCGGCGGAGGTCAAACTGCCATTAATGGAACCTATGGCACAGGCAACCCAGCCGCCGGAAATCCCTACGGCAACGCCGTCGGCATCAGCACCGGTGAAAACTATTTCATCGGCAGCTTTCTCGGCGGCCCCAGCTACAGCGGTGGCGCTCAGCTTTATTCCTACAATTCCGGCACCGGCTGGAATCAGGTCGGCGCAACGGCCCCGGTCACGGAAGTGTACACCGTAACCCCCTCGACCAGTTTCGCATTTCCACTCTCAGCGATCGGCCTGAGCGCGGGCAGCAGCTTCAAATTCGACGTCTGGACTACCTTTGGAAGTCCGCAAAGCGCCTATGACGCCCTGGACAACATCGGCGAAGGACCAGGGCCCGCTCCTTATAGCGGAGGATCCTATGATTCGGCGACCGTACCGGGCTCCGTGCTTGCCACGTACACGGTGGTTCCCGAGCCAGCTTCGCTGTCGCTTCTTGGTGGCTTTGGTTTGCTGATGCTACGGCGACGCCGAGCATAAATGAAGAAAGAACGCGCAAGGCTTTGCCCACCACGGTGCAATGCCGCGACGCGACAGGCACCCCTCCCTGCGTGTCCGGTCTTTTGATCGGACACGCAGTTTTTTTTCATCAGCCCTTTTCCTCGGGATTGATACGGACTGGCCCATGATTACGATTGCCGCTCATACGTTTCGGCGTTCTTTGCAGAACCTTACGGGGGCTTTTCTCTTGGCATTATCCGTTTCCATGGCGGCGCTGGCACAGCCGACTGGCGCTGCGCCGACGTTTTTGCTTGGAGCGGATATTTCGACGCTGACGCAAGTGGAGCAGCGCGGCGGCGTTTTTCGCGATGCGGGCAACGCGGATGCGGGAAAGGCGGATGACGCCATCGCCATTTTTCGCCGGCATGGGTGGAACTGTTTTCGCCTGCGACTGTTCGTGAATCCGAACGGCAGGGGTGGCGTCATCAACAGTCTGGATTACACCCGAGCGCTGGCCAAACGGATCAAGGCATCCGGCGCGACGTTCATTCTGGATATTCATTATTCCGACACGTGGGCGGACCCGCAGCACCAGGTGAAGCCGGCGGCATGGAAGGACATGGACTTTGACGCGATGGAAGTCGCGGTGGAGAAGTACACGGCGGGCGTGATGGCGGATTTGAAACAGAACGGCGCGCTGCCGGAGATTGTTCAGGTGGGCAACGAGATCACGGGCGGGACGCTCTGGCCGGACGCGCAGGTGGCGGTTCCGCTATCGACGGTGAAGGTTTTTGACAGCACGGTGAAGCCGATCAAGGTTCCGCAGCCATATGATGATGCGAAGCAGTGGGATCGGCTGACGCGCATTTTGGCGGCGGGCGTTCGCGGGGTTCGGGAATCGACCGTGCCTTCGGACGGCGTGCGGGTGATGATCCATATCGATTGCGGCGGGGATTGGCCGATTACGCGGTGGTATTTTGATCATCTGAACGAGCATCATGTGGATTACGACATCATCGGGCAGAGTTATTACCCCTATTGGCATGGAACGCTGGCGAATGTGCGGGAAAATCTGCGCGAGACGGCAAATCGGTATCACAAGGATATCGTCATCGTCGAGACGGCCTATCCGTGGAAAGGCGAGGCACGGTGGTCAGCGAGGAAGAATATGGCTTGGCCGATTTCGGCTGAGGGGCAGAAGCAGTTTATGCAGGACTTGATCGCGGCGGTGCGTGAAACGCCGGATGGGCATGGGCTGGGCGTGGTGTATTGGCATCCGGAATCGGTTCCGATGAAAAATAGCGGGCCGGCCTGGAACGGGGGAGATATGTCGCTGTTTGATAATTATGGGAGTGCGCTGCCGGCTGTGGATGCGCTGCGGGCGGCGCAGCATTGAATCGCTTATTTCCCGCCGGTGGTTGCGATTCCTTCGATGAAGGTGCGTTGAGCCAGGAAAAATAGGATCAGCGTGGGGAGACAGACGAACATGGAAGCTGCCATGAGCAGATTCCAATCGGCTCCGCCGGTTTTGTTCAGGAAGGCCTCCAGCCCGAGGGCCAGGTTGTATTGGTCCGGCCGTTGGAGGTAGACCAGGGGGGCGATGAAATCATTCCACACATTCAGAAACGAAAAGAGGGCGACAACCGCCAGCGCCGGCCTCGCCAGGGGAAGAATGACGCGCCAGAAGATCGCCCATTCGGAGCAGCCGTCGATTTTGGCGGCTTCGGAGAGTTCCTTGGGCAGCGTCATGAAGAACTGCCGGAGAAGGAAAATACTGAACGCCGACCCGAACCAGGCGGGAAGCCAGAGGGGCTTAAATGTTCCCAGCATTTGGAGCGGGTTGTCGGCTCCGAACCACGCAGTGGTGTGGCCGTCCATCCAGCGGAAGATGCGGAAGATGG
>PMAK01000129.1 GCA_003153655.1 Phycisphaerales bacterium
TGAAACATGCGACGCCTTGCGGGTGCGCGGTGGCGGGGAATCCATCGGATGCGTTTCGGCGGGCGTTTGAGGGTGATCCGCTGGCGGCATTTGGGGGAATCGTGGCGATGAATCGAGCGGTGGACCGGGATGTCGCGGCGGCGATCACTTCGATCGATAAGCTGCTGGAGGTGATTGTTGCGCCGGGATTCACCGGGGATGGATTGGCCCTCCTCAAGGATCGTTGGAAGAATGTGCGGCTGCTGCAGGTTGATCCGCTGGGGAAGATTGATCCCGCGGAATTTCACATGCACAAGATCACGGGCGGGTTTTTGATTCAGGAGCGGGACCTGGCGGGGGTGGATGAGGTGATGTGGAAGATTGCATCGCGGAGAGCGCCGTCGGCCGTTGAGATGGCGGATCTGAAATTCGCGTGGCTGGCATGCAAGCATGTTAAGAGCAATGCCATCGTGGTGTGCAAGGATCGAATGTTGCTTGGGGCGGGGGCGGGTCAGATGGATCGGCCGAGCGCTGCACGATTGGCGATTGAAAAGGCGGCGAAGCGCGCGGCCGGCGCGGTGGCGGCGAGTGATGCGTTCTTTCCGTTTCCGGATGCGCCGCGATTGCTGCTGGATGCGGGGGTGACGGCAATCGTTCATCCGGGTGGGTCTTTGAAGGATCAGGATACAATCAACCTCATTGATGAACGGGGAGCGGCGCTTGTTTTGACGGGGCAGCGGCATTTCAAGCACTGATCGCCATGCAAGCATGCAAGGACCTGATCGTCGAACCCATCGGCCTGAATGTCGAATCACTCGCCCGGCCGATTGTCTGGAGCCAACTATTCGGCAACGAGCATCCGGTTGAGCTTGAGATCGGGATGGGGAAGGGGACATTTCTGACGGATCAGGCGAAGGCGCGGCCGGAGACTAATTTTTTGGGGATCGAATACGCCAACTGGTTTTGGAGATATGCGAGCGATCGGCTGCGGCGGAATGGATGCCTTAATGCCCGCACGGTGCGGGCGGAGGCCGGGTATTTTTGCAAGGAATTTCTGGCCGGGGGATCGTTGTCGGCGTTGCATATTTATTTTCCCGATCCGTGGCCGAAGAAACGGCATCAAAAGCGGCGGCTGATCCAGGCGGGGTTTGTTTCGGAGATTCGGCGAATTCTGCGGCCCGGGGGGCGGGTGCAGATCGTGACGGACCATGAGGATTACTACCGGCAGATTCAGGACGTTGTGAATGGGTCGGGGATGAAGGTGATTGACTACGATCGTCCGGGATCGGCGGGGGAGGGGGAATTTGCGGGGACGAATTTTGAGCGGAAGTACCGACGGCAGGGGAGGCCGTTTTTTGCGATTGCCGCGATTAATGGATGAATCGAACCTGCCCGGCTAAGACCTATAATCCACGCCACCACGCAAATCGTTTCAAGATTCTCCGCCACTCCGTCCGATAACCAGTTCAGACGTATTGCGAAAGGACCTCATGAAACACGGCATCACAATCTGCGGCGGATTTTTGGCACTGGCGATGATTCTCCCGGTAACGGGCTGCACCGGCGATGGAACGCCGACGCTGCTCCCGAACGCCGATCCGGCTTTGCGGAAGACTTCCACCGAATTGGCGGCCGACTCGGCCAAGCGCGCGTACCCAGTCAGCGCTCCAAAAGATGTGAAGGCGATCGCGCGGGCGGATTACAATCTCATGGATCGAAAGTTCAACCTGGCCAATACTTCCGATTCGGACTGGAAGAACATTGAGGTGTGGGTCAATCAGGAATATGTCCTAAGCGTACCGATCTTCACCCGGAATTCGGCCGAGGCCCTGAACTTCGAACTCTTCTACGATCAATACGGGCATCATTTCCAGACCTACAGCGGAAAGAACCCGGTACAGAGCCTGCAAATCTATCGCGATGGCAAGTTGTACGACGTCGTGGCCACGCTGGAATAGGCGGCGGTTGTCGAAGGGAATTACCCGTCGTATAGTGGCGCGGCGCTATGCTGTTTACGGACCCGTGCTTCCTTTTTCTGTTTTTGCCGGTCGTTTTGGCCGTCTATTATTTTACGCCGCGAGCGGGAAAGAATTTTGTCCTGCTCGGGGCGAGCGTGCTTTTCTACGCATTGGGTGAGGGGTGGTCGACGTTCGTCGTTCTGGCCTCAATCGTTATCAATTTTTCCATTGGGCATTGGATCGAGAGCCTGGGCGATCGCCGGCGGTCGTGGGGTGCGATCACGGTGGGGGTAGCCGTCAATCTTGCCCTGCTTTGTGCGTTTAAATATTCCGCGTTTATCGTAGGGAATCTGAATGTTTTACTCGTAGCGGCACATGTGCATGCGCTGCCGCTGCCCAAGATTCACCTTCCGCTGGGGATATCGTTTTTCACCTTCCATGCCCTCTCATACATCACGGACGTGTGGCGGCAGGAAGTAAAGCCGATGAAGCGGCTCAGCAGCTTCGGGCTTTACATCATGTTGTTCCCGCAATTGATCGCCGGGCCGATCATTCGGTACAAAACGATCTGCGATCAGTTCACGATCGGAGGCCTTCGCGGGCGGCAGCATTCGTGGGATTCGTTCGCCGAGGGCGTCAGGCGATTCATTATCGGTTTCGGCAAGAAAATGCTGATTGCCAACACCGTTGCCCAGACGGCCGATACGATCTTCACGATTCGTCCGACGCTCATCACGCCCGCGGTCGCCTGGCTCGGGGTCATCTGCTATACCCTGCAAATTTATTTTGATTTCTCCGGCTATTCCGACATGGCAATCGGATTGGGAAAAATGTTCGGCTTCACGTTCCCGGAAAACTTCAATTATCCCTACATCGCTTCGAGCATCACCGATTTCTGGCACCGCTGGCACATCACGCTTTCAAGCTGGTTCCGGGATTATCTTTACATTCCACTCGGCGGAAACCGCGTGCCCAAGTGGCGCGTCTATTTGAATCTCCTCATCGTGTTTTTCCTTTGCGGTTTGTGGCACGGAGCGATGTGGACATTTGTCGTCTGGGGACTCTTCCATGGCGCGTTCCTGATCATTGAGCGCGTCGGATTGCGCAAATGGCTGGAAAAGCGGCTGATTCTCCGGCATGTTTACGTTCTGCTGGTGGTGATGGTGGGATGGGTTTTCTTCCGGTCCAATACGTTCACTGCCGCCGGCGAATTTTTGGGGCGGATGGCGTTCATCGGAGGAAACGCTTCGGCGTTCTTCACGCTGACGCAATGCGTCACTCGGACGCTGGTCATGGCCATTGCGGTCGGCGTGGTTGGCAGTTTGCCGCTGGCATCCTGGATGGGGGCGGCGATCAATCGCGCGGGTATGGCAACGCGCGGGGGCCGGCTGTGGCTGGTGGATCTGACGGCAGGTGTGGCGGAGCTGGCCGCGATGGTCGCTATCTTTCTTGCCTCCACCGCTCTTTCGGCTGCGGGAACCTACAACCCTTTCATCTATTTTCGCTTTTGAGCGTTCATGGTCTCGGCAACCACCATAGCGGCGACGCCGCCATCGCATGTTGAGCAAACCGGTGCGGCGCGCGTGCTGCACCATCGGGCTCGCGCCTTTGGGGCCGCGATTTTTCTGGCCGCACTATTTTTGCCAATGATCGGGGCTGGATTGAAATGGGATCCGGTTACATCGAGCGAAAACCGCGCGATGGCCAAGTTTCCCGGAATGCCCAAAAACTTTCGGCAGGTCAGGATGTTTTCCGACCTGTTCATGGGGTTTTATCGAGACCACTTCGGCTTCCGCAACACGCTGATCCGCGGGCTCGCTCTCGGACGGTTTCATGGCGGCCTGGGCATGGATCTCAGCACCAATATCATCATCGGCAAGGATGGGTTCCTGTTTTTCCCATCATCGCTGCATGATGGTTTTCTCGCCGAGCGCAATCTCGATCCGTTTTCGCCGGCCGAATTGGATCAATGGCGGCAATTGCTGGAAAAACGGAATAAATACTTTACGGAGCGGGGGATTCCTTTCATCGTCGTCGTCCCGCCGGACAAGCAGAGCATTTATACCGAGCTGATGCCCGAGGAATTTTCCCGCGTGGGGCCGAAGACGCGGCTGGATCAACTGATCGATCGGCTGCGCGAGACGCATTCGCCGGTGCGGCTGATTGATCTGCGCCCGATATTGCTCGAGGCTAAAAAATATCGCCGGATATATTTCAAGACCGACACGCATTGGAATGACTACGGCGCGTTTGCGGCTTACCCCGTCATTCTCGACGCGATACAAAGCGTGCTGCCGGGGCGAAAACTTATCCCGCAGCCGATGAGTGATTTTATTCCGCGCACGACGCGCAAGAGCGGCGATCTGGCGCGGTATATGGATTTGTATTACGAATATAATGAGGATTGGCTGGAGTTGGAGCGGCGGGNNTTTCCGCGCGTGAGTTCGCCGGACAATCCATACGCAATGGTCGTCACCCATGGTCCGGACCCGAAGGCGCCGACACTGTTCATGTACCACGATTCATTTACAAATTATCTCGGGCAATTTCTCGGGCCGAATTTCAGCACGGCGACCTGGCAGTGGACCAATACGCTGTACGGGCAGGAGGCGCTGAACGCCAAGCCGGACGTGGTGGTCGATGAATTTCTGGAGCGGCTGCTTTATGCGCCGTTGCCCCCGGACTCTGAGGATATCCGTGATCAAAAGCTGCCGTAAGGCACGAACATGACCCGTGCGGAACCGAGTTCGCCCGCGCCCCTGACGCAGCGTCCGTCCGCGCCCGGGTATCCTATTTTTCACAATACAGTGAAACGGTTTTTGGCGATGCTATTCCTTGCCGCACTGTTTGTTCCCGTGGTGGGGGCGTGGCGGAAGTGGGACCCCAGCGGAGAATCGCACGAAAACCGGCGGCTGGCGACGCGGCCATCGCTGCCGCGTAATTTTAAAGACGCGATGCTCTACAGCGATCGCTGGCTGAATTTTTATCGCGACCACTTCGGGTTCCGCAATACGCTGATCCGGGGTGTCGCGCTGACGAGATTCCACGGGCTGGGAGCGGACACCGATGGGCATGTCCTGATCGGGCGAAACGGGTGGCTGTTTCTCCGGCCGGATGGCGATCAGAATTTCATCGCGTTTCGCGGGCTCAATCCGTTTTCCGAAGACGAGCTTGATGCGTGGCAGCATGTTCTGGAACAACGTGCGGCATGGCTGGCGGCCCGCGGTATTCCGTGTCTCTTTGTTATTCCGCCGAATAAGGAAACTATCTATCCCGAATATCTCTCGGATGAAGTTTCTCCGATCCGCCCGCCGTCGCGGCTTGATCAGCTTGTGGAGCATGTGCGCGAAACGCATTCGCCGATTCATTTGCTCGATCTGCGTCCGGTTCTACTTGCGGCAAAATCATCCGGCAGGCTCTATTTCAAAACCGATACGCACTGGAATGATCTGGGCGCGTACGTCGCCTACCGCGCGATATTGGATGCGGCCAAGGACCTGCTGCCAAACTGGAATATCGTTCCGCAGCCGCGCAGCAATTTTGTTCCGGGAAAGGCTCCTGTCGTGGAAGGGGATCTGGCGCGGATGATGGATATGTCGGATCAATATCCCGATGAATGGCTGTCGCTGACGCGGAAGATTCCGTTCGATGTGCCGCCCGGAGCGATGGACCCGAAAGGGATAGCCGTGACGGATTTGAATGATCCGATGCTGCCGCGATTGGTTTTCTATCACGATTCATTTGCGATTGCGTTGGCGCCGATGATCGGGCCGAATTTCAATCATGTTTTCTGGTCGTTCAACTATGAGATTGATCCGAAGGTCATTGACCGCGAAAAGCCTGACTTGTTCATCGACGAATTTCTGGAGCGAAATCTGTATCTCGATCCGCCCACGGATGCCGCGGTGATTCGGCGGTGGGGCGAGCATTGATGACGGATTACGGATTTAGAAATCAAACTTGACGTTGACGCGGGCGAGCAGCTTGATCGCGTTGTCGTGGTAGATCTTCTGCAGGACTTCGTCGGGCAGGGCCAGACCGCGCAGCGTTGGCTGTTCATTTTCCTTTAGATCCGGATCGAAGATTGGAGAGGGCCCGGAATAGGCGGTTTCCCAAAGTTTGCGATGGGCCCAGCAGCGGCTGGCGAGAAAATCGAAGCCGCGGTCGTCGCCGCTGACCTGGTCGGTGCCGAAGAGGATTCGATCGGCGTTGCGAATGACGAATTCACGGGCGGCATCGCGGCGGGCGCTGAGTTCGCGGACCATCCAGCGAGTGGCGCTATTGTCGAGATAGAGATTTGGGAAGCGATCGAGCAGGCTCTGAAGGCGCGGGAGATTTTCCGGATTGCCTCCCATGTGCGCGCCAAGCCACGGACGATCTTTGTATTCCTCCAGCACGCTTTCCCACATGGCGTAGTGTTCGTCGCGCGTTCCGTATTTGGCCGTGTCGGTATATTTGCCGGTGTACCAGGTGTCGGGATCGCCGACGTGGCTCATGAGGATCATTCCTCTGGCCGCGGCTTCCTTGATGACCGGGCGAAGCACGGGCGAATCGAGACGGATGTTGCGCGTCGCCATTGTGCCGGGGGCCATGTGGAATTTGATGATCCGGCTGCCGAGGTTGTAGAACATTTCCAATCGGCGGAGCCAGTCGTCTATGGATGGATTCTGCCAGGCTGGGATGGTGATGAATTGGATTCTTCCCGGGTAGTCTCGCTGTAGGCCAAGCACTTCTTCCAGCGGGCACATGGTGACGTAGGCGTCGAAACCGTAATGGGCGGCGGTTTCGAACCAGACTTTGGCGTGACGGGCGGCGATCAGGTGCGTGTGGAAATCGATGACGATGCCCTTCACCTTGGGGCGAGGCATGGGCTGATGAANNAAATCGAGGTTGAGGCGGTTGTATTCATTAGCCTTGGCCGGCGCTAGTGCCGCGGCGGCGGCGGCTGTCAGATTGGTGGGCGGCGGCGGATTTGCCGGGGGCTGCGCTACGGTACTCATCTGGCAAAGGGTATGCGGTGGTCGCGAAGGATTCAAATTCTTCTGCAAATCCGCAGA
>PMAK01000135.1 GCA_003153655.1 Phycisphaerales bacterium
CCCGCCGTGAGCCTGTCAAGCTAAGGACAATTGCCGCATGGGGACTTCATCCGTTCAGCAATTACTCTTACTAGGTCTGGATTTCGCTCTATTTGTCGCGCCATCTCTAAGACGTTGTTGATACCAGCCACCACTTCCGCGTTCCAACTTTCTTCGCGCCGAATAATATTATTTTCAGCCAACCAGTGACTGACATCACACCACCCCCAAAGGGGCGCATTATCCCCAAGATGGCACTCTGGCGGGGGAAAATTTCCAGGGCCTCGCTCACCAGAAATATATTGAGATACCAACTGCCGACTTCGTTTAATTCGTCTGGCAATGTCGGATTGAGTTACGAGGTTGCATTGGTCAACGCATACAACCGATACCTTTATCCCGGTCTTTCGCACATCTTCAATGGCACTGAAAATTGCTTCTTCTACGGACATACTTGTGCGGGAAAATTCCGCAAACAAATGTCCATATCGGATGCTGAAAGTCGCGTCATTGCAACCCGCCTCAAAAAGGGCATCCTCAATCTCCGGCGTGAGGTCTGACACTCCATCTATCACGAGCGCAAAATCGTATTCCTGTGGGCATGTCGTCTGGTTCATATATCGCCGCCTTCACTAGCTTCTTCGCTTTTCATCCCCTGCGAATCAACGCGATGGGGGCACGAATCAATGAATTTACGCAAATGCCGGGCGTGGTTGTCGTCATCTCTGGGCGTTGACCAAACGCCAATTCTGCATCCGTCTCGCGTGTGATGGGGACAGTAAAGATGTCCCCAAGCATGGCCGTTTGACATATGTAATGTCCAGCCAAGGGCTTCGGCATATTTTACCGCAGCCTCTATGGGAGGCTTCGGATGCCTTGGCCTACTCATCGGCATAATCGTATAGCCCTGTTGACAATTGTCAAGCAAATTTTCAAAGTATACCTCTACCTTTTGCGCATGCGAACATATACCTAACAATGTGAGATTATGCAAGGAGAATCTTTCGATTTTTTGAGTTGGGGGGGATTAATTCTCCCTAGGGAGCAAGCTTCCCAAGCTTTGATTGGGATTCGGGAAATTTCAGGTATGGCGTCATGGTTTCGATGGTGGCGGGACCTATGCCTGGGATTTGTTCTAGAGCGGATGGGGAGTTGAACGCTGGGTGATTGGGATTGCGGGTGAGATAGTGGCGGCGGTATTCGACGATGGCTTCGGCGCGTTTTTCGCTGATGTTTATCAGTTCCGCGAATGTGTTAACGCCTGATCGGCTCTCGCTCATTTCCCATACACACTGGCGAGTGTCTTGGCGGATGATACGGACCGTGGAGCAACCGATATCTATCGAATTTCTTCGCGGAATGTGCCATCATCCGGTTACGAATCACTGTATAAAAACGGGATTCCCACGGCTGTCAAGAAAAAGTGGAAGTTTCTGTTTCCGCACTGGCGGAGCTTCGGGAGCGATCATTGTTGTTTGTATGTGCGGTCGTGTAATCGACATCGCGGGGCAATAACTTCCGTCGCTCCGCTGATATCCGCCGATCATCAACGTGTCCATCATTGGCGGCGGTGTGTAACCGGGTTGCTTTACGATGGTATCCGGTGGTGCTGGACGGCCCTGAATTTGGTCAATGAGGGGACTTAGCCAAACAGTCTGCGCAATGGCAACTAGACGATTGTTGTCAAAATGCCCTGAGTCGATTGTCGCAAAGTCCGCTTGATCTACTGCATCGCGGAGATACGTCAACTGAAATTGCACGACTTTTTGTTTGTGGAATTGCCCATACACAGTGAATCGCGCAATCTGCCAACCGAACGGCGCTTTGTGCATGACTTTTTCAAGAGCCGCTCCGACATTGTACATCGCGGCGTCAGCCATAGCGGCAGGATTGGGGCGATCCGCTGGAACCAGCGCCGCGTCAATTGCCCATTGCTTGCCGTCCATAGTCACAGATTCGATGGGGCAATCAGCGACATTGGAGACCTTGACGATTTCCCGCGAAACGTATTCGCCCATCTGCTTACGCAAATCTGCGATCTTCTGATTTGTCTCCCGAAGAGATTGAAGTTTCTGGCCCATCGCATCATCCAAAGCCAAGGCGTCATTCTCCATCTTTGCCAAAGCGCCAGTAGCCGCGATCCAGGCTGTGCTGGCATCCTTCAGATCGGCAGTACCCTTGTCCAAGTCAGTATTCGTATCGTTGTCTTTTTCGAGTGCTGCTGTGGCATCGTCTTTCGCCTTTTTCTTATCCACTACATCTTGTTTTGCGGCGAGATAGTCTTGCGACTGATGTAGCTGTTGGATCGCCGATTCTTTCTCAGCGTTAATATCGGCAATCGTCTGTGCGGCGGCTTGCTGGCTCTCGCGCAACTTCGCTTCGATGATGACACACTCCGGTGGTGGAGGTGGAGGCGCGACAACGACGACGGGCTTTGGAGCCGGCGGTGGTGGCGGAGGCGCTTCGATCTTTGGCGGTGGCGGCGGTGGTGCCTCCTGAACAACGGGAGCGGGCGCTGGGGGCGGTGCTTCGACTATTCTCTCTATGACTTTAGGCTTCTGATTCAGGTAGACGCAGATCATTACTCCTGCGCCCAGCAGTACCAGAAATGCCAGTAGCTCGCCCTTACCAACTCCTATATGCCGTGACCGCATCCAACCCTCCCTCAATTTGACGAAAACAGACAGACGGAAGTGACGCGATAAGTCTAGTTTTGTACGAGGCTGTGTCAATATTTCTCATTAAATGGTAGCTATCAGGGGAGCAATCAAAGACGTAAAGCGATGGCTCGCCTATGAGGCGACATTGACGGAATAACTTTGGAAGGCGGCGGCNNACACACTGATTGTGGCAGTCGTTTTCTCAATTCATCCATTCGGTTCGGCCACATTTTAGGATTGTTAGGGACGTGAATGATTGCAGAATGGCCCTCTTTGAAATCATCGGGATAAGCATTGATGAGTGTTTTGTCAGCGAGCTTCACCCTAAATGGATAACCGCTATCAATGACGTGTCGTATTGCAGCCTGATCCCACCAGCGATGATTGAGATATTGGGTTTGTTCATAGGCTTCGGTCAGAAATTGCCATGTTTGGTTGCCAAGACGAATCAGAAATGAGCCAGTATTTATTCCATTGCGATCTTGGCTGATGATGAGATCGGCATTGTCATCGGCAATGCTTTCGATCTTCCAATCGGGTCGGACGATGAGGGAATCTGCATCTGTCCAGAACGCCCACCATCCTGGCAAGTGAATACATGCCTCTTGTAGCATTCGTATTTTAGACCACGCTGGCGGACGCGAACTGTCCATTGCTTTGTTTGCCCCGATCCATTGATACCCATGCTTTTCGCAATAGGCTCTTTTGTTGGCGAATGTAAGCTCTCTCATTTCGCTGAGGGCGTCAGTTGCGAGCGATAGAACGGCGAACTTCATGCGGAATATTATAACTTGAATTTTAAGAATGGGGATGCCGAGGAGGATGCTCAGGCCGCGGCGTTGAGACGGTTGCATTTTAGGTGGGTTTCCGTGGCAAGAGTTCTCTAGTTAAGTCGCGGGACGTGGTATAATCAAGTATATGGTTTTGACGCTTTCCATTTCTCCTGAGGCTGAGGCCACGCTTAAAGCAAAAGCGGCGGCCGCCGGGGTGGACGTGGCGACTTATGCTGCCAGACACCTCGAACTTATCGCTTCGCCGCCAAAGTCGCTTCGAGAAATCAGCGGTCCGATTGCCGAGGAGTTCGCCCGGAGCGGGATGACGGAGGATGAGCTTTCTGATCTTCTGGAAGCGGAGAAACACGCGATGCGAGCGGAACGTCGCGAGAAACGCACGGGATGACGAGTACGACAATTCAGCGAAGACCCAAGCGGCGGGAATTTCAAAAACGTTTCTCTGCGCTGCGCATTCTTGATCCGGTGAATTTTCTGCGAGAAGTCGCACCGCTATAGGCAAGCATCACACCTTTCGTTGCCAGAGGTGGAATTGTTCGCGCATTTCCTGGATTTTGGCGAAGGCGGGTTTGGGTTTTAGCATGTCGTCGAGCAGGCCGCCGGCGGGGAGGGTGGGGCTGATGTCGGCGAGATTTCCCCAGGCTATGGATTCGATATACGGCTTACTTAATGCGATGCGATAGGCGGCGGAGAGCCATTCGGCCTGGAGTTCGGGATCCCAGGGGCGTTTCCATTTTCCGGCGAGGATCGGATCTAGTTTGCCTTCGGATTGATCGTGCGGATCGGGCGTTGAGCGGCCGGGGACGCAAAGGCTGGTGAGGAAGAGCGGGCGGCCGAGGGTGGAGAATTTGTCGAGCATGCAACTGAACTGGAAGAGATCGCGCGTGAACATGCCGGGGGATGGGACGCCCATTTCGAGTTCGAGGCCGAAGGCTTCGAAGCTGATGCCGCCTTGCGCGACCATTTCGGCGTAGAGCATGGGGGGCACGCTGGAGCGGCTGCGGGAGTGATGCTCGCCGAAGGGGTATTTGATGGTTACGAGGGTGCGGGCGGAGGGGAGGAGGGTTTTGACCTGGGCGATCAGGAGCCGGGTGAGTTCGATGATCTGCTCGAAGCTGAGGGTGAAGACGCTATTGGTGTGGATGCCGGCGCAGACATTCCAGACGGAGACAGATTTGCGATAGCGCGTGACGACTTTTTGGACGTATTCGTAGGCGAGCTCGCGCAGCGTGTCGAAATCGTGTTCCCAGATGTACATCCAATCGGGGACTTCGCCTTCGGTGAGATCGATCAGCGGGCCGGCGATGATGGGCATGCGTTTTTTGGAGAGAAGATCGGCCCATTCATCTACCGCGGCCGCGTCGAAGGTGTGTTCCTGCGGCTGGAGTTGGTTCCAGCGGATGGGGAGGATGGCGTAATCGAAATTATTGCAGAGGGTGTCTTTGTATTTTTGGTTTTGGACGATCGGATCGACGCGGCAGCCGACGATGTGTTTTACGAAGGCCTGCGTCTGTTTGCGGCGATTGATGAGCAATTCGCTGTGGAACATGGAGAGTTGTTCGGAGAGGTCGATGGAGACTGCCAAGGATTGGTCGGCGATTTTGGAGGCTTCGCCGGGCTCGTGGAGCTTGCCGAGGGCGTCGGCGAAAAGACTTTGGCTTTCGCGGAAACGGGTGGTGAATCGGTCGGCCTTGGGAAAATCGAAGAGGTTCCAGTCTTCCTGCTTCTGGACGATTTTCATGAGGCGGAAGCGGGCGAGTTCGACGTTGAGGTTGTAGGGCTGATCGCGGTGCCGAAGCCGGGTGGTTTCGAGGTGGAGCGTGCCGATGCCGGGCACATCCCAGAGGAGGGCGATGCCGAGGGCGTGTTCGTCGCCGCGGTTGAGGACGAGGAGGCCGTCGCGGAAATAAATTTCGGAGGGGAGGGGGACGCTTTCAGGGCCCATGGCCATCGGGGCCACGGGCGTGAACTGTGTCAGGCGGTTTCCGTCGCGATAGATTTCGAACTTGATGGACATATTTTTAGCCGGGAGTTCATCTTAGCAGACTGAGGCGATGCCTCAAATGTCGATACTTTGGTAGAGTAGCGGCAACTCCATGAATCGGAATATTGAGATCAAAGCTCGGGCGAACCTCGCTGGTTGCCGGGGCGTACATGGACCTGTTTGCCTCGTGAGTTCGCAGCAGCGGTAGGATGGAGCGAATGCCCCGGATCGTCATTCTCGTGCACAGACATGGGCAATTTAACGACGCGGCGTACTTTCTCCATGCCATCGCCGAAGTCTGGCAACAAGACGGCATTGAGATCAGGGTGCTGCGCGGGCCGGGCGTTTATATGCAAGCGGATCTGGCGATCCTGCATGTCGATCTGACGGTGGCGCCGGCGGACCATCTCAAATTCGTTCGTCAATATCCCGTGGCGATGAACGGCGCGGTCGCGGACATTTCCAAGCGGCGGACCAGCGCGAGCATCGTTCGCCGGGGCGATGGATACGACGGCCCGGTTATCGTCAAGACGAATCGCAACTATGGGGGCCTGAGAGAAGGGGATATCGCAGATCGGGGATCGCTTGTCCGGCGATTCGCGCGGCGTCTGCGCGGGCGAATGCCGTGGCCATGGCAGGGGGAACTGGGGGTTTCGGATTATCCGATTCTGCCGTCGGCGGCGCGCGTGCCATGGGTTGTCTGGTACAATCCCGATTTGTTGGTCGAGCGGTTTCAGCCGGAAATCCGGGATGATTGCTATTGCCTGCGCACGTGGGTGTTTCTGGGTGACAGGGAAACAAATTCGCTCTCTTATTCAAAGCAGCCGATTGTCAAATCCGAAAACGTCATTCGCCGCGAAGTTGTTGCCGAGGTGCCGGATGAGTTGCGGCAAATTCGCCGGGAACTGGGATTTGATTTTGGCAAGTTTGATTACGCGATCGTCGGAGATCGTGTGGTTCTTTATGATGCGAATCGAACGCCGACGCTGGGCAATTTTCCGCGGGAACAATATTTGCCGCGTGTGCGGCATTTGGCGGAAGGCATTGGAGCATTTATCTGATCTCGGCGGGGCAAGGAACGGGAATGGACAGGTTGGGCATGGATTCTTTTAAGAATGTTGATGCGGGTGACGCCGCAGGTGCGTCGGGACACTGGCCGCAGATCGCGCGGCAGTGGTCGCAGGTGGGTCCGCCGTTGCGCCCGAGCGCGCGGGATTTAGTCTTTTGCGCGGAGACGATTGGTCGATGGGCGCGCGAGAATGGTGCGCCGCGCGCACTGATCCTTGGCGTGACCGCGGAATTTTGCCGGTTGCCGTGGCCTCGGGGGACCGATTTATTGGCGGTTGATCACACGCAGGCGATGATCGACTATGTTTGGCCGGGCTCGCGCGAATCTGCCCTTTGTGCTGACTGGATCACGATGCCGCTGAAGGCGTCATCGCGGGATATCGTGCTATGTGATGGCGGATTCCATACGCTCCCTTTTCCGCAGGGGCAGCGGGATCTGATTCAAAAGCTACAGCAAGTGGTGGCGCCGGGTGGCCTGTGTATTTGTCGCTTTTACATGGTTCCCGAACGGCGAGCATCCGTGGATTCGGTCCTGACGGACTTACTTGCCGGAAAAATCCCCAATCTCAATGTCCTTAAGATTCGGCTTTGGATGGCGCATTGGCGGGAATCTGCCATCGGTGTCGAGTTGGGAAAGGTTTGGGAGGCCGTGCATCGGGTGGCGCCCGATTTTGCGCAGCTCGCGTCACGCATCGGCTGGTCTGCGGAACACCTTAGCGCGATTGATACCTATCGGGATTGCACGATTCGCTACTATTTTTTCGGTATGGATGATATTCGCCGCCTCTTTTGCCAGGATCCCGGCGGATTTGAAATTGAAACGACCGATGTGCCCGACTATGAATTGGGTGAGCAGTGTCCGACCGTCGTCCTGCGGCGACGTGCCGGCTGATANNCGGCGATGGTTTCGTAATCTACCGCGATGAATCAGCCACTCTTACAATCAACATTGCCATTTCCGGTTCGACGGGGGAAAGTGCGGGATGTTTATGATCTTGGGGAGCAATTGCTGATCGTTGCGACGGATCGGATCAGCGCGTTTGATTGTGTGATGCCGACCGGGATTCCGGACAAGGGGAGGATTCTTACGGCACTTAGTTTGTTCTGGTTTGAGAAGTTTGCGGGGAAGTTTGAGAATCATTTGATCGCGGCGGATGTGGGGGATTATCCGGCGGCGACTAAGCCATTCCGGGATCAGATCGAGGGGCGGTCGATGCTGGTNNCGATTTTTACGCCGGCGACGAAGGAGGAATCGGGGCATGACATCAACATCAATTTTGAGGAGATGGTGAGCCGGGTTGGGGAAAAGACGGCGACGCAACTGCGGGATTGGACGTTGGATTTGTATACGCTGGCGGCGCGGCATGCGGAGGAGCGCGGGGTGATTATCGCGGATACGAAGTTTGAGTTTGGGCGGATGCCGGATGGACGGCTGATTTTGATTGATGAGGTTTTGACGCCGGACAGCAGCCGATTTTGGCCGGCGAAGGAATATGAGCCGGGGCGGGACCAGGCGAGTTTTGATAAGCAATTTGTGCGGAATTATCTGGAGGGATTGGACTGGGACAAGCAGCCGCCCGCCCCGCCGCTGCCGGAGAAGATCGCGATGGGTACGCGGGAGAAATATATCGAGGGGTATGGGATGTTGACGGGCAGGGATGCGGAGTTTTAACGAATAATACGGTGCCTTAGCGCGATCCCGCGTCTATTTTCGTGCGTTTCCGACGGGCGCTGGCATTCAATATCGTCAGCCCGACAATGGTGCGGCCATCTTTGCGGAGGAGAATATCGTCATCGACTTCGATGGTCTTGGTGGCGTTCTGCGGCTTGCGGAAGCTCATGTAAAGTACATCCGCCTCCTGATCATAATCGACCCAGACATGCTGTGCCGGGAGGCGCAGCATATCCGACGCCATAGCGATGCAGGTGGTCACCAAATTGTGCGTTACGGATGTTGCTGTCCTCGCCATAGGATCTTTCCTTTCGGTCTGGTGTCCAGGAGGTAGGCTGTGATCACAAAGCCATCATTCCTGGACATCTCACGGTAAACGACAGCCAACCATTTCCGTTTTCCAAGGCTGCGTGCGGCCTTGAGGGCGCCGTGATTTCCACGAACTACGAACTCCGGTTCCTCGATCGTTTCCAGCACGTCATGATAGTAGCTGGCCATTTCATCATGGTTCTCGACAATATGATACCACCGTTCGTAGTTCAACCGGATCGGCACACGGTTGACTGAGTTGGCAATATCCATCCATAACTCCAGCGGCTCGATGCCGATGTAGCCGTCGGCGTTGTTCGGGCCGAGCAAAGCGTAACCGATTCGCGTTGAAGGACAAAAGCCACGCTGGCGGAACAGTGATGCCAGCGGTGCGGCAATCCATTTCAGATCGACATCGGTACATCAGTGTGGTGAGGCATATGACGCCGGCGCGGCGTCTGGCCAAGGCGGCGGAACTATCGGAACTGGGAAAATGCCTGTTTCCGCATGGCCTGCGCCGGCAATTGTCGGAAGCAGATGACCGGCAGCTTCGGACGCTTTACTTGAGCCGGCTGACACGATGTCACGATAGCGGCGCTTCGCGCCATCAATCGCGACGGAAATAATCCCGGACAAGATCGGCGTCGGAATCGGGGACGTGGGCGGAGTTGATGGCGGCCTGGGCGGCGGCGGTGTCGGCGGGCCAATCGTTTGACGTCCAGGGTGGGGATTGACGTTGAATAGCCTTTTCATTCGCTGTCATGGCGCTCGAATCTCCTGATGCGATTGCGTGTGAATCGGCCGGGCCGCTGTTGGATTGGCCTGTGTGTGCCATAGCGGTGGCAGGGTTGGCGCTAGCGGGTGATTCGAGTGGGGGTTGAATTGAGTGGGTGATTGCCGCCCCGCCGCCTATTGACGAATTGGTTCCCGCTGCTGAATGGGTTTGAGTGGGGTTGGCTTGCGACGATGAATCCGGGGGTGAATCATCCGGCTGATTCTGCTCGGCGGCGCGATTAGAAATATCGTCTGTTCCGCCTGTTCCCGGCGGACGTCNNATTCTGGTCGGCGAATGCGATTGGGGATTGGGCGTTTTGCGGCGATACGGGATTGTTTGATTCGGTTGTGATCGCGGCGGCGTTGATGTGTGTTGGCTGGGATGTAAATAAGCCGGTGGTGATGAGGAGCGTGCCGAGGATGCCGACGCCGGTCCAGGCGCGAAGGCCGAGGCGATTGACGATGACTGCGGAGGGGCGGAGGGAGCGGCATTGGGCTTCGCTGATGATGGCGAGCGATTCTTGCCACGGATCGGATGGGCGATTGGTTAGCAAGTAAACCGTGCCTAGCAGATCGTGGAGATTCAGTTGGCGATCGGCTTCAACGGCTGCCTGGAATCGCGTGGGACGCCGGGAAATTCCCCAAATGAGTCCGCTGATGCCGCCTAATAGCAGCATGGCGAAGGCGAGCGGTAATGCGGATTGTCCGCGCCACCAGAGGATGGGGATTAGTGTGAGCCCCGCGGCGGAGGCGATGGATATTGATATGGCGATGGATTCTGCGATGCGAACCAGGATGATTCGCCGCCGGACGGCGGAGATGAATTTGCGGGTGACGGGGGCGTAGGAATTCACGGCTGGTTGGGTCGTTTTTTTAGTTCGCGTACTGTTTCTTCAACGCAATGGAGATGCGGGTTGATGGCCAGGGCTTTTTCGTAGCATTCTATCGCGGGGGAAATTTCATCGAGGTGCGCGTGGCAATGGCCCATTCCGGCCCACGCGCCGAAATGGCAGGGCATTCGCTTGATGGCGCGGCGGCAGTCGGAAATGCTTTTATCAAAATCTTCGGAAAGGTAATAGGCGATGGCACGCTGGTTGTAGGCCTCGGCAAAATCGGGATCGACGCGGATAGCCTGACTGAATATTTCGATGGCGCGGGGGAAGTTGCGCGTGCCGAGGGCTTCGGCGCCGCGGCAGACGAGTTGATTGGCTTCGGGGGTTTTGCCGCTTCGGAGCCATATGGCCCAGAGGGCGTGTTCGGCAAGGTCATTGATGACCGGATCGGGATCTTTGAGTTGATGGGAAAGCTCTTCAGTGCAGCAGGTGGGACCGACGAGGGCGAGGGCGAGAAGGGCTATCTTTCTTGCATCGCAATGCTTGGAGCAAAGGAGGTCGCGAATTTGCTCGGGATGCCATTTTGCCTTGAGCAATTCGAGAAGACCTTGCAGATCTTTTTTGGCCAAAAGCGGCTCGACGAGCTCGACGAAATGAGATGGATCGATTGCGGCCAAGGTTTCCATCCAGTGATGCTAGGCGATGCGAACAGGGTGTTCCAGCGAGATTTTCAGAGGGTTTTTAATAAGAACCCGGACGATGAACACCCCCGCCGCCACCCCCACCACCGCCGCCGGATTGCTGTTCGGCCTGCAGGGCTTGCTGGCTGTATGGGTCGGCATAAAGCGTTTCTCGCTGTGCGAGGGGCATATCCAGCCGCCGGGGTTCATAGCCCGTTTCGAGCTTGGAACTGCATCCCGCGACGAAGAACAGAGAAATTACGATGAGTTGCCGTCGCATGAATTGTTGCGTTTTCACGTGGTTATTTTGCCGCTCAAACGATAGCAGAAATGGGCGAATGATGTAAAGCGGTCGGTGCATCGACTATGATGGCCGCACTTTATCAGACTCGCCGGAGGCGATGTGGCAAAATACAGTTCGCCGGAAGACTTCCGGTTCAAAGGCCTGGAAAAAAAGATCGAGCAGCGCGCGGATCTGATGGTCTCCGGATCGGGGATTCCATGGGAGGACCGGGGGTCGTATGGATTTGTCGGGGCGTTCTTCAAGACCGCGTTTGATGGGATGTTCAAGCCGACGCAGCTTTTGGCGAAAATGGCGCGGCCGGAAACCTCGACCGATGCGAGAATTTTCGCCTACGCATGCGGGGTGATCTGGTTTGTGGCGGTGCTCATTCAATCCACTTTTTCTTACTTCGTTTTCTATGTGCGCGATAAGACAGTTGATGTCGATCCGCAGCAATACATGATCAATACGTTGCTGGAAGGGGTGGCCGCGGGCGTTGCGGCGGCGCTCATGCCACGTGTGATTGCGTGGATGTTTTATCGCATCACGGCGTTTGACATGACCAGCAAGGCGCCGCCGATCCTGGTGCGGAACATGATCACGTATTTGATGGGAGTGAGTCTGCTGGCGCTGATTCCGGGGGGGCCAAATCCTTGGATTCCGGTCGGGCCGATCCTTGCCGGGATGTGGATGTTCGTCACACTGCTGACGGTGGCGATCAGCCGACTGCGTGTTCGCGTGGGGGCGGCGATCATCGGGTCGATGCTGACTTTTGCAGGCACGGCCGCGATTGTCGTGGGGGGGATTGTCTTGATTTTCCAAGTGTGGTGTACGGCGCTGGGCAAGGCCTCTATCACGCCGATTGTTAAGACTTCAACATCCGCGAATCAGGTCCGGTGAGCGCGGCGGCGGGCAATCCGAATTCATCGCATGATAAGCCGTATCCCCGGCTGCTGGCGCGGATTCAGCGGAAATACCGAACGATCACTGAAGACTTGAGCGTTGGCGGGCTGCGGATTCGATTCACGCGTGTGGCGGAGCCCGATCGCGTGCTGGATGAGATTGTGGCTGAGGAAGATCGCCGGGAAAAGATCAGCNNTTGCAGGACCCGCAGCATTTGCCGTATTGGGCGGAGCTTTGGGAAAGCGCGATGGGAGTCGCGGCGACGGTGGCGGGAATGCAATTGACCGAATCGACGCGCGTGCTTGATCTTGGGTGCGGGATGGGACTGGCCGGCGCGGCTGCGGCGGCACACGGGGCGGTGGTGATGTTTGCGGATTTGGAAACACCCGCGCTGCTATTTGCGAAGCTCAACTCGCTGCGGCTGAGCCGGCGGGTTCGCGTTCGACAGTTGAATTGGCAAGTGGATCGACTGGACGAGCAATTTGATCTGATCCTTGGAGCGGACATTCTTTATGAGCGGAAGCAGTGGGAGTTTCTCGATGAATTCTGGAAAGCGCATCTGGCTGATGGGGGATCGATTTTGCTTGGGGAGCCGGGACGGCAATCCGGGGATATGTTCAAGCCTTGGATTGTGGAACGTGGATGGCTGTTGCGGGAAGGTTCGCAGCTTACCCGTCCGGAAGGGAAAGCGATTCGTGTTTTTTTTCTGAATAGAGTTTGAGCGTGGATCTAGGCGACGGCGCTCAGCCGGCGCTGGCTGACGATCACCACATCGATTCGGCAATCGAGCATCTCTTCCAGCAGGCGGAATTTTTTGCGGCGGGAGAAGACGCGTCGCGCCTCGGCGGAATCTTCGCGCAATTGACAGACGATCCGAATTCGCCGGCCGCGACGGGAGAAGGTGAGTCTTGGCGAGGGAAGGCGGCGGCAGTCGAGGGTGTCGGCGGCGCGCAAAATCCCGAGGAGCAACTGAAGCCTGGCGGGATCATTCACGCGTCGCAGGGCTGGGTCATCCTGAGCGGCGGGTACGAGCCCGCGATGTCTGAGCGTCAGGTAAACAAGGGCGCGGCGTTGTTGTTTGTTCAGAGGGAGGTCGGCGTTTCGCCGAACCATGCGAGCGCCGAGCGTGGGATGTTTTCTTTTGTTGATGGAACGTCCGACATCGTGGACGAATGCCGCCATTTTGACGAGGCGAATGTCGGCGCGCGTCAGATTATGAAGCGGGAGGGTGATGTCAATGAGGGAAGAGACGTGGGCGGCGACCCGGCGCTCGTGGCGAATATCGCCGAGCTGATCGGTGGCCCAGTCTCGGAACCAGGCAAGCTTTGAATGGGCAAGCTTTGAAGTCGTTCGGCTTTCCATGCCGGGTCTATTCATTGAACCTCCGGTTACTCCGTTAACTTTTCGGCTATATGTCAACCGAAGATTATTGGGATTGCGCAAAGGTAATGCAAGTCACGATATCAGAATTGATAAGCTGGAGATTATGGTTCCCTGGGTTACGGTTCGCTTGGAATCGTGAAGAGAATCGGATGGCGGAGCGATTATGTTAAATGCCAACTATTTTGAACGACATCCAGTTGGTCCCAGCGAAGATGATCGCGAATCATCGGTGTTGCAGTCCGCATTGTCGTAAAGGGCGATAGCCGCGGCTAACCCGCCTTTCGGACCAGCAGCCGCAGGCTTCGGGCGATCAACTCCGAGCGGCCGATCTTCTCTCGGCGTCCCAGGGCATCGGCTTCGGCCAGCAGGCCTCGCTCAATGGTGATGTTGATGCGGGCGCTTCCGCGGCCGATTCGCGGCCGGCCGCCGGCATGGCGTGCCTTGTTCTCTTCGGCCCGCTCCGCGGCCGTCATCGGCCGCGTCCGGTCGATGGTACCGGGCCGATCGTATTCCCTGGTGGCTTCCGCCAACTCGGCGCTAGTCATGTCCTGAAATCGCTTCTTTTTTTTCATCGGGTTCTCCTGCGGAATTTCCGCTTTTCGGACGGGTCCAGGGGCCGAGCGTGAATCACGAAGATGGTCCGATCGGAGTCGAGAATATAAATCACCTGGCCGTACCGCCCGTCCGCGGTCTGCCCCGCGACGTATCGCTTGCCGTCTCCGATCATTTCAGGGTATGGCCGCCGCGCATGCTCCGCGATGAATTCCGCGTCGGCCGGAGTCATCCCGTGTTTCTCGATGTGATTCAGGTTCCAGCCGTTCCATCGAAATTGCACGGGAGAATTATACACACTAAACTGCGGCGATGCAAGCAGGAAATCTCGAAATCGTCCACCATGCGCCATGGCCCGATCTCGCTCCGCGACGACCATTTTGGGCCGAGACTCAATCGGTCGTTGGCCGGTTGTCGCGGTCGCATGACTCGTCGCTGCGCTCGTCGTCATGCGAACACGACGAGGTATATTGGTTCGGCTTTTGCTGTTTTTGAACATACAAGGCGCGGAGAAGAAAAAATGGATTGGATTTACGAACTTGCCTCCATGAATTTTCTGCGTCTTGATCTGCCCTTCAGCGGCTGATTCTCTTACGGACGTTCGGTGGTTTTCTTTTTTGGGGCGGGTAGCATCGGCGCATGCTTTCGTGCTCTCAGAGGTTGTATGGCTCTTACTGATGGAACAGTGAATCGCCCCGAATCGTCGGGCGCTTCGGAGTTCCGATGGGCGACGGCGTCTCTTGTCGTGAGCATCGCGCTGCTGATCACCAAATCCGTGGCCTATTTCCTGACGCGGTCGGATGCTGTTTTTTCTGATGCCCTGGAAAATATCGTGAACGTTTTCACGGCCGGGTTTGCGATGTATTCGCTTCGCCTGGCACACCAACCTGCTGATAAGGAACATCCGTACGGGCATGGGAAGGTGGAGTTTTTCTCTGCCGGGCTGGATGGGTCGATGATTGTTCTGGCGGGCGTGGTGATTGTCGCGAAGGTGGGATTTTCGTTTCTGAGCCATGAGCGGCGGCCGATTTCGCAGTTGGACACGGGATTGGTCCTGATGGGGGCGGCGTTGCTCGTCAACGCGGTGATGGGATTGTGCCTCTGGTATCGTGGGAAAAAAGCGCAATCGATGACGCTGGAGGCGGAAGGAATTCATCTGGCGGTGGACGCGGTGGACAGCGTCGCCGTGCTGGCGGCGATTACTATCGTCAGGCTGACTGGATGGAAATGGGTGGACCCTGCCGCGGCATTGATGATCGCGGCGTACATGGCTTTCCTGGGGCTGCGGCTTTTGAAACGGTCGGCGGCGGGATTGATGGATGAGCAGGATGCGGCCGACACCAATCTGTTAAGAAGAATTCTGGATTCGCATTCTGGCGCTGCCGCGAAAGACCCGCGAATTTGCAGTTACCATAAGCTTCGGCATCGCCATAGCGGGCGGTATCACTGGGTGGATTTTCATATCATGGTGCCGTCGTGGTGGAGCATCGATCAGGGGCATCGGGTCGCCAGCGTTATCGAATATGAGATTGAGTTGGCATTGGGTGAGGGGAACGCGACGGCACATCTGGAGCCGTGCGAGGACGCGAATTGCCAGCGGTGTGCGGCGGAGCGGGTGAGCGGGGAAGCAAAATCGTGAGGGAGTTACGCGGCGGCGAGGACCACAAGTTTTTGGCTGGGCATATCCACTTCGGCGATACGCTCGGCGCAGAAGTTCAGCATTGACGATTCCACATCGGTCAGGAATTTCACGAAGAACTGGCGAACCTGATCGTTCATCTGCATGTCCAGAACCTGTTTGATGCCGCCTCGGACGTTGTTGAATTGCTGGCGCAGGCCGGCGTCGGGGCCGTCGATTCCCATTGGATCGTTGCCGTAGAAGCAGGAGGCTTTGATCACGGCGATGCGCATTCCGGCGGCGGCGGCGGCGCTTTCCATTTCGTAGCGGCTGCGAACGAGCATCCAGTTGGTTCGCAGGGATTGGCGGGGCATGTATTCGGTTGTGACCACCCTGCCGTCTGGGGCGAGATGATTGGCCAGGTTTTTCATCGCGACGGTGAAGCGATCGGGCTCGGGAATGTGGAAGAGGACGTTCATCACGTTGATAAGATCGAATTTTTCGCCGA
The DNA here is from genome assembly GCA_003153655.1 of Phycisphaerales bacterium. Classification (GTDB taxonomy): domain Bacteria; phylum Planctomycetota; class Phycisphaerae; order Tepidisphaerales; family Tepidisphaeraceae; genus PALSA-1353. Next base: position 15,998 of record PMAK01000135.1, read on the forward strand.
GGTCGAGAGATGGGTCTGTGAGATCAGCGGTGCGAAACGCGGTCTTGATGCCGGCGACGTTGGCATAGCGGCGTTTGAGGAGTTCGATGGATGCCTGCGTAAAATCGACGCCCATCAGGAGTGCCGGGGTGAATCGCTGGGTGAAGAAGCGAATCCAGCGGCCGGAGCCGGCGCCGACATCCAGCACCTTGCCGCCGGTGGCGGGGATTTTCATGTCATTGAGCAACTGCTCATACAGGGGATAGAGAATTCCGTCTTCGATGGGGTTGGAATAGACGAGGGAGGCTTCGTCCTGGGCCTTGTCGTCCATCTGCTTCCAGGCCTGTTCGTAGTGCTTGCGGATGTCGTCCTGCATGAGGGGCATGAGATCTCCATTGCCGCCGGGGATTTTCTGCGGCGCGTAATATCGGACCTTCAGCAATGTCGGCCAGAAAGGAGCGGGCCGTGCAATTTTTCCCGAGCTTTTGAAAAATACGTCTGCTTCATATTCAACAGGAGATCCAGATCGAGACACCTGCGGACGTGGTGTTTGACGCGGTTCTTGAACAGGTTGGTGCTGGCGGAACTGTCCTGTTTACGTTTGAGCAGGCATTTTGCCGGAGGCGGCGATTTATCTGGTGTGGCCGTCGCCGGTGACGATCCATTTGTAGGTGGTGAGATCTGTTGCGCCCATTGGGCCTCGGGCGTGGAGTTTGTCGGTGCTGATGCCGATCTCTGCGCCTAATCCGTATTCGCCGCCGTCTGCGAATCTAGTGCTGGCGTTTACTAAGACGCTGGCGGAATCGATTCTGGTGACGAATTGCTCGATTGCGGGCTTGGAATTGCTCAGGATCGCGTCGGTGTGATGGCTGCCGTATTCGTTGATGTGGGTGATGGCGGCATCCACAGAATCCACCACTTTTATCGCGATGATGAGGCTGAGATATTCGAGCGGCCAATCGGCTTCTTCTGTTGGTTTGGCGCTGGGATAGAGGGATCGGGTTCGGTCGTCGCCACGGATTTCTACGCCTTTGGCGGCTAGATCGGCGCAGACTTTTGGCAGCAACGCGGCGGCGGCGTCTTTGTGGAACAGGATTTTTTCTACCGCATTGCAGACTGCGCCGCCGGGGTAACTTGTCTTGGCGTTTACGCAGATTTTGCGGACCTGGTCTTCCATTTTGGCGGCGTCTTCGTGGACATAAATGTGACAGTTGCCGGTGAAATGCTTGAGGACGGGAATGGTGGATTCTTTGACGACCGCGCGGATGAGGCTTTCGCCGCCGCGAGGGATGACCAGATCGATGTATTTGTCGAGCTTGAGCAGCGGAGGGACCAGGGCGCGATCGGTTGATTCGATCAGCTGCACTGTTGCGGGATCGATGCCGCTTTCGGAGAGGGATTTGGAAATGATTTTGGCGATGGCGAGATTGGAATGGATGGATTCCTTTCCGCCGCGGAGGATGATGGCGTTGCCGCTTTTGATGCAGAGTGCGGCGGCGTCGCTGGTGACGTTGGGGCGGCTCTCGTAGAAGAATAGGACGACGCCGATGGGGACGCGCATCTTGGTGATGCGAAGGCCGTTGGGTCGGACGTAGCCTTCGAGGATTTGGCCGACGGGATCGATTTGGGCGGCGATTTGTTCCACGCCGTCGGCCATGGCGGCGAGGCGTTTGTCGTTGAGTTTGAGGCGTTCGATGAGGGCGGGATTCATCTCGGCTTTTTGGGCGGCGGCGACATCTTCGGCGTTGGCGGCGAGGAGGATATCGCGATTGGCGCGGATGGCGGCCGCGATTTTTTTGAGGACGGTGGTTTTTACATCGCCGCGCAAGCCCGCCAATTGGCCGGACGCTTTCCGGGCGGCTTTGCCGAGATTCAGGACATATTCCGCGAAATCTTGCATTGTGGGATTTTAGCAAATTAGAGACCGGGCCGACACGGCCCGGCTCTGTTTGACCGGGTTCGGAGTTGCCAGCGGTTCATCAGGCGGATAGCATTCAATTCGATGCAAATTAGATGCGAGGTTAAACAATGGACCTAGGCAAAGACATTCGATCCCTGTCGGACTTCAAGCGAAACACCCGCGAGCTGATGGAGCGCATGGAGGAGAGCGGCGAGCCGATGGTTTTGACGGTGAATGGCAAGGCGAAGCTGGTTGTGCAGGATGCCGCGTCTTATCAGAAACTACTGGAATCGATCGACTACGACGAAGCGGTCAAGGGGATTCGCCGCGGACTTGATGACGTGAAGCAGGGTCGAACGCGGCCTGCCCAGCGGGCGTTTGCGGACATTCGGAAGCAGCGCGGGATTCCAAGGAACCGCGGGGCGTGAAGTATCGTGTGGAGATTACGGCTGGCGCGCAGAGCGATGCAGAGGCAGCGTATGTGTGGCTCGCTGCGCGAACGGCGCACGCCGTGTCATGGTTCAACGGGCTGGTCGATGCGATCGAGAGCCTGGCGGAGTTTCCCACGCGCTGGCCGCTGGCCCGCGAGAGTGAGGAATTCGACGAGCCGATCCGTCAGATGCTGTATGGAAGACCCCCGCATATTTACCGGATTCTATTTATCATCCGCGCCAATCGAGTAACTGTGCTGCACGTACGGCACGGCGCCCGCCAGACAATAGAACTCGGCGAGTTGAGATTCCCTGCGGATGACAATTTGCCGTAATGATCCCGTCTTGACATGAGCCGGTCCTCAATCCAAAAGCGTTTCAGCTCCGTATGAAGAGAGCAGTGATTGAGCTACAAATGGACCTCGTGCGGATGAAACGAACTCTCTATTGCCTGATTGCGCTATTGGTTTTGATGCCGGTAATTGCGCTTGCCGCCCCGCCGGTGACGGCTACTTATTCGGCGAAGCTGAATGCGTCGGCGTTGCAGGTGGGGCAGACGGCGGTTGTGGCTGTTGTCGTGGATATCAAGGCGGGATTGCATGCGCAGTCTCATACGCCGCGGACGGATACCGGGGTTAATTACATTAAGTTTGAAGTGACGCCGGATTCGAATCCGAATGTGGATTTTTTGGATCCGATTTATCCGCAGGCGACGGTGGAGAATTTTGCGGCGTTGGGTGCGCAGAGCGTGTATACCGGCGAGGTGACTGTTTATCTTCCGATGCGGGTGAAGACGAGCGCTACGGCCGGCGAGATAACGATCTCGGGAAAATTGACCTGGCAGGCGTGCAATGATCGGGTCTGTTTTCCGCCTTCGCGGAATAAAGCGTTTGAGATTGCGACGGAAATTGTTCCGGCGAGCGTTGTGGTGACGCCGGTGAATCAATCGTTGTTTGCCGGTTTTGATCAGAGAGTTTTTGCGAGGAATGCGCCGCCGGTGGTGGCGCCGCTTAGTACGACCGTGGATTTTTTTGGGCGGACGTTTGAGTTGGGGTCTTCCAATATTCTCCTGGCTCTGGCGATTGCGCTGGCTGTGGGTGTTTTGTTCAATCTGATGCCGTGCGTTTTGCCTGTGGTCCCGCTGAAGGCGATTGGATTTTTTGAAGTGTCGCAGCACAATCGAGGGCGGTGTTTTTTGCTTGGGGCGGTGTTCAGTCTTGGTGTCATTGCGGTGTTTGCGGCATTGGCGGTGTTGATTGTCGCGCTGCGGACTTCTCTTCATTTCAGTTGGGGGGAGCAATTCAAATATGGGTGGTTTATCTGGGCGATTGTTGCGATTCTTGTCGTCATGGCGCTGGGGATGTTTGGGGTGTTTGAGGTTGCGCTGCCGGATTCGGTTTATTCGCTGGCGCCTAGCCATGAATCTGTTTGGGGGAATTTTGTTTTCGGGATTCTGGCGGCGGTTTTGTCGACGCCTTGCACGGCACCGATGTTTGCGGGGCTTTTGGCTTGGGCGACGGCGCAGCCGGTTTATATGGGTGTTTCTGTCATCGTGACCGTGGGGGTTGGGATGGCGCTTCCGTATTTGATCTTGAGCGCGTTTCCGAATTTGGCGCGATGGGTGCCGCGGACGGGGCCGTGGTCGGCGGTGCTGAAGCAGATGATGGGATTTTTGCTGTTGGCGGTGGCGGTGTATTTCGCCGGGGGACGGCTGGCTTCGAATCGGGATTTTTTCTGGGCGGTTTTTGCCGTGGTTGCTGCATCCATGGTGTTTCTGGTTGTGCGGATGATTCAGCTTTCTGGGCGCGTGTGGCCGGTCATCGCGTCGCTGGTGATTGCCGCTTCGGTGATCTGGGTTTCGCTGACGATCACATTGCGGCTGACGGGCGGGATCGCTTGGCAGGCTTATTCGGATCAAGCGTTTGCGGAGGCCCGCGCGAGCGGCCGGCCGCTGCTGGTTGAGTTTACGGCCAACTGGTGTCCGAATTGTCTTTCGATAGAGGCGTCGGTCTATCACGATCCGCGGACGGCGGCGGAATTGCACCGGGCGAACGTCGTGCTATTGCGGGCGGATCTGACCGATGAGCAGGCGCCGGGGTGGAAGAAAGTGGATGAACTGAATCCCGGCGGTGGGATTCCGCTGACGGCGATATATGGGCCCGGTGCGGAGCAGCCGATTAAGTTGACTAGTCTTTATACGACGCAGAATTTGATTGATGCGATATCACGGGCTGTGGCGAAAAACGCTGAAGAATGAATGTAACCGCGAAGACGCGAAGACGCGAAGAGCGCGAAGAGGACGCAGAGAAGAGTTTGTCTTCTCTGCGTCCTTCGCTTTGGCTTACTGGGCAATAATTACTTCTGTCGGCGGACTCGGAGGAAGCCTACTGCTCCAAAGGCGAGGAGTCCAAGTGATGTTGGTTCGGGGACTGTGTCGAGTGTTAGGCTGGCGTCATCGACGAAGCCGGCGTGGAGGGCGCCGTCGTTGGCGTTGAGGCTGGCATCGCCGTAGATGACCTGTTCGATGATGAAGTTGGTGTTGGTGGGGACCGGGACGTTGTTGACGCTGAGCTGTTCCCAGGTGCCGGGGTTGGCGTCGAGGACCTGAGCCGTCGTGGAGTTAGTCGGGCCGGTCGTGTTCTCGCTGCTGTCCCAGAAGAAGATGTTGATTTCGGCGAGGGCCGCGGGGAGGGCCTGGTCAGCGTTGTAGAAGGCGCTGGCGCTGGCGGTCAGATTGCCCGCGCTGATATCGGCGGAGAAAGCGGAGACATCGATCAGCTGGAAGGTTTGAGTGGCGACAAGGTTGTCGGTGGTCATGCTGAGCATCAGCTTGCCGTTGTGCGGGGTAACGCCGGCGGTCGGGCCGGTGATGGTGGAGGCTTCATCGCCCCAGATGTTTTGTGAAAATGGGGGGCCAAGAACGTTGGCGTCCGATGTGAGTAAATTGGTTTCGAAGCCGGGGTTAGTGAGCAGATTGGCGGTTGGATAAGTGGCTGCATTTACTGGAGACGCCATGTTTATAGCGCCGATTGCGATAGCGATGCCGGCGAGATGAAACTTAGATGAATGCCGCGAAAGTGTTGTTCCGAACATAGGACCTCCAAAGGGGTGTAATTCCGGCTGGTGTGTGTAACGCGGATCGCCACCAGCCAGGTGCGGCGTCGCGTCGGAACGGATTCCGTTAACGTTAGAGTGGAACGGGAGTTGTATGCTCATGGGGCCGTTTCGGCATTCGCGCAATTGCGAGCCTTAAAAACGACGCCCCCTTCGATGCACTCACTGGGCGCGCAGAAAAACCGCTTCGTTAAAACAGGCCGACTTCCCCCTGAATTAACGAAACTTTTACACAATACTAATATTTCGTATGGGCGTAACGTATGTTGCGATGGTACGGATGTCAATTAAAAAATAGGTTGAAATGACCTCATCAACATTCCGGCGGGATCGGGCCGGATGAGTTGCTCCGTTGAATCGCCATTCAATTTTTTCCCGCATGACAAGTTCTTGTTTCACTATTCGACGCGCGGAAGGTTATCTAACCGACTGCGTAAGATTGACTCTTGGTTTTTTGGAGGCTCAGGCGGAGGACTTGGCCATGCGACATATCAGCAAGTTCGGCGGAACACTTCTGGCGGCGATGTTTATTTTCGGCGCGACGGTTCGATGCTTCGGCGATATTGACGCGAAATATGCTTCATTGCCGAATCTGACGGACGATCAGAAGACGAAAATCGCGGGGATCGAAAAACAGGCTGACGATCAGATCATGGCGATCCTGACGGATGAACAGAAATCGGCGCTGTAGTCAGCGGGCGCACCGGCGGCGGGGGCGCCTGGGAGCGGTCTATATAGTAATGAGGCGACGTCGATGACGAGCGGGCCGATCGCGTCGCGCGACTATTGGGAGTCGAAGTTCAACGCGGATCAGCTTGAGCAAGCCATCAAGGATCGCCAGCCTGAGGGGGCGATTGCATGGCAACTGATTTCCGCGACACAGTTGGTTGATGATCTGTTGAAGAAATATCCGAATCACCGCAAATTACAGATCTGGCACGACCGTTTCGCGGCGGTGCAGAAACAGATCGGCGATAATTTCGATCGCTCGGCTGAGTTCAAGCCGGGCTGCTTGTGAAACCAGGATTCCTACATGCAGGCTCATGTCGGCTATAACACGGCGAAGACTGCGATGACGGTTAACGATCAGGAACTGGCGTTCATGATGAGCGGGCTGGCTCTGGAGAAAGTAAATATCCTGACGGAGTCGGACGATCGCATGGCACTTTATCCGGCTGACGCGAAGGCTTGGATCAAGGGGGTCAAGCCGGAACTGGAAGATATTCATCAGAAGTCTGGGAAGGCTACGAATCATCTCTAACGCGATTTTCCGCGTCATGTGAATTCGATTGTGGATGTTGCGACATTCAACAGACGCATTGCGCGCATCCAGGCTTGGGGCGAGGAGGCTTGATCTACGCTGAGGACGACGGCCATGACCCAGACCTTGGGATGGCGGAGGATTCGGCAGCGGAATTCGCCGGGCTGGCCGGCGATGTCGGCAGTGGCGAAGACGAGCCAGGATTCGGTGAAGGGGGGAGAGGGTTTTTCGGTGACGGTGCGGTCGGAGGAGAGTTTCACGCCGGCTTCGGTGACGGCGGCGATGGCCTGGGCGAGGGCGGCTTCGTAGGTGGTTGCCTGATCGGCGCTGGTTACGGCGTAGGAGAGTTTGCCCAGCAGAATGGGTGGAGTCGCTGTGCTTAATAGATTCGCCTGGAACGATGCGCAATTGGGATTTGGGGTTTCGGATTTGACATCCCATGAGACTGGGATGGCGACGCGCCAAGGGATTGGCTGGGCATTGGCGATCCAGCGAACTTTTTCGGCGAGGGGGCCGGGGGATTCGTCGAGGAAGGCGAAGGTGGCCATGGAGAGGAAGATGTCGTCGGCGATGCGGGGATAGTCGGGGGCTGGGGCGCGGAACCAGAGGAGAGCGAGTCTTGGGCCGGCTTTGAGGCAGAAGAATCGGCCTAGCCATTCGGCGCCGTCGACATTCCAAGATCCGAGGACATCGCCGATGTGTCCGCCCAGGGTTTCGGCGCGCTTGATGGAGATTGGGGTGATCCGATGGGCGGGGAGCCAGAGGTTGAGCCAATCGGCGGGGTCGATTTCGGCGTCCAGCCATTGGGTGAAGATTTCCAGATCGCACGGGGGATCGGGGCGATTGAGGAGGGCGAGGGAGGTCATTGGGCCGTTGGGTTTGGGCTCTTCGTTTTTTGGGCCGACGCGATGGGAGCGTTCGACGAGGAGCTCGCATTGCCAGAGCGGGTTTTGGATGGGCGGGCGGAATTGGACGAATCGCCGGGCTACTTCTTCGTTGGTGAAGGAGACGTTTGTGGGATGGGGGATTGGGGGTGGCATGGTGATGGTTGGGTATATCGCAATGCGGTAATGGGTGGCAAATTAATTGGACGCGGCGAATTGGACGTTGCGCGGGATTGATTCGTTGCCCAGAATTTCCGACTTATTCTGGAAGTTTCCGGTTTAAACGGATTTTTCGATGAGGGTGCCGGGGTCTAGTTCGCTGAAGAAACAGAAAGTTGTGATCGTGATCTCTTGAATATTGGAGTTCTCGGATCAAAAAAGTGTTGCCCTCTACGATAGTGTCGAACGGGTGAAAGTTTTGGTCGTGTTTTGCAAGAATCCGCGCGGAATTATTTTGGATATCCGTAGATTAGCAAGGTTTGGGAATTGCGCGTTGACCCGTAAGTGAACCTGACCTGCTCTGTCTC
>PMAK01000281.1 GCA_003153655.1 Phycisphaerales bacterium
CCATGCCGTCTAATTCCGCGAGTGTTATTCGCCGCTATCGGATTGCTGGGCGGTACGATCGCTCGAGCGCAGTCCGCCGTTAATGTGCAAGTTGGTTCCGCAACAATTGAAGCGGCTGCCGCAGCCGACGGCGCGTTTCGCCTGACAATCTCCTACAACGGCAAGCCCCACCCAGCCCAAAGCATTTACCTGGCTCCCAATCCCAGCCCAACTCAATCGACAATCGTAAACGAGAACGGCTGGACCGGCGTGAAAACCGCAGCCGGTGAATTGCTCATCGATCCAGCCAATGCGCTATGGACGTTGCGCGACGCCCAGGGCAACACCCTCATTCCACCCGGCCCGATTGGCCAGCTCACTCGTAATGAACAGACAGGCAAGCCATTCGTTATTCTGAACGTAGGCTGCACATCAAACCGTCCCTTTGAAGTCTACGGCTGCGGCGACGGCGCTGATTCCCTGCTTCAAGATCACGCGCGCCCGGATGTCGGCAACGGCCACGCAGTCGTTCCCTATTACTGGAGCCGCGCCGGCTACGCGGCGCTCGGCGTCAGTTCCGACGACAATTCTCCGCCGGCTTGGACCACCTCAACCGATCTGGGCCGGATCAGTTGGGTCTTCACCGGGAACTCCGCCGATTTGTATCTCATGCCCGCCGCGAATCTCGAAAACGCCGCCAGCGCCTACGCCGGACTATGTGGGCTGCCCGCAGTCCCGCCGCGATGGACCTTCGGCTATCTGCAAAGCCGCTGGGGCTGGAAGGATCGCGCGTATATCGACGACGCCTTGCATCAGTTCATTTCCCGCAAGTTGCCGGTTGATGCGTTCATCTTCGATTTCGAGTGGTATACCACCGCGCCCGATTATTCGGTAAAGCCCGAGGGGCTGCCGAATTTCACGGACTTTTCGTTTAACCCCAAACTATTTCCCGATCCCGCCGCCGAGATTGCCGCGATGAAATCGCAAGGCATTCATTTCGTCGGCATTCGCAAGCCGCGCCTGGGCAAAACCGATCTCCTGAACATGGCGCGATCCAACGGTTGGATTCTCGCCCCCGGAAAATCGGGAGAGCGCATCGACACCCGCTGCCTCGATTTCAGCAACCCCGCTGTCCGCGCATGGTATGCCCATCAATTGATCCCTCTGCTCCAGCAGGGAATCGACGGCTGGTGGGACGATGAGGGCGAAATCACCTACACGCAATATTATTGGTGGAACCAGGCGGAAGCCGACGCCCTCGCCCAGGTGCGCCCCGACGATCGCCTCTGGACGATCGACCGCGCCTTTGCCCCAGGATCACAGCGATTCGGCATCGCCGCCTGGACCGGCGATATCAACGCCACCTGGCCCGAACTGGCCAAAACGCCAACGCATCTGCTGAATTGGTGTCTGGCCGGCATGCCCTACGCCGCCTGCGACATCGGCGGATATGCCGGCAACACCAATCCGCGACTGCTCACCCGATGGATGGAAGCCGGCGTCTTTTTTCCCGTCATGCGGGCGCATTCCGAACACGACGCGATCCCCCACTTTCCCTGGCTCTTTGGCAATGAAGCCGAATCCGCCATTCGAAAGGCCCTCGATCTGCGTTACCGCCTCATTCCGTTTTACTACAGCCTCGCTCACCAAGCCCACGACACCGGCATCCCAATCATGCGGCCCCTGGCGATGGAATTCCCCGACGATCAACGCTCCGCCAACATCTCCGACGAATGGCTCATGGGCGCCGGCCTCCTTGCGGCGCCAATTCTTGACGACACCGAAAGCCGGCGCGTCCACCTGCCCGCCGGCACATGGTACGAGCTAAATAGAAACGCACCGATCGCGGGAAACCACAGTTTCAACGTGACAGCCAAACTCGATGAGATACCCGTATATGTTCGCGCCGGCACGATCCTTCCACTCGGCCCGATCATTCAGCACACGGGCGACCTCCCCGGCGGCCCGCTCGAAGTCCAAATCTATCCCGGCCAGGACGGCCGATTCACGCTCGTCGAAGACGATGGCCTAACCACCGCCTATTTGAACGGACAAATCCGCCGCACTACATTCACCTGGAACGACGCCTCGCGGAAACTCAGTTGGAAAATCGAAGGCCCCTACGCCGGGAAAGACATCTTCACGGACATGACAATCGCGGTAATGGACCCGACCGGCAAGAAACTCGCCGCCGCATCCTTAACTTCCATTGGCGAGCGCGTCATCCCCCAGTAAGCCTCCGGAATGGGTCAATACTCATCCAAGCTTTCCGAGATGCGTGTGGCCAAAGCCCGTCGGATATTTCAATCCATATCCCAGCAACCGATCGAATCCGATATGTGCCACCCAGATGAGCGGAATTTCAATCGAACGCCCCGCCATCCACATTCCACAGGCAAGAGCGATCGGCACGATGTAGCTGTGGAAAATGTTGTATATCGCCGCGCCGACGCGCGGCCCCCTGAGATATCCGGCGAAGCTCAGATCGGGCGAGAGAAAGAGTATCCCAAAAAGCAGCCACGAATTGCCGCCGCGCGCATAGACCAAAACCGCAGCGGCCACGACTATAAGACCCTCCAGGCGCAGCCATCGCCGCACGTCCCCCGATACCGCTCCATCACACAGCGTTGAAACGGATTCGACCGGACCAGTTGTTGACATAAAATCGCCTGCTGAAATTTCTGATTCGTTTCTCACATAAATGTCGCCGGAGACGCGACCGCGTGACATGATAGCATTGAAGCCGTTGCCCAATGCACTGCCAGCGATTAGCTTTCCAATCCGCAATAACACAGGTTTTTCGACAATGGGAGCGAATCCATATGAACTACCGAAAATTGGGCCGCAGCGGTGTGAAGGTCTCGGAGATTTGCCTCGGAACAATGCAATTCGGCTGGACGACCGATGAGGAAAACAGCCGCCAAGTCATGGACGGTTTTCTCGAGGCGGGCGGCAACTTCATCGACACCGCTGATATTTACACAACCTGGGCGGGCGCACTTTCCTACGGCGGAAAAACCGAGGAGATCATCGGCCGCTGGATGAAGGACTGTAAAAATCGCGACAAAATCGTGCTTGCCACCAAAGTCCGCGGCGAGATGTGGAAAGGCCCCGGCGGCGAAGGGCTGTCGCGTCATCATATCATGCGCGCTTTCGAAGATTCTCTCCGCCGCCTGCAAACCGACTATGTGGATTTGTACCAGGCGCACTGGGTCGATCTGGATACACCCATCGAAGAAACACTAAGGACATTTGACGATCTGGTTCGTTCCGGAAAGGTGCGATATCTCGGTGCATCCAACTTTCCCGCATGGCGGCTCATGGAGGCGCAGGCCACTTCCGATCGGCTCGGCCTGCATCGCTTTGAATCGTACCAGCCGCAATATTCGCTCATGGAACGCCAGCTCTTTGAATACGAAGCGATGCCTTTCTGCAAACATTACCGATTCGGCGTGATTCCCTATTCGCCACTCGCGCGTGGTTTTCTAACCGGAAAATACCGGCGCAATGGACCAAAAGTGCAGAGCGCGCGTGCGGGCGAAATGAGCGCTTACGCCAACGATAAGGGCTGGGCCCTCATCGACGCCATGGAAGAAATAGGCAAGTCTCACGGCAAGACCATCGCGCAAACCGCGCTTGCCTGGATGCTCACAAATCCCGTCATCACCTCGCCGATCATCGGCGCCAATAACGTGGAACAACTGAAGGACTCGCTCGGCGCGGCCGGCTATCGCCTGAACGCCGAGGAAATAAAGCGGCTGAACGACCTGACAGCGTGGCCCCGCAACGGACGGCCGATCTGGGATTGAGCCTGGCGCGAGCGCGATTAATTCTGCATTGAATTGCTCGGCGGCAAAACAGGAAACCCCCGGGCCCGTTTCTGCGCCTGCGCCCATTGCACATATTCATCAGCCCTGGCCCGACTGCGCCGAACATTATTCAGCAGCCACCCGCCGATCCCGGCGAACGTGATGACCAGAAGCACCAAAATTCCATACAACGGCTTTTGAGTCTTTTCATAAGTCTCCTGAAAAACCGACTTGAACCAATCGTTTAACCCGATATTTCCGACAAATCCGCCGCAAGCATTTCAACACATTTTTAGGATTCAGTCGCGATTTTGGCTCGCCGCTTCAAAGATACGGGGTGAAAACGCGCAATCTCGATTTGAAAGCAAGAAACAGGGTGTCCCGATCCAGTTAAACGCATAAGGTTACGCAGGTGATAACGACGGCCGTGACAATTTCGAGCCGAGCACTGGGCAACGAACAAAGGAATGATGGGATAACAACCATGGCCACGCAACGCAAAGCCAAAAAGTCATTCACCACGGACGCCGATCGCTGGCAGGCGGTGGCGCATCGGGACCAGGAAGCGAACGGTACGTTTTTCTACTCGGTAAAAACCACCGGCGTTTATTGCCGGCCATCATGCGCCGCCCGGCTCGCCAAGCGTGAGAACGTTCAGTTTCACACAACTCCCGAGGACGCGGAACGAGCGGGATTTCGCGCATGCAAGCGCTGCAAGCCGAAAGAACAGTCAGCAAATGGCGAACAAGCGATCGCGGTCGCCAACGCATGCAAACTGATCGCCGAAGCCAAAGAGCCTCTTTCACTTGAATCGCTGGCCAATGCGGTCCACATGAGCCCGTGGCATTTTCACCGAATATTCAAATCACTGACCGGCTTGACGCCCAAGGGATATGCGACGGCGAATAGGTCGCAGCGAGTGCGAGAAGAGCTGTCGCGCAGTCGGACAGTGACCTCCGCGATATACAACGCTGGATTCAACTCCAACGGGCGGTTCTACGCCAATTCAACAAAGGTGCTTGGCATGAAACCCACGGACTTCAAAGTCGGCGGCGAAGGCGCAACCATTCGATTTGCCATCGGCGAATGCTCGCTCGGATCGATTCTCGTCGCGGCCACTGACCTCGGCATCTGCGCCATCTCGCTTGGCGATGAACCGAACACGCTGGTTGAAGATCTTCAGGACCGTTTCCCTAAAGCCGAATTCATCGGCGCCGACAAAAAGTTTGAGCGATTGGTCGGTCAGGTCATCGCGTTCGTTGAGCGTCCGGCGGCCGGCTTGGAATTACCCCTTCACGTACAGGGTACCGCGTTTCAACAGCGGGTCTGGAAAAAACTCTGCGAGATTCCTTGCGGCAAGACGAGCAGCTACGCAGTGATCGCCGAAAAACTTGGCCACGCGAAAGCCACTCGTGCCGTCGCACAGGCCTGTGCAGCCAATGCGATCGCCGTCGCGATTCCATGCCATCGTGTCGTGCGAACCGACGGATCACTCTCCGGATATCGCTGGGGTGTCGAGCGTAAGGCAAAGTTGCTAAAGATCGAAGGCTCCCGCGACAAGCGGTGAGTATGGAATCGAGCACAAGGCGCCGAAGGGAAACCGATCACCTACGGCAACAATGATGGCAGTTCCGCGGACAAGCGTTCGCGGCCTTGCTGGTTCAGATGTGTATAGTCGTAGAACAAATCGTCCGGCATCGAATCCCGCAGGTCGAATACTTCCAGCGATTGGTTTTTCGCTTCCGCTTCGAACTGGCGCGATGCGGACGGCGGATACAAACGCCTGAATTTTGAACTCTCAGGCAGCAACACGCACACCACCCGCGCTCCGCGAGCACGCAAAGCCTCAACCAACTGCGTGAACGCATCGACCTGGCTCTGGCTCGATTCGAAATGAGTGGGATCCAAATATCGATTGAATCCCCGCCATTGATTATCCAGGTACTGCTGGGGCCTTCTTCGGCCGTCGTAGACCGGTTCATCTATTGTCCACGGATCGGCAGCCGGCTCATAGGCAACCGACAGGGGCAAATGGAACAATCGACGGACTTCCGAAGCGCCGCGATAGAAGAAAACCGTCTTCCAGTCTTCCAGAGCCTTGTAATTGTGAAAAAGCCACAAGTATTTCGCCGCGAATGTCAGCAGCGATGAATCCGGCGGATCACGAATTTCTTTGTGGAACATCCATTCATGCAATCCAAGGACGACGGTCCCCGGATGCAGGGAACTGTCCAGAAGCACCCGGCTATAAATCCTAAGCGTGCGGAATGAATCGGCGGTTGCCCCGAGAACGAGCCACTTGCGGCCATCAGGATCGTGCGAAGTCAGCTGGGGGCCGTCCAGGCCAAACAGAGTTGTCGATACGCCGAGGGCCACCACGAGTCGCGCATCCCGCACCTGGCCGGATTGTTGCAGATTTTCAACCGCGACGATGCGGCTGCCAAAGACCCCAAAATATCGCCAGCCGAACTGCGGCGGCAGCCATGATGGATTGGGGCCGCATCCCAGCGTCAACGCCGCCAGCAGAAGCCGCCGCAGTCCGAAGTGGACGAGCGGCGTTAAAAACAGCATGCCGGCAACGACAAATAGTCAGAATTTCAGTGAGGCAAGATCGATGATCATAAAAAAGGGCTATTGGGATTTGCCACGAAAGGCCCAGGATTTATGGCGGAGCTATGATAAGCAGACACAACACATCGCCGTTCGTGCCTTACTATTCTAATTGCACCCGGCAGGAGTCGAACCCCGATGCATCGGGATGTTCCACCTGCAACTCTCGGTTCCGAAGCTATTCCGATCAGCCAGAAAACCTTGCGAATACGAGCGTCACGATTTCTACAGATTACATGATTTCGCCCATTTTTCAACGGTTTAGTGCGAGTTTAGTACAGAATCGGCGAAACGAAAATTGCGATTACAGCATTACCAATTAATTGCATGCGGCGAGTAGGCGGACACTTTAGAGAATATGCGACGCAGACAATCCAAGATTTCAACCCGAGCTTCACTTGCTCAAACTCCGACCACCCGCCAGCGCATTGAACATCAGCCGCTTGGCAGTGACTGGATGAAAACCATCGGCATTTCCGCTCAGGAATGAATTCATCAGCCCGGGAATCGCCAGCATCACGATTTCGCCTCGCCCGCATTCGATCGTCGCGGCGGCAACGCCTATATTCGGATCGTGGTCTTTCCCATAGCCAATGACCGCCTCCATGCCCCGGCCGGAAAGCATCAAACCATTCCCCTCTCCGATCTGATACGGCCAATCCAGCACGCAATCGCTGGGCAGACCGTCGAGCAGCCAGTGCCTGCGCCCAAAGAACCAGAACCCCATCCAGGAGGGACCCGATGCGCCAACCGCGCCGGCATAATTCAAAAGCCCTTCGCCGGCGAGGTACCTGGCAATCTCGTCCGCGTCCTTGCCGCCACTGGTCAGCAAAACCACCCGCGTGCCATTGCGCCGCGCCCGCTCAATCGCCGCGCCAAGATCCGCTGCCCAGTAGTCGCCGCTTTCCTGCGCGATCGGACTCCACACATGACCCGCTGGGTCGGTATATGGCTTGTCACGGAAAACCTCCCGCACCGCGTTGCTCGACGAATCGCTCAACTCCACCGCCGCCAGCGTCGCGTTGTCGGCCTCCACGCGCGGCACCGAAAGTCGGATCTTTCCGTCTGGCGCATCGACGATAAAGGTTTCGACCAGCGCCCGATTTTTTCCACCTGCCCTGGCGAAAATGTCCAACTCCCTAGCAACCGTTTCGCCGTTGATCGCAATGTCGAAACGGCGCTGCCCGGCCGCGGCCTGGTAAGAGTCTGCCAAGTACAGCCTGACCGTGATCTTCCCCTTAGCCAGCCCCCGCCACGTCCCGATTGGACCTGGCTGTCCCCACATCTGCTGCTGGAAAAGGCCCGGATCGGATGTATTGGAAATGTCCCCGTCGCTGCCCGAGGTACTCCAGTTTTCGGGGCTGCCGCTGCCGGTCGCGATCAAAATCGTCGCCGTTTGTTCAGGCTTGGATGAAAGCCCGACCCCGTCCGCATTGAATTGCCGCTTGAGCGCAGCGATCGATTCTTCGCTGTCGCCGCCGCAGGCAATCGTCCCCGTCAGCGCCGCCGGCTGCGGGTCAATCACCAGCATCGGCTCGTCCCGCTGAAGCACCGGTGCGCCACCCGCCATGGGGATTAGCGCGGCATGGATAGTCACCGCCCCAGCCTCGTTCATCGTAAAGCGAATGTCCTCTTTCAGCAGTTGGCCAAAAGTCTCCCCGCCCTGCAGTTCAACCGGATATTCCGCTCGAAACAGGGGTTCACGTCCCGCCATCGAAGCCGAAACAGCAAGCCGCCACGAGCCCGTCAGATTCTGCTCATTGATCTGATGAACATCCACCACCGCCGTATCGCCTTTGGCGATCACGTAATGCCGCGGTCGCACCACCAGAACTTCCGGCTCCGACGCCTGATGGATCGGCGCCGGGTCAGCCTTGAGTTGCCGCAATGAGTCAACCATCCCGCTGTGATCGTCGATGGTCGTGGACTCCCAACCGGACAGCACGATGTAATCGACGTTGTTGCAGATACGCGCGTTTTCCAGCAGATGGGCGGCAGAGAAATAATGTTTCGCCCCCGCCTCCTGAAAGAGCTTTTCGGCGCTGGGAAACGCGGAGCGAAATTGGTAGTCATCGAGAAATTTCTCGTATGCCACCACGATCGTTTCGTGCGCCGTCAGATCATAGCCGCTCCGCCCGTTCGCCTTGTACCAGTTCACAATCGCCGCGTGATCGTCCGGCGAAGCGCCGGTGGCCAATTCGCCCCACACCACGATTTCCTTCTGGTTTTCGGTGCGATACTTGAAATCGGCAGGCGATTTGTACATCGATTCCAGCCAGACCCCTGGCGAATCCACTGCCGTGTGCTCATCCCACCAACCGGCCGGAGCCGTTCCATTCCCGTATAGCCATTTATCGCTGTACGGCAGCGACCATACCTGGTTATCTGAAGTGACACCGGATTTGAGAAGGATCATCCTCGAAGGATCTGCCTGGCGCATTTTATTCAGGGCGTAAAAGACGCGCGGGTTGTTTAGATCGGGGTTGGTTTCATTCTGTAATGTCCAGACACTGACGCACGGGTGAGATCGGAAGGCCTGGATCATTGCCAGTTCCTTGTCGAGCTGATAGCGATTGAGGAAATCGAGCCGTGCCCCCTTTCCGGTGGTGTCGGTCGGGACGGTGGGCCCCGGTGCATCTGGCCCCCCATCCTGGAAGGTGAAAAGGCCGCCCCCGGCCTCGCAATAGCGCAGCAGTCCCGCGCGATCAAAGGCATCCAGCACCACGGACTTAGGCATGTGCCGGTGGTTTTGAATCGAATTCAGGCCCAGCGCCCTCACCGCCGCCACTTCCCGCTGCGCCGCTGCCTCGTCGGGAAATATCCCGTTGGGCGCCCAGAAGCCCCAGGAAATCGACGAGCGCGGCACGATGCGCCGGCTATTGAGATACAGCTTCGCGTCCGTGTCCAGGCCTTTCGGCTCGAGCCACCGAAAACCAAATGTCGTGACACGATCCGAATGTGCGACCGATGGCAGACTTGCGGATGCCTCATAAAGATTCGGCTGGTTAATATCCCACAACTGGCAGTCGCTGACGGTTGCATCTGTGGCGGCAGTTACTGTTCCGCCCGCGGGAACGTGAACAACTTCGCTGCTTTGATAATAAACTTTCCCATCGCGCGATATCGTAAAATCGATCGGACCGTCATACGCCGAGCCGATCGAACCGATGTCTGCTTGCAGGTGAACGGATCGAGCATCGGGCTTGTTAAAGACGGCTAAATCGCTCACGTTTACCGGCCCGCGGACCTGCATCTCGACGCCGCCCGCGAGCCCCCCGAATGCGTGCGTTGCAGGAAGCGTGTATTTTCCCCATTTGAACGAAAGAAAATCCATCCAATCCAGCCTGCCGCCGGGATTCGTTATGCGCACGGCCAGAAGATTGCGCCCGCCTGGATTGATGGCATCCGTGGCGTCCGCAATAAACGGAGCCTCTGAGATAATGCTGTACCCCACGAGCTTCCCATTGACGTACACCTCGCTGCGCAGCCGTCCGGCGGGAAAATAAAAAATTAACCGCTCTCCCGGTCGCAGCGCTGGCGGCGTGAATGGCCGATACCACCACGACACCCCGAGATAATTCCCATCGGCGGCGACGATGTCGCGCGGCCTCGTCGACCTCGCTGTGCGGGCTGGCGCTTTCCCGAAATAATATTCCTCCACGGTCGCCGGCAGCGATACGCCGATACCCGCGCTGTCATCCAGCACCGACCACCCGCCTGTTGGCGGATTCACGGGCGTTGTTTGGAGATTTACGTCCTCAGGCAGGTAGATCGCATCATCGCGCCAGGCCGCCTTTGGATCCAGCCACAATCGCCATCCCTGATCGAGATTGGAGGAACCGGAGACAGCCGCCTGCGCGGCCGAAAGGAAGATGAATTGAAAAAGAATACTGACCAAGGAAAAGGATTTGGCGATGTTCATTCAAACTCTTTCCTGAAAGATACGGCGCGCTCGATGGAGGTGCGCATTTGGCCTTATTTTTTTCAGTCCACGGAGGACGCCAACGATTCCAGAAGAAAGCTTCCAATTCACTCGGAGCACGCTTGTTCCAGACAATGTGCCAAATTAGAAAGGAACGCTAGACGGATCGTATCTCAGAAAACGCTTGCCGCAAGCGAAATTCATGCTATATTTATCCCTAGGGAATGCTGGCGGCCCGGCGCTATTTGTGTGCCTTGAGATTCTGGCGGAGGTCCGATGACTGCCAAACCGATCACCGGTGGAAAGTGGTCATCGTGCCGAAAATCCAAACGCGGTGCGATTGATCGAGCCGCTCGTCTGCAACGCTCCTACTGTCTCGAGTCCCTTGAGACCCGACTTTACCTGACCACGGCCCCCTATGCCTGGCAGAACATCAACATCGGCGCGGGAGGATTCGTCGATGGCATCTTCTACGATCCGCATAATCAGAACGTCATCTATGCCCGCACCGACGTGGGCGGACTCTATAAATCCACGAATGACGGCGGCTACTGGAACCAATTGCTCAATTGGGTCGGCAACGGAAGCGGGGGCTCAAACGGCGTCCTCAGCTTCGCCATCGACCCCGAGAATTCCAATAATCTCTACGCCGACACTGGGTTGTATTCTGGAAGCAATGGCTATGTGCTCTACTCCACCAATGCCGGCGCAACCTGGGGCGTAACTCCCCTGAGCTTCTACGTCGGCGGCAATATGGACGGTCGCGGCGCCGGCGAACGTATCGCGGTCGATCCCTACGACAGCAATATTATCTTCCTTGGAAGCAACGACAGCGGCCTTTGGGAAAGCACCAACGCCGGACATTCCTTCAGCCAGGTCACGTCGTTCTCCACATCGGCGAGCATCAATCTGGTTCTTTTCGATCCCAACGGCGGAACCGCAGGCAGCCCTACGCAGGAGATCTTCGTAGGCGAAGACTCCACTGCCACCGGCACCAATCTCTTCGAGACCACTAACGGCGGCACATCCTGGACGGAAGTGACCGGTTCCGGCTCAGCCCCAACCGGATGGATGCCCAATCGCGCCGCCATGGCTTCCGATGGCAATCTCTACTTGGCCTACGCCAACGACCAAGCGCCCACTGAGCCGACCAATGGAGGNNGGAGGAATTTTCCGTTACAACACGTCCACGGGCGTCTGGGCCAACATCTCGCCCGTCGTGCCGCAAGTCACCAACGGCAGCGCCGATGAGTTCGGCTACTGCGGGTTGGCCTTGGACCCCAACAGCCCCACCACGCTCGTCGTCACCAGCCTTGACCGCTACAACTACGGCGACGAAATCTGGCGCACCACTAGCGCCTACGCCTCCTCCCCGTCCTGGGTAACTCTGTACCAGCTACCGTCGCCCAACATCTATGCCGGGTACGACACCACGCGAAACACCACCAACGCACCGTATATGGCCTCAAGCGGCGACGGGATCGGCAACTGGGCCAGCGACGTCGCCATTGATCCCTTCAATTCCGCGCAGATCATGCACACCTACGGCGGCGGCATCTGGGCCACCAACGATGGCACCAGCACCACGACTCTCACCGCCGCCAATAGCTGGTATTTTCCCGATACGGGGATTGTGATGACGGCAGTCCTAGGTATAAACGCCCCCACCGGCGGCATCCCGCTCTATGGCGCCATGGGCGACGTGGGCGGTTTCGCCTTTACCACCCTCACCTTTTCTCCCACGCAAGGGAACGTCTACTTCAACGGCGGCGGCGGCAACCTCACCTCCGTCGATTCCGCCGGCCTCGATCCCCAGGACGCCGTCATGGTCGGCAACCTGGGCACAGTCTACGGATTCTATACCACCAACGGAGTCACCTTCTCCCAGTTCGCCGCCAATCCCGGCGGGAGCAGCGGATACAGCAACGGCACCGTCGCCATTTCCGCTAACGGCTCCACCATCGTCTGGGCGCCCTCCGGTCAGGCCGCCTATTACTCCACAAGCAACGGATCGAGCTGGACCCTCGCAACCCTCGTCGGCGGTAGCGCTCTGCCCACTGGTGGAACCATCCTCTCCGACAAGGTCAATCCCAACTACTTCTATTACTGGACCGAAAACTCCAGCGACAATTCCTGGACACTTTATATCAGCAGCAATGGCGGACATACCTTCGCCGCTTCCGCCGGTGGTGCGCTCGGGACGGGAAACCCGACACTGGTGGTGAATCCAACCGTCGCCGGTCAATTGTGGCTCGGCACGTACGTCGGCATCTACGAATCCACCAACTTTGGCGCCAGCTTCTCCCATCCCTATAGCTACAGCACCAACGTCTCGTCCCTTGCGGTCGGCGCGGCGGCGCCGGGAAGCTCTTATCCCGCCATTTACATCTACGGCACACCCGCCGGCGACTCATTCGAAGGCATCTACCGCAGCGACGATGGGGGAAACACCTGGCTCCTGCTCAACAACTCCAGCCAACAATGGGGCGGTGTAATGGCGGCCGACCCCAATGTCTTCGGACGCGTTTACGTGGCCAATGAGATCGGCAACCCCGCCACCAGTCTTCCCGCGGGATGGTCCGACTCCGACATCAACGAACCGGGCAATCCGGGCTGGGCCACCAGTTCCTCCACCCTCTCCACCGGAACCACGGTAAACCAATGGAATCTCGTCGGCGGCGGCGCGGGATTCTCCTCAACGCCCCTCCAAATCAGCTCCCTCAGCCGAACCGGCGGCGTCGCCACCGCCATCACGACCACGGCCAGCGGCGTACAAGTGGGGCAGATGATCACCATCTCCGGCGCCACCAACTCCGCTTATGACGGCACGTTTGTCATCACGGGCCTCTACAACACCACTGCCGGGCTTTCCAGCGACATCGGCGCAGCCACGGAATTCACTTTCGCCATCGCCGCCGGTACAGACACCGCCTCCGGCACCATCACCGCCACACTCAACGATCAGTTCAATTTCGCCTACGAGCCCATCACAGGCAGCGCCGCCATTTCCGCGCAGATTCATTCCATTACCAACGCCGACGAGAGCAACGGCACTCCGCAGGTCGGCGTCATGTATCGTGCCAGCACCAATCCCGACGACCCATTCTTCGCGGTAGTCCAAACTTCCGCCGGCAGCCTCGTCCTGGAATACCGTACGACGACCGGCGGCGGCATCACCACGCAAAACATCACCGGCATCCCCGTCGGCTCTGAATACGTCGAAATTGTCCGCAACGGCAGTAACTTCGCCGGCTTCTACAGCTCCAGCGGAACCACCTGGACCCAGATCGGCTCCTCAGTCTCCATCACCGCCATGACGGCAACCGCCAACGCGGGCCTCATGGCCACCGCCTCCTACAACCCCCAATTGACCGATGCGACCTTCAGCAACATCGTCGTCAACATGGGCCCTTCGGTTGCTAACGCCGCCGCTGTCAATCCGAATCCGGTTACCGGAACTTCCGCGGCTTTGAGCGCGCTCGGCTCCGAAAACGGCT
>PMAK01000180.1 GCA_003153655.1 Phycisphaerales bacterium
ATCGTTGGAGGGGAAGTATGGCGTCAAGGCGGGACAAACGACGCGCGACGGAAATCTTTCGGTGTTGACGGCGCGTTGCCTCGGGTCGTGCGGGCTAGCGCCAGCGGCGGTGTTGGACGGGGTGGTGATGGGTAAGGTCAGCGGTGCCGACCTCCTCGACCGTGTTGCAAAGCAGGTGAGCCATGACGGTAGATGAACTGGAACAAATCGCGGAAACGGAAAAGGAATCGTGCAAACAATGCCCGCGTCATCTGCACGTTTGCGTCGCAGCGGGATGTCTTTCCTCACAGAGCGACCAGGTGAAGCAAGCGCTGGAAGCTCAGGTCAGGGGCGCCGGTCTCGAGGGACAATGTCGCGTGAAGGGCGTCGGTTGCATGGGGCTTTGCGCCGCCGGGCCACTGGTGTCGGTCCCTGGTGAAAACGTCATGTATAAGGGGGTAACTGCGCAGGATGCTCCCGACATCATCAAGGGCCTGCAAGCAGACCAGCCGGTCGAGCGGTTGCGCTGCCCCACCGATGTGCCGTTTTTCGCGCGACAAAAGAGGATCGTGCTGGAGAACACCGGGACGATCGATCCGGAGCGAATCGAGGAATACATTGCCGCCGACGGTTATGTAGCGCTTCACAAGGCGCTGACCGCGATGACCCGTCCGGAGGTCATTGAGCACGTCTCACGCAGTGGCTTGCGCGGCCGAGGCGGAGCCGGCTATCCCACCGGGCTGAAATGGAGCATGGTCGCCAAGTCAAACGCGCCAACCAAATACGTGATCTGCAATGCCGACGAAGGAGATCCCGGGGCTTTCATGGATCGGAGTGTCCTGGAGAGCGATCCGCACCGCGTGCTGGAGGGAATGGCTATCGCCGCATATGCGGTGGGTGCTACCCAGGGATACATCTATGTGCGGTCCGAATATCCCTTGGCGGTCCAGCGCCTGAAGACCGCGATCCGCCAGGCCGACCGGCAAGGCTTGCTTGGCGCCAATATTTTTGGCACGCCGCTGAGTTTCAAGATCGACATCCGCCTGGGCGCCGGGGCGTTCGTTTGCGGGGAGGAAACGGCACTGATTGCGAGCATCGCCGGCCAGCGCGGCCAACCCCGGCCCCGCCCGCCGTTCCCGGCCGAGTCCGGCCTTTGGGGCGCGCCCACGCTCATCAACAACGTCGAAACTTTCGCAAACATTGCGCCCATCGTCCGCAACGGGGGCGATTGGTACGCCTCCATCGGCACGGAAAAGAGCAAGGGAACCAAGACCTTCGCCCTGGCCGGGAAGGTGAACAACACCGGCCTGATCGAAGTGCCCATGGGCATTACGTTGCGGGAGATCATTTACGACATCGGCGGTGGCATCCCCGACGGAAAGAAGTTCAAAGCCGTGCAGACCGGCGGCCCGTCCGGCGGCTGCATTCCGGAACAGTTCCTGGATATGCCGGTGGATTACGACTCCCTGGCGAAGGTCGGTTCGATCATGGGCTCCGGTGGCATGATCATCATGGACGAAGCGTCGAGCATGGTGGACGTGGCCCGCTTCTTCATGGAATTCTGCATGACCGAGTCGTGCGNNACCGCGCCCAATCCTGTGCTCAGCACGCTTCGTTATTTCCACAACGAATACGACGAATTGTTGATTGCCGACGAAGGCGCCGCCGAACCGGCCGGCGCGAAGGAGACGGTGTCATGAGTACCGCGACCCCTGTGGTGACTTTGAAGATTGACGGCAAGGATCTGAGCGGCCGCGCCGACGAAACGATTCTCGATGTCTGCTCGGAAAATAAGATTCACATTCCCACGCTTTGTTTTCTCGAAGGCCTTTCCGGCTGGGGGGCTTGCCGTCTTTGCCTCGTCGAGGTCAAAGGAACCAGCAAGCTCCTTCCAGCCTGCGTGACCCGCGTGGCCGAGGGATTGGAGGTGACGACGAACTCCGATCGACTCCAGAAATATCGGCGCATGGTCGTACAGATGCTCTTTTCCGAACGGAACCACGTATGCTCGGTCTGCGTATCCAACGGCCACTGCGAACTTCAGGATTTGGCCAAGACACTGGAGATTACGCATATCGATATTCCGTATCGTTATCCAAAGCTGCCGTTCGACGCGTCTCATGATCTGTTCCGACTCGACCACAATCGCTGCGTGCTTTGCACCCGTTGCGTACGAGTCTGTGACGAGATCGAAGGCGCTCACACATGGGACGTGATGGGACGCGGCATCGAGTCGCGCGTCATCATCGACCTCAACCAGCCGTGGGGAGATTCGCAAACCTGCACGGGCTGCGGCAAGTGCGTGCGCATCTGCCCCACTGGCGCTTTGACTCGCAAGGGCACGGGCGTCGCCGAAATGGAAAAGGACGATGGCTTCCTCCCCTATCTCACCAAGATGAGAGAGAATCAGTCATGAGCACACAACAAGCTGAAAAACCCGCAACCAAAGTTCGCCTGGCGACCGTCTGGCTGGACGGTTGCTCCGGCTGCCACATGTCTTTCCTTGACATGGACCAGCGGCTATTGGATTTGGCCCCCTTCATTGAACTGGTGTACAGCCCGCTCGTCGACCGCAAGGAGTTCCCGGAAAGCGTCGACGTGACCCTTGTCGAAGGCTCCGTCAGCACCGACGAAGACATCCCGAAAATCCGCAAGATTCGCAAACGAACCAAGATATTGATTGCCTTGGGGGACTGCGCGGTGACCGGCAACGTGCCCACCATGCGTAATCCCTTCGGCACCGAAGCCGTATTCGATCGCGCCTACAACGAAAACGCCCAGTTGCAGCGTCAGAAGCCGACGCTGCATTTGCCGACGCTACTGGAGCGCGTTCGTCCGGTGCACGAGGTGGTGAAGGTGGACTTGTTCGTCCCCGGTTGCCCGCCGCCGGCCGACGCCATTCATTATGTGATCAGCGAGCTGCTCGCGGGGCGTACGCCCAATGTCGGCTCTGTGACGCGCTTTGGCCGTTAGAAAGGTGACTGCCATGCCACGTGAAATATTAATTGATCCCGTGACTCGCATCGAAGGCCATGCGAAAATCACGCTCAAGCTGAATGACAGCGGAAACGTGGTCGATGCGATGTTCCACGTCACGCAATTCCGAGGTTTTGAGAAACTTTGCGAAGGCCGGCCGCTTACGGAAATGCCATCGCTGATGGCGCGCACCTGCGGTATTTGCCCGGTAAGCCACCTCACCGCTTCCGCCAAGGCGTGCGATGCACTCCTGTCGGTGAAAATTCCGGAAACAGCGGCGAACCTCCGCCGTCTCATGAATCTGGCGCAGTTGGTTCAGTCGCACGCCCTCAGTTTCTTCCATCTCTCCTCGCCCGATTTGCTGATGGGGTTTGATGCTGACCCTGAAAAGCGCCACATCTTCGGAGTGGCGCAGGAATACCCGCAACTCGCCCGCGATGGCATCCGAGTCCGGCAAATCGGTCAGACGGTCATCGAAATCCTCGGCGGGAAAAAAATTCACCCCGCATGGGCCGTCCCCGGCGGCGTCAACAAGCCATTGGACGCACAAGACCGCGACAAAATGCTGGCCATGATGCCGGAAGCGCTGGAAATCGCGCAGCGCACGCTCCAGTGGTACAAGCGCGTAGCCGCCAACTTCAGCCAAGAGGCCCGAACCTTCGCCAATTTCCCCACGCTTTTCATGGGCTTGATCACGGAATCCGGCGGCCTCGAACACTACGACGGCCTGCTGCGCGTGGTTGATTCAAAAGGCGAAATCGTCGTGGATAGATTCCCGCCGGAACGTTATCAGGAACTGATCGACGAGGCGGTTGAGCCATTCAGCTTCATGAAGTTCCCCTATTTCAAGAAGCTAGGTTATCCCCAGGGCGTCTACCGGGTTGGACCGCTGGCGCGGCTCAACCTGGTAGACCATTGCGGCACGCCCATCGCCGATCAGGAATGGGCCGAATTCCGCGAGATTCAGCGCGGGGCCGTGTTGAGTTCCTTCCATTATCACCACGCCCGGCTGATCGAGATCATCTTCGGCATCGAGATGATGCAGCGGATTTTGAATGACCCCCACATCCTCGACACCAAGGTACGCGCCCGCGCCCGGCCGAATCAAAGCGAAGGCGTCGGCGTCGCCGAAGCGCCGCGNNCCAACCTGATCATCGCCACCGGTCACAACAACCTGGCCATGAACCGCGGCATCCTTCAAGCGGCCCAGCATTTCATCTCTGGCGACAAAGTTTCCGAAGGCGCGCTCAATCGCGTCGAGGCGGTCATCCGCTGCTACGACCCGTGCCTTTCCTGCGCGACCCACGCCATTGGGAAAATGCCCCTCAAAATCGAACTGGTGAATTCAAGCGGCGAGGTGATCCATGCAATCCATCGAAACTGACCCACCCGTTTTGGTCATAGGTTATGGCAATGTATTGCGCGGCGACGACGGCGCCGGCCCCGCGGCGGCCGAGGCACTCCGTGATCAACTGCCCGAGCGGAAGGTCGAAGTGCTTGCTGTTCATCAGCTTCTGCCCGAATTGGTGCAGCGGCTCAGCGTATCCAGACTGGCCATTTTCATCGACGCAGACTGGAAAATTCCCCCAGGTCAGGTTCACAAGAGAACCCTGGCGGCTCACCACAGTGAACGTGAAACGATCGGCCATCATCAGTCCCCGGAAAATCTTCTGGAAATGACGAGCGAACTTTACGGGCACGCGCCACCAGCCATCCTTTTTACGGTCGGCGGCGCGAATTTCGGATTCCAGGAGGGCCTGTCCAAGCCCGTGCGGCGCGCGATCCCAGAATTGGTCAGGGAAGTGACCGATGCGGTCAAACAGGCCACTGACGCGGAGCGGCATCATGCATGAACTGTCGATTGCCGAGGCGATTTTGGATTTGGCCCGCAAGAGCGTGCCCCGCGGCGGCACATTGCGATCCGTGCGTATGACCTCAGGCCCGATGCGCGGCATCGACACACAGTGCATGCAACTCGCCTGGCAAGCCATGGGCCAACGCGACGTGACACTCAGGTTGACCCTACTTCCCTGGCAGATGCTGTGCGCCGATTGCGGCCGACTGTGGCAACAGCCGGAATTGGCCGAGCGATGCGCCTGCGGCTCAACGCGGGTGCGCCCGATTGGCGGAGACGAATTGCGACTGGTTTCGATCGAAGTAGACGATGCCGAAGAAGAAAGGAGCCCATCATGCATGTACACGTTGTCGAAAACATCCTGAAGCTTAATGACGAGATGGCCGCGCTGAACCGCAGCCGATTGCACAAGGCCGGCGTCTTTGCCGTCGATCTGATGGGCGCGCCGGGATGCGGCAAGACCGCCTTGATCGAGGCGACTCTGCGGCGTCTTCCGTCCGCGCTGCGCGTGGGCGTCATCGTGGGCGATCTGACGACCCAGCGCGATGCCGANNCGACCGCATGGCGCGATTCACCAACCATGTCGTGCAGATCAACACGGGCAAGGGCTGTCACCTTGAAGCCCATCACGTCATGCAAGGCATGTCGCGCATCGATGTCGACCATCTAGATCTGCTATTCATCGAGAACGTGGGAAATTTGATCTGCCCAGTCGGGTTTGATTTGGGCCAGGACGTGAAGGTGGGCATGTTCTGCACGGCCGGCGGCGATGACAAGGCGGCCAAGCATCCGTATATCGTCTGCGAATCGTCGCTCCTGCTGCTGAACAAGACCGATCTGCTGCCACACGTGCCATTCAACCTGACCCAATTTCAGGCGGACATTCATCGGCTCAACCCCAGCGTTGAGTTGATGGAACTATCGGCATTCACTGGCGACGGAATCGACGCATGGATCGGCTGGCTTGATGAGCAGCGGCTGAAACAGATTATCGGCAAGCCAACCCAATTTCCCAGAAACCGCTTTAGAGGGAGATTACAAATATGAAATCCATTTCATCCAGGCTCGCGGTTGCGAGCGCGGCGGTGCTTTTTGCGACCCGGATCGCCGAGGCGCATCCAGGGCACGCCGGACATGGCGGCCTCACCGCGGGATTTGCCCATCCATTTTCAGGGACGGACCACATCCTGGCGATGATCGCCGTCGGGTTGCTGGCGGTGCAGATCGGCAGGCGGGCAATCTGGATCCTGCCTCTGACTTTTGTGACGTTGATGACAGCCGGAGGTTTTGCGAATCTCGCTGGCGTCGTGGTCCCATGGGTGGAGCAGGGTATTGTCGCATCGGTGCTGGTGCTGGGATTGATGATCACGCTTGCCGCAAAAAGAATGTCGATCGTGATCCCGCTGTTTCTCGTTGGACTGTTCGCGATCTTTCATGGGTATGCCCACGTGGCTGAGATGCGCGCCGGCGCTTCGCCGGCGGACTATGCGATGGGCTTCATCACCGCGACCGCGATATTGCATTCAGTCGGAATCTGTCTGGGCCTCGCGGCGCGGCGCTTCACATCGCATCAGCTCATTCGGCTCAGTGGCGCCGCGATTGCCGGTTATGGATTGCTGCTTTTGACAGGCTTGATTGCCGCCTGATCGTTTGAACGCGGCAGGAACTGCGTCTTATGCAATCCGATGTAAGAAGATTCTCCTACGCCAGAACCGGGTAATCCCCCGGTTTTCACGGCCGGACACCTGGGCGATACTGCGATCGTTGCACGGGAAAGAAGGTCGGCATGTTGCTGCTGTATAAAAATGTGGCCTGTCCAATTTGCAAGGGACACCATGATTTTTGCGTTGAGGAGTCGAGTTCCTGCATGGTCCTTAAAGCCCATGATTTCATTTGTCCCGCGACCGGCCAAAGGATCATTTGGCATCCGGACGTTTTTGCGCATCCCATAAAGCAGGCTCCGCAGAATGCGATCCGGCTGCTGAGTCACGTTGACTCACAATGAAAAGTGATTGCAACCTATTCCGAACGGAAGGTGATTTATGACCAACATCACATCGCCAAATCGTGGTCTGCCGTCCCGCACGCCCTTGTCGGTGAAGGCCGCGCTGCGAGTGTCCTGGCTATTCTGGGCGCTTCTGCTGGTCATTCCCTTTCTGTTCCTCCAATGGCTCATCTGGCGCCTGGCGACGGGGCAAGTCATTCGGCCGCACGCCGACGCCGCTAAATGGTTTGGGGCGGCGATGGGGTATCTCGTCCTCATTGTTCCCGGATCATTTTTCTGGCGCGGGCATCTCTTCAAGGACTATTGGCTCGGGCGCCCGGTTACGCCAAATAAATATATTGTCGCCACGATTTCAGTCGGGCTCGCGCTGGCGCTCGGAGGAATCTTCAGCCTGATCGGCTGTCTTGTCACCGGTTCGTTCATGCCGAATCTGATTCCCGCCCTGCTATCCCTTGCACTGTTTGCGCTTCATTGGCCCACGGGACGGGCGATGGTGCGGCCCGTGGGCCATCTGGAAGACCCGCAGATTTATGAGGAACCTCGGTGACATTGCCGAAGCCGTACCCTCCGCGGCAAGGTATGACGCGGACGAAATGACGCGGATATTCCGCGTAGCGACCTAATGCAGGACATGCGCCGCGTGATTCGTCCGAGCGTCTTTGCGCGGAATACCCAGGTGAATCCGCTGCCAGACTTCCATCCGATTGACCGGAACACTGCCGGCAATCTCAAATCCTAATCGCACCCTCCCCACGCCAATTTCAAGGACCGTGACTTTAAGCATCTGGTCGATATTGCCGACGGGATCTCCGACAACGACCGATTCACGTTGTCTTCTAGTCAAGACCAGCATGTCGCATCCTCCGTTCAAACGAACGACGCCCCCTTCAAGATTTCAGCTCGCAACTGCCATCAATCTGAATTCTGGGTGACGACCTGGTCCTCCAGCAACAGGACTTGGATATCCTGCTCGGCCGTATCAAATTCCACTTCATAAGCTACCGTCGGATAGTGCCAGGTCCGGCGAACAGTCCCTACCGTTCCCTTCTGCAAATGAAGTTCTGGTATTTCCTCGATAAGCTGGACACGTTCGCTGCAGTAAATTTGCCGCATGTCAGTCCTCCATAACTGAAAGAATTGTTGTAGCGCCCGGCCTTCCGAGCCCGGGTCGATTCACGCCGCGGACCGACCTCAATCTGCGCCCATATGGTGCATAATCGCACAACCACATTCCGCCTGCACGGCCGACTCCATTTCCGGAAACTCATCCGCGGATTGAGTGCGGGAACTCGCTCGACGGGTTCGGCTCTTAGATCGAGACGATCCCGCGATATGCCCGGCATTGCCCGCTGCTGTCGCCACATCGACGATCCGCGGCTTCACCAACCCGCTGTAGTCCGCATATCGAATTACCATGACGTCCCGGTGAGTCCCTGCATTAAAGGCAAACTGTTCCCCGCTGGTCAATTGTCGATCCAACAACGTATCCAGCCCGTAGAGATTGCCAAATGGCGGGACGGTTCCGACCTGGCAGTCACTGAATCGGTCACGGAAATCAGCTTCTTCCGCGAGCCGTGCGTCTAGAGCCCCGGTCTCGCGCCGCAACTTTACCAAATCCACAACCTTGATCGCAGGCACGACTACGATGGCCAACTTGCCGTCCAGCCAAACGACCACCACCTTAGCCATGTACCGGCCGGGAACGTGGGAGAATTCAGCAACTTCCTGGGCCGTGTACGCACAAGTGTGATTGATCAAACCGTATTGGATTTTGTTACCAACGAGGAATTCGCGAATCCTGCGGGTTGCCATAAGAACTCCTTGCTAAACCTTATAGGTATCATTGGCCACCGGGCCAATTGGCTCTATCAGAGAGTTCACTCATTTAGTCTTAGGGGCTACTTCCTATGCCTCAGACCCCGGCCCGCGTTGCGACGACCTATTCCGATCAACAAATAGACGTCGGGTGGGCCACCGTTGGGGCTGCCAAACAGGGGCATGTTCGGACACCGATCAACTCGACAGGCTCGTGGTATTCGAGGTGGCGGAGTAGGTGAATCCCCCTAGCTCAAAAACCGGATACCTGCCGATTTACCTCGCTAATGGAGAAGGGATAATTGGATAGACGAAAGCGAGGTAACCATGTCAACTCGATATTGCCATATGCCCGTAACGCATGTTCAAACGGCCGAGAAGACTCTCAAAGCTGCAATTCATTCCTGGAACCATCCAGCCGAACGAAGGACGACGGAGCAACAGACGCGAGTGTTCGTAACCGTTAGTAGGCAGCCGGGTGCTGGTGCGATTTCCTTTTCGCACAGGCTTGCCGCGCGCTTGAACCAGGACGGCCAAAATGACTGGTCCGCATGGGATAGTGAACTGGTGGAAAAGGTCTCGGCAGAGCATGGGATCGCCAAAGAGATCATCGAAATGATTCCGAATCGACATCACAACTGGCTGGACGAGCTGTTGCAAGGCTTCATCGCCGGCCAGAACCCGCCGGATATGATGGAAATTCGCGCTTATAAGCAAGTGGCCATGACGATTCGCGCTCTGGCAACGGCGGGACACGCGATTATTGTCGGACAGGGCGGTAGCTTTATCACCGAAGGAATGCCGGCGGCAATTCATCTGCGGCTCGTTGCGCCGCTGGAGCATCGCATCAAATACACCGCTGAGGGCGAAAAGATTTCACTTCATGAAGCCGCTGCGCGAATCGTTGAGATCGATCAACGGCGTGCCAAGTTCTATCGCCGGTACTGGCCGGGCAAGGTGATTGCGCCCGAGACATTTACCATGACGCTCAATTCCGCGGAACTGTCCTTGGATGAATTGGTGGAATGCGTACTCCCGCTAATCCGAACGCGCGAGATGGCCGGGAGGCGCTCTGCTCTCGATACGAAAGTTCCAGTGAATTAATCAGCGGTAGTGACGCTGCGCCTTTGGCGCCCCTGGTTCGGACGTAATTCGATTGGAGTTCAGCCATGAAAATTCTTATTGCATACGACGGATCCGAGTGCTCCGATGCCGCGATCGTAAACCTGCGACGCGCGGGATTGCCGACCGTCGCGGAGGTGTTGATCCTGTCAGTGGCGGAAATCTCCGCGCAGATCGCGGTACCATATGGCGCGCCGGCGGTTGCCGCTGGAATGTTTTTCCCCGAGAACCTGGAAAGTGAAGCATCGAGCGACCATCAATTGCGGGAAGCTCAGGCGTTTGCCGCCCAGGCGGTAGACCGGTTGCAAATGGATTTTCCCGGTTGGCGCATCAATACAGAAGCCTGGGTTGACGCAGCCGGATCGGCCATCATTAGAAAGGCCCACGCCTGGAAACCCGACCTCATCGTGGTTGGCTCTCACGGCCGCTCGGGCTTCAGCCGCCTGGTGCTCGGAAGTGTATCGGAAAAGGTGCTGCATCACGTAACCGGTTCGGTGCGGATCAGTCGTCACCGCCTGCATCCTCAGGAACGATCGGTCCGCTTGTTGATCGGAATCGATGGATCGACCGGCGCCATGGCGGCGCTACAGGCCATCGCCACAAGAAATTGGCCCCCCGGCACCGAAGTACGCGTCGTGGGCGTAATGGACTGCGAATCGTTGCGCGCCAATCCACTCACGGTGACGGCCGAAGCGGTTCCAATGCCCATCGAGGAAAAATGGCGCAGTCAGCTATCCACGACGATTCACGAGGCCGTGCATGAATTAACAAAATCGGGCCTGCTGGCGACTCCTCAAGTGCTCGCCGGCAAGCCCAGCCAAGTGCTGCTCGCGGAAGCCGAAAAATGGGCTGCCGACTGTATATTCGTCGGAGCGAGAGGGCTGAACGGACTGGAGCGAATCCTGCTCGGCAGTGTTTCCACGGTCGTAGCGTCCCACGCGCATTGTTCGGTGGAAATCGTCAGACCGCAACGCCAATAAAGCACTGTTGGCGAGTCGCTCGCCCTGACTCCCAAGCTCCTGTTTGGCGCCTTTTATGTCTTCGTCCTCCACTTCGCGGGCGCCGCCTGGAGTTTAGAGGGCCGCATCGCAGCCGCCGATTACGCCGCAAGGTGGAAAAGAACTCCCACCCCTGCCGTGACAGCCATTGCGAGGGCGCCCCAGAACGCAACACGCGTCGCGCCGATCCAAGCTGGCGCACCGCCGACTTTTGCTGCCACTGCCCCGAGGACCGTAAGTTCGCAAAGTGTCGCACCGAACACGCCAGGTATTGCGTAGGCGACCGGAAACAAGCAGACCACCAGCAGCGGCACTGTGGCACCGATGGTGAAACTTGCCGCCGAGGCCAAAGCTGCCTGAACGGGATGTGCCGCCTTTTCCTCGGTTATTCCTAATTCATCGCGGGCGTGCGCGCCCAACGCATCATGCTCCATCAGTTGAGCGGCGACTTGGGCGGCTAGATCAGAGGTAAGCCCTCGAGCAACGTAAATTTCAGCAAGTTCTTTCCGTTCCAGCTCCACATCATCGGACAACTCTCGCCGCTCTAATGCCAGGTCTGCCTTCTCTGTGTCGGCCTGAGAACTTACCGAAACGTACTCGCCCGCTGCCATTGCCATGGCTCCAGCCGCCAAGCCGGCAAGACCTGCGACCAGTATGCTTTGCCCGCTGGCCTTAGCAGCCGCAACGCCCACCACCAAGCTAGCTGTCGAAATTGCTCCGTCATTCGCTCCCAAAACCGCCGCGCGCAGCCAACCGATGTGATGGCTTCGATGTCGTTCGCGATGGGGGCTAACGGGATTCTTGGTTTCCATAATTTTTGTCATCCGGAACCGACCCCGAAGCACATTTCATTTGTCAGACGCGCGTGATGGCGTGTATCCAAAAAGGTGACATCCACCAATTATCCCTTATCCACCTTGATTTTCGGTCTTCCACGCGGATTGAGAGTATATGAAATGCCCATCTTCACGGCCATCGTGCGGGTCCAGGCATCGCCGCCCAATGGCCGGCAACGCTCCATGCTCGTGGCAATGCGACGCGGCGGCTCGAGCGGCTGATTGACCCGCGACATCCAATTCCTCGGCCGATCCACCGGCCAGGAGCTGAGCAACTGCGTCGCCAACTTCCTGTCACAACCTAAACTCGACCAGGCCCAATCCTGTGCCTTGGCCACCAGCGGAGTTTTGCCGCGCACCGGATTGGCCTCGACATATCGCAAGAGCGTCAGCAGATAATCGTCCTGTTCGACGGCAAAACTTTTGTAGCGGCCCTGGTAAAGATGGCCGCTGGTATGGCGGTAATGGGCACGATATCGCTTGACGTGGGTGTTGCTGACCCAGGAGAGATAAGCGGCCAGATCGCCATTGCCGGCGGGACGAAGGATCAAATGCCAATGGTCGGGCATGAGACAAAAACCGAACAACTCGATGGGGGCCTTGTTCTTGGCGTCGAGGAGGAGTTGGACGAACGCCTGATAATCCGGCGGCTTGCGGAAAATACCCCTGCGGCCGTTGCCGCGATTGAGGACATGATAGATCACCCCGCCCATGGCGGCGCGCGCTGTGCGTGGCATGAGCAAAAAAACTACCGGAACGAACCGGAATCGTCAATATTGATGGATGCCACCAATCCGGCTCGGCCCGGCGATTGCATTGCGGTGAATCACGGGGCGATGGCGAGGCGGACGGTGGTCGCGGGGCCGCCCCAGCGGGTTCCGGCGAGTTGTTTTGGGTGAATGGCTCGCAGCGACAAGGCCAACGCGTCCCGGGCGAGACGGTCGTCTGAATCAGCCCCCCCATTTTTTCCACAACTCTTCCTTGGCCCTCAGCTTGATGCCCGTGTTGTCCGGCCGGTTAATGTGGGCCATCACCTCGGCCTCGGTGGCCACGCCCATCAGATACCAGGCCAGCATCGTCACCGTCGCCTTGTTCGGCCGCTTGCCCGTCCACAGGTTGATCAGCATGCAGGCGATGATCGCGCAGTAGACCTGAATTTCGATTCCCTGGGCCTTGTGGCTGATTAAATGCCGGCAACCCAGCATCTGTTTGAAGAATCGGAAGAAGACCTCGATGGCCCAGCGATATTGATAGATCAACGCGATGATCTCGGCCGGCACGTCCAGCAGGTTGGTGGCGATGACGATCGTGCCCTTGTTGCCGGGACCGGCGGTCTTGCCGCGCCGTCCGCCACGCTTTTCGTGCGGTTGGGCCTCTATGACGATGAGCCGCATCGCGTGATCCGGCCTGTCCTGCGGCTTGCTGTTGATTGGATTAAAGGGGATTGGATTAAAGGGGACGTAGCCAATCCC
>PMAK01000289.1 GCA_003153655.1 Phycisphaerales bacterium
GGACTTTTCATCCGGCGGTGGGGCGGGAAGAGGTCCAAGATCAACACAAACCAGCGAACATTCCAGCCCCGCTGCCGCTTGGAGGATATTCTCAACGCGGTCCAGGGCAGCATCAATGTCAGCGCCAGGCCCCAAACCCTTGCTGTCTAAATCAAACCGCAAACCCGCCAAATCCAGATCNNTTAGATCCCGAGATCGCAAAACAGACCGCACCTCGCGCCGGCCGCTCTGCGACAATTGCGTTAAATCAAGCTCCCCAAGCCGAACATCAAGCTGCAATGCGGCAAAGCCAAGACTGCGTGCGGACAGCGCCGCGGCACGAAGATCATCATCCATCGCCGCGGCAACGATCGCCAAGGGCCGCGCCTTCCCCGACGACGATCCGCTCATTTCGCCGCCGCTAACAGCGATCGCTTTTCCTTGATCTGCTTCAGTAGCGCCTTGAACGGGTCGGCAAACTTTGCCGCTCCCTCTGCCATCAGCGTGTCTTCCATCTTCTGTTGATCCACCTTCGCCGTGATCTCGTCCAGCACCGCCTTCGCCGGCATCTGATCCACACGGCGGCTATACGTCTTATTCAGCTTCTCCACCGCATCGTTCGTCGCCGGCGGATTCGTCTGAATGTCGCTGCCCGCCAGCGCTTCCACGTATTTGTCCGCCGGATCAGAAGGCTTCTTCGTCCCCGTGCTGGCGAAGATAATTTCCTGCTGCAACGGCAAATGCTTGTCGTTCCAGAACTGCTGATTCAGTTGCCACAAACGCTTGGCATTCACGATGCCCACTTGCCCCTGCGCACCTGATGACAGCGTGGGAACGTTCTTCTCAGTATAAACATCCACGCGGCTGACAAAGATGCTGTAAACGCTCTTGAAACCCGCAAGCCCCGTCTTGCGACGCTGCGCCCCGCGCCAAACATTATCCCGCGCGATCTTGTATTGCCGCTCCGAGAAAATCAGCGTCACGTTAAGCGTGATATCGGCGGCGGCCAGCTCTTCCAGCGCATCCAGGCCCGCTGCCGTGGCCGGCACCTTGATCATCCGGTTCTTGTGCCCTTTGGCCCATTTCTTGCCCAGCTCGACATATCGCCGCGTCCGCTCCGCGATCGACTTCGGTGCCAGCTGGATATCTTCCAGCAGCGGATCCAGTTCAAAGCTCACGTAACCGTCATTGCCGCGCGTCTGGTCCCACACCGGACGGAAGACCGACATGGCATCGGAAACCAGCTTGTCGGTCATCGCCCACGCCAGTGATTCATCGTCCGGGTTCCGATCCATCAGCGACGTCATCGCATCATCCTGTGACCCCGATTTAAGAATGTCCGAGATGATGATCGGATTCGATGTTGCGCCCGTAGCGCCCAAAGCCCGATTACGCCGAACCAAGTCGGGTTCGATAGAGTCCAGCCAGAGTTTGGTTCCCGTCGCGATCAATGATTTAAGGGACATAGCGGTTCTCCATTGTTGTTTGATTGTAATACTATCGGCGGGGGAAACCCATTCGTAAAATGAAGAAGATTTTGATCGGGGGTGGTCCCCAACGCACGTCCACAAAAAAAGAATCGGGCACCACTGAGATGCCCGATTCAATGAATTACATGCATGGGATTGGTCACATCCCGTTATTATCCGGCGGCGCCGCCTGCTGCGGAGTGGTAGTTTCCGTATGCTGATTATGCTGTGTAGCCTTGAACATCATGGGCCCGATCACGTTGTCCATCGTGTCCTGATCGATCGCGATAACCACCTGCGAGCCATCCACTTTCGGCTTCATCGCAACCGAAAGCTTGTCATAATCTTCCGGGCTGATATTCCCACGCTGCGTCGCATCGGTCTTGCCGGTTTGAATCTTCTGGATGATCAGATTCGACATCGCGGTAGCCGAATCAGCATCCTTGCACTGAATCGTGCAATTACCCGATGCCTTGGGCGGCGTCGAAACCGAGATCGACATCCAGGTAACGGCATCCCACTGAGGATCGGCAAATGGAGGCTGCGCGCCCCCGGGACCGCGCCCATTCAGCATCGCCGCGATGAATGGATTGTTTTTGAGCGACGAGGGCACAAACACCAGCCGCAACGCGGCGTTGCCGCCCGCCGACAGCGCATCGGTAAGGTCAGGCCGCGGCTCGGTCGATGCAGTCTTCAGTTTCTCCACCCCCGCGCCGGTCGAGAAAACCATCGATGTCCCCACCACCGCCGTCGTCGGCTGCATTCTCTGCATCTGCGCGGCGTTCGGATCATTCGGGTCCGCCGCCGGAGGGTTTCCACGCGGATTAAAAATCTTAGCCAGCCCATCCGGATTCGCGCCGTTCAACGGAACAATTNNCCCGCCATCAGCCCGGCCAGCGAAACGACAACATACAAATCTTTCCCACCCGCACCCTTGAAGTCGGCGATCCATTTTTTCGTCTTGGCGATCTGCAACTGCGCTTGCTTTTCCGCGCGTGCTTTTTGCGCCGGATCGCTGATGTTGGCCGACGCCATCGCCTTCTGCTGCCAGGCGTCTATCTGATCCATATCGACGCTTGAAGTGTCAACATAGATCACACCGTTGGTCTGCGAATCCACAAACGGCGCGACGGGACTGTCCGCGCGAGCCGGCGATTGCGCGCAAAGCAGCGCGGCCATCGTCAGCGACAACATCAGCCCGAAAATCTTCTTCAAGAGAACCTCCTCGCGGGGAAAAGTGAATTCGTAAAAACCAGCCTCCCCAACATTTTGCCATGCCAAGACCTTTTCGCAAGAGGCAACGCCGCCTCGTCATTTGTCACTCAAACCGTATCGATTCCGTCTCGCACGAAACAAGTGACAAATGACCAATGACATTCCTCAAGGCTGCGTCGCCGGCTCAGTCGTTGACACATCCGCCCCGCGCTTCGCCTCCCAAGCGTTCTTCATCGGGTCCTGGTCCCCAAATTTCACTTCCAGCGTTCCTTTGATCGTGTCGCCGCTGAGTTTGCCGTCATAATTCACCGTGATCGTATCGTCATTGAATGGCCGGGTGACCGTGAACGAAACCTCCCCATCCTTCACCTTGCCATCTTTGATGTCGAACGACTTCTGATCAAACCCATCAAGAAAAACGCCGGTCAACTTCTCCCCGTCCTGCTTAAACTTCGCGGACATATCAATCGAATTTCCATCCGGCGTTTGGATCGTCCACTTCCACGATCCCGACGCATCCGCCGCCGGCGAATCCCCCGCTAGCGCGGGCCCCAGTCGCGCCAGCCACATTAGGAGCATTGCCATCGTCGCCACGGAAGCCGTCATTTTTCGCATCGAATTCTCCAACCGTTGAAGTGGTGATAAGCTCGGTCCTGCATGAATATCCTTATGCGATTCCTTGCCGTTCATCCACATAAAAATGCTCTTTTTCAGCAATTTCATTTCGGCCAACTCCCGAGCCGGCTCCCGGACGATGAAGTCTCCCGCCAACCCTCCGCTTTGCAGAGCCAAAGCAATTCATAATCGCTCACCGGCCGATCCCTCGGCACCTCCATCGTCAAAAACAATTTCGAATTCTGCCGCAATGCATACAAGACCTGATGATCCCAACTCGATTCATAATCCGCCGAATGCCAACCGGTTTCCGGGTCAGGCCTGCGCTGAAAAAAGTTCGTCGGCGGGTTATCAATCAAAGTCTCATTGCTCACCACCCAAACGCGATGTCCGCCTCTCAATACCGCAGACAATTTTCTGATGACGGGATCCATCGCCCGCCGATCCGTCATGTATTTCGCAAGCAAATCGTATTCCTGATATTCCAGAAAAGAGACCGGCGGGATCGTAACGCACTCGGCCTCTCCGTGATAATACCGCTCGAACGAAACACCCATGTACCAGGGGGCGATCACAATCACATCCCCCTTCACCGCAAGTTTTTCCACTTCCGTCGCCACAATGTCCGCATTCGTCCGCCGCACGCCAACATTCCTCCAGACGTACACCCCGGAGTAGATCGAAAACCCCAGCGCGCACACACCCAGCACCAACCGAAACGGCGCCCATTTGACCGCAAAAAACAGCCCATCAACACAAGTGGCCACCATCGCCATCGCCCCCAGAAAATACCAGGGCTGCATCGAATACCGCAGCGCTTTCAGAAAACCCCAATACGCCAAAATTCCCACGGCAAGACACGTCGCGCAAAACAGAACAGCATCTCGCCGCCGCTGCGAAGCAGATTTCAAAACGCCCAAAGCCGCCAGTATCGCAGCTGCAATCACAACGCCCCAAACAACATCGTTATGCCCGCGGCCAACGCCTCCATCCGCCGCGAACAGCAACGATTCCCGAAGCCGCCTCCAAAGCCATGCAAAGTCCAGATTGATCTGAAACATCTTCTCGCCGCGCGTGTGCCGGATCATCGGCACATAAGCCAGCATCGATATCGCGCAGATAAAACCCACCGACAGCACAACCATCGCTCGCCTGATTTGCCCCTTCAAAATCGCCACCGCCGCCGCCCCGCAGCAGGCCGCCAGCAGCAGAATACAATTGTAAAACAGCATGTGAACGCTCAGTAGCGCCACGGCAAGCGCGATCGCAAATCGCCCCCGCGTTGGCCTCTGCGCCAAATCCCAGATCACGCCGATGGCACACAATCCCAAGAACATCCCCAGCCCATACGCCCGAATCGAATCCCCAAAACAGATCACCGCGCTGGTGGACGTCAGCATCGCGATTGAAATAACCGGCGTACGCACCCCAAATCGTCTCGCGTTCCGCCACAGCGCTGCCAGAATCGCGACCCCTGCCAGCAGGCCGAGAACGCGCATTCCTGAATCGCTCGCGCCTATCCCGCTTTTCACCCACAACCGAACCACGCAAAGCCAGAGGATCGGAAACGAATCGTTATGCATATTCGCCGCCGCGTACGACAGCGAATGGGCGCTCGCAAGATTCACGCTCGTGATCTCATCGCGCCAAAGTCCCCCGGCATTGAGAAAGTACCGGATGTGAAAAACAATCGCCCCCGCGGTCAGCAAGATCGCAATCGCCCATTCAAATCGAACGCCGCCGCGATTCTTCTCGATCAATTCTTGAGCGTTCACCGCTGTCATGTCGTTCAATTCGCCGCAGCGGGTGCCGAGCCATCGTGCCACCCCTCCACGCGGAAAAGCTGAGAGACTTCGTCATGGTTAATCGGCCGGTCGTTCGCAACCGGCACGACGCTGACGCTCTTCGAATTCGATTTCAGATAATAAAGAACCTGATTATCCCATGTGAATTGATACTCCCAAAGCCGCCACCCCCAAAGCGGATCAGGCGCATCCTGGTAATGCGGCGAAGCAATCGCCGCAACCGGAAAATCAACCGTGCTGACGACCCACACGCGATGCCCCGCTCGCAGCACCTCAGACAACTTGCCATTCAGCGGATCCGCCACATGCCGGTCCGTCATATATTTCATCAACTGATCAAACTTGTTGTATTCAAAGAACGAAACCTCCGGCAGCGTCGTCCATTTCACGTCCCCGTGGTAATACCGGTTGAACGTGACAGCGTCATCCCACGGGTCGATCACAATCTCATCTCCGATGGTCGCCATCGTTTGCAGTTGCGCGGCGATGATGTCCATATTGGTTCGCCGAATCCCGACATTCTTCCAAAGAGGGACCGCCGAGTTCGCCGCAAAAGCAACCGCGCAGACCGCAAGCATCACCCGAAAGCCCGACGCCCTGATCGCCCCGAACAGCCCATCCAGACAAGTGGCAAACATCGCCATCGCCGCCAAAAAATACCATGGCTCCATTGGATAATGGAGCGTTTCAAGAAATGTCCAGTACGCTCCAGCGCCCACAAACAAACAGGCCGCGCAGAACATCACGGAATCGCGCCGCCGCTGCGGAGCGGTTCGCAGCGCTCTCACGCTCCACGCTCCCAGCGCAACCAGAATCCCACCCACGGTGACCGCGCCCCACACCACGTCGTAATGACCCGGAGCGACATTTCCTTCAGTTGTGAATTGAACCGATTCCCGAAGCCGTGCCACCAGCCGCCAGACATCCAGCGGAATCTGAAACATCTTCACGTCGCGCGTGCGCTGAATCATCGGTACGTAAATAAACATGGAGATCGCGCAGATAAAACCGATGAGAAAAATCAGCGCCGTCCGATTCCATTGTCGCTTTGGAAGCGTGACCGCCGCCGCGCCGCAGCACGCCGCCAGCAGCAGGATGCAATTGTAAAACAGCATGTGGACGCTCATCAGCGCCACGATCAATGCGATCGCAAACCGCCCTCGCGTCGGCGCCTGCCCCAGATCCCAAATCACGCCGATCGTGCACAAACCCAGAAGCATCCCCAGCCCGTACGCGCGAATCGAATCCCCATAACAAATCACGGCGCTGGTAAAGCTCAGCAGCGCGATTGAAACAATCGGCGTGCTGAGTCCAAAGCGTCTCGCGTTCCGCCACAGCGCCGCCAGAATGCCCACCCCCGTCAATAGACCGAGCAGCCGCATCCCCAAATCGCTCGATCCAATCCCGCTGCGCTGCCAAACCCGCAGCACGATCACCCACAAGACCGGAAACGAATCGTTGTTCATGTTCGCGAACGCATCCGCAAACGAGCGAGAATTCGCCAACCCCACGCTGGTGATCTCATCGCGCCAAAGGCCGCCTGCACACAAAAAATATCGGATGTGATAAACCAGCGCCGCCGCGGTGAGCAAAAGCGCAATCACCCATTCAAATCGAATTCCGACGCCAATACGGCTGGGTTTTTCCCGAATCAAATCCTGAGTCGTCGCAGCCATGCTCATGCGTTTTTCATATTAGTTGGCCGCCCCAAACTTTCCATCTCACCCGCGCCGCAAAACATCACCCGCCCGCGAACTGAAAATCCTTCACTTCCAGTTCCACGCTGCTCCGCCCGTTGAATTCGTTAATGCATGGCTCAACCGCAAGACGCACCGCCGTGTTAGGAGATAGCCGATCAATCAAATCCCCGCATTGAAACGCGATGCACCGAATCATCTGCCGATCCTGCTTCACCGTCAGTTGCAAATGATCCCCCGTCTTCCCCACCCGCCGCGGCGGCGTCGCAACCGTCGCCGCATCAATGCAAAGCAGCGGCTTGCGATTCCCATGCCCAAACGGCGCCAATCGCTGCAACTCCTTCACCAGCGGCGCCGTGATCTGTGACAAATCCGCCGTCGATTCCAATCGCAACTGCGGCACCAGCATCTCGTCCGTCACATTGCCGGCCGCAATTTCGCAAAACGCCCGCCGAAAATCCTCCACCCGATCCGCCTGTATCTTCAACCCCGCCGCCATCTCATGCCCGCCATACGAGACAAGATGCGAAGAACAACTCTCCATCGCATGAGCCAGATGAAACCCCGCGATCGACCGCGCACTCCCCTGTCCCGAATCACCGTTCAGCGAGATCATCACCACCGGCCTGCAAAACCGCTCAACAATCCGCGACGCCACAATCCCAATCACCCCCGCATGCCAACCCTCCGCCGCCAAAACCAGCGCGCGATTCCGATTATCTCCCCACCCATTCGATTCAACCTGCGCCAGTGCCTGCTCAAGAATCAATTTTTCAACTCCCTGCCGGTCCTGGTTCTGCCCTTCCAGATAAACCGCGATCTCCTTCGCCCGCTCCTCGCTCGCGGTCGTCATCATCTCAACAGCAAGATTCGCATGCCCCAAACGCCCGCACGCGTTCAATCGCGGCGCCAGAAGAAACCCAACGTGATAACTATCCAGGTTCTTCCCGGTCAGATTCGCTGATTCGATCAGCGCCCGAATCCCGGTCAGTTTGCTCTGCTGAAGCCCCCCAAGCCCGAAATGAGCCAGCACCCGATTCTCCCCCACCAGCGGCACAACATCCGCAATCGTCCCCAATGCCGCCAGCGCCGTCGCCTCCACAAGAAACTCACGAAACGATTCACTAACACGCGCCGCGCCACTGATATTCTGACCAATCGCCCAAGCCAGCTTGAACGCCACGCCCGCCCCGCACAAATTCCCATTCGGATATTTCGTCCCGGGCAATCGCGGATGCACAACCCCAAAACAATCCGGCAGCAAGGGCGGCTCCCCATGCCAGTCATGATGATCCGTAACAATCAAATCCACCCCGCGCTCGCGCGCAACCTTCACCGGCTCCATCGCCGTAATCCCGCAGTCCACGGTAACGATCAGCCGCGCCCCCTCATCAATAATCTGCCCAATCGCCTCCGGATTCAGTCCATACCCCTCATCAATCCGATGCGGAATATAAGTAGCCACGCTTCCCCCCAGCAGCGTAATCGCATGCCAGAGAATGCTGGTCGCGGTAATCCCATCCACATCGTAATCCCCGTAGATGACAATCTTCTCACGATCACGAATAGCCTTGGCGACACGCGCCGCCGCCGCAGATAACCCAGGAATAAGCGAAGGATCAGCCAGCATCAGCAAGCTAGGCTTCAAAAAAGCCTGCGCATCGTCGTAGTTCGATATCCCCCGATTCAAGAGAATCTGCGCAATCAGCGGCGAAGTCTTCAACCGCGCCGCAAGCTCCGCAGCAGCAGGCTGCGCCGGATTAATCTGCCAACGCTTGGGACGATACATCCGTGTGGTCCTTTGCTAGCGCAAAAGTTCAAGAACAGAAGTGGCACGCAGCGGTTTTCATTTTGAAGCTTTCTTGCGCTTGCGGGTCAACTTCAATCTGCTTTTGACCTCCGCCAAACTGTACGTCGGCAAACTGGCATTTCGTCGCCGCGCATCGCGCAGAATGCGAAGATCCTGCGCATCCTCCAGTGCTTCCGTGACACGCTCAAACTCCTCGGTCGTAAGCACGACGAATTCCTT
Organism: Phycisphaerales bacterium; assembly: GCA_003153655.1. Taxonomy (GTDB): domain Bacteria; phylum Planctomycetota; class Phycisphaerae; order Tepidisphaerales; family Tepidisphaeraceae; genus PALSA-1353. The sequence goes on from PMAK01000289.1 coordinate 8,810, forward strand.
GCCATTCTTTTTCAGAAACTCTGGCTTCAAATTCAACACCATCACGCACCTCCATCAATCATACGCCTCGGATCGATGGCTCACATGCTGAATGACAACCCGGTCTCCATCAACGTCAAATAGCACACGCCAATCCCCAACGCGCAACCGATATTCCGGCGTATAGTTGGTCAGCCGTTTAACATTTCCCACTAAGCCATCACCAAGGCGCTGAATCTTCGAAGTAATTCGCCGCGACACATCAGGCGACAGCCTCTCTAATTCTCGCAAAGCTCCCGCGGCAAATAATATCCGATATCGCATCGCCAGCCCACCTTCGCACATTACGAAGCTTAGTGAAAGATCACCGGTAACCACAAACTAGGGACAGTCACCCATTTCCCTTGCCATTTCTACCGTCGTGGGCCACAATAGCCCTATGGCCCGATCAGCCCGAGTCGTCATCCCCGGTCTTCCACATCATCTCACGCAACGGGGCAACAATCGCCAGGACGTCTTCTTCGTCGATGACGACCGCCGCGCCTACCTGCAATTCCTCGCCCACCAATGCGCCCGCCACGGCGTCTCCATCCTCGGCTACTGCCTGATGAACAATCACGTCCATCTCATCGCCGTCCCGCGACGAGCCGATTCCCTCGCCAGGGCGATCGGCCGAACACATTGGATTTACGCGCAGCACATCAACCGCCTGCACGGACGCAGCGGCCATCTCTGGCAAAATCGCTTTTACTCCAATGCCATGGACGATGCGCATTGCCTGCTGGCGATGCGATACATCGAGCGCAACCCCATCCGCGCCGCCATCTGCCGCCTCGCGGCCAAATATCCCTGGTCCAGCGCCGCCGCCCACTGCGGCCAAAAGGATGGAACGGGCCTCCTCGACGCGGGGCGCTGGAAGAACCTGACGTCCGGCCTCGATTGGGAACGAGAGCTGTCGCTGGATCTCCCACCCGAAGATCTATCGCGTTTGCGGCGTGGCTATCACAGCGGCCGCCCGTTGGCCACCGATCGATTGATAAGTAAACTTGAACACACCGTCGGCCGGCGACTTCGCCCATTGCCAATCGGAAGGCCGCGGAAGAAAAGTAAGGACCGGGCTGGCGGGAAAAGGAAATAGGTGGCTGTCCCCAATCCCGTTCGGCCCGGCGATTGTAGTGATGGGAATGACGCCCTTGAGGCGCACAATCCACGGTGATTTCCCGTTCGGTCATGGAATCTCGCGTTGATTTGGCGCAGCGTCGGCGTCCACGC
>PMAK01000127.1 GCA_003153655.1 Phycisphaerales bacterium
TCAGTTCCATGCGTCCCGCCGACGTCTCCCGCGGAATCTTCGCCCCCGCCATCCGCTATCACGACGGCCTCTTCTACGTCATCACCACCATGGCCGAAGCTTTTCCACAACCTGCGGTCCAGCCGGCAGATCGAGCTCGCCGAGACATTTCCGGCTCATGTCGTCTGCGCTTGGCTGGAAAATACCCAGGCGGTTGCCCAAACCCACTACCCGCAAGTCACCCAGGCGCATTTCGACCGGGCAGCAGCTACATCCGTAGCCGATCAAGACAGCGCGGCACAGAATGCTGGCACAGCAACCGCACGAAACGGGTGGAAATGCCTCGCAACCTGTCCCACACTCAAACGAAAATCACTCGGATTTTCCGAGTGATTCTTCGCTTTGCGAAACGGTGCAAAACAGGGGATGGCCTCTATCGGAGTCGAACCGATACGCCCTTTCGGGCATTGGATTTTGAGTCCAACGCGTCTGCCAATTCCGCCAAGAGGCCGGCGAACGATCGCGAGCCAAGAATAGAAAAAATCGTCCCAGCCCGCAATGACCTCGCTCGCGCAGAAAATGACCACACCCGCGCAGTATCTGCGTCGTCGCCCCTTTACTTTTGCGCGAAGGACGATATTCTCTAGCAGCAAGAAAACTCTACCGGACGATTGAGCGTTCGGTTAATGGACTGCCCACACGCACATGGAGGTGCCGCAATGTCTTTCCGATCTCTTCTCTTATCATTGACGTTGTCGATCGTTCCCGCTGCGGGGGCGCTGGCCCAGGATGCTGTTCCGCAGCCGGATGTCGCGAATTCCAAGTACCAAATTGACGGGATTGTTAACGTTGATTCGGTATACGTTCGCAGCGGGCCGGGCGAAGGATATTATCCCACACAGACGCTGGCCAAGGGTGTGGCGATCACCGTTGTCGGCATCAAGTTCGACTGGTTGAAGATTCTCCCGCCGGACAACAGCTTCTCATATGTCGGCGCGGTCTTCGTCGACCGTAGCGCTGACGGGACCACCGGCAAGATCAATCGCAACGACGTCAATATTCGCGCGGGCAGCCTTGTTAATGCGATGAAAACCACCGTCCAGACTCGCCTGAACAGCGGCGACGAAGTGCGGATCATCGGCAAGGAAGATGAATATCTGAAGATCAAGTCTCCCGCCGGAGCGTATCTATATATCAATAAGCAGTATGTAACGGTCGCACGCCCGGCGCTTGCCGACACGGCGACTCCTACCAATGCCACGCCCAATTTAACAGTATCGAAACATGAGTCGGTCGCGGCGGACAATCAAAAGCCGTCGCTAAATGCGAGCGGCTCGTCGATTGCGGAATCGGGAGCAATTGTGACCCAAACGCCGACCACCGCCCCATCACAGCAGGTGGCGGCATCGCCGACGACAAATCCATCATCCGTCGCGGCGGTGCCCTCGACGCAGCCGGCCCAAATGGTCGCCGCAGTTCTTCCGCCACCGAGCGCGGAGGAATTATTCGCTCAAGACGAAGCGACATTTACCCAGATCAGCAAACAGCCACTTGATTCCCAGCCGATCGATGAGTTGATGGGCAAGTATCAAACGATCGCCAGCAGCGAAACCCTCTCCGACGAACTCAAGAATGTGGTCAATATCCGCCTCGCAACATTGAAGGCGCGTTTGGATAACAAGGCAAAGCTCGTCGAAATTCGGCGGCTGGAAAAGCTGGACAAAGCCCGGCAGCTGGCACTTCAGGCTGAGCAACAGGAACTCGCGGAGCGATTGAAACAGAATCAGATTCAGGTCTTCGTGGCCGTCGGGCAGCTTCAGCCATCGAGCTTGCAGGTGGGCGGCGGAACACTGTATCGCCTGGTTGATCCGGCCACCGGCAGGACCGAGATTTATGTCCGAACCAGCGATCCAAAGATCACTGGTTTGATGGGCCAGTTTGTCGGCGTGAATGGTCCAGCCACCGATGATCCGCAGTTGAGCCTGCGCGTGATCGATCCGACGGATGCGCTTGCCGTGGATGAAGCGAAGGTGAATACATCCGTCATGGCAAGCATCCTTCCGCCAAGTTTGCTGGCCCGGCAGGCCTCGGCAAATTGACGAGCTGAAAATTTAGTTGAACTCAAATAGAAGCACACCGGTTTAATTTATCGGTGTGTTTCTGATTTTCAGGGGTGTTTGTTCTTCGTCGCGGAATCAAACAGCCGCAAAAAGTTTTCTGGTGAAACAGATTCAGGACGGTCTTTGGGGTTGATGCCGACAGAGGCGAGCAGGTTCTCCGGATCGTCGCTGGCGAGGGCGACGGCATTGCGAAGGGTTTTTCANNGGAAAAAACGCGCCGGACAAAGTTGCTCAACTCTTCCGCGCGGTTTCCCAACCGATCATCGCGTGTAAGGCGAACCAGGGCTGAATCAATCTTCGGCCTCGGCCAAAACGCCTGTGGGGGGAGTGTTCGCAGCATTTCCACTCTTGAAAGAAGTTGAATCATGATCGAGAGCGTGCCGTATTCGGATGAATTCGGCGCAGCGCGCAGACGGTCGGCAACCTCTTTCTGAATCGTACAGGCCAGCACATCTACACCGGCGATCAGCAATTCAATCAGCAGCGGCGAAGCGATGTTATAGGGAAGGTTCGATACGAGACGAACGGTCCNNCGGATTGAATCGAGAAGGCGTCCATCGAGCGTGTGCTTGGCGGCAAGAGCATCGCCTTCAATCAACTCAAAATTTTTCGATTCGGAAAAACGGCTCCGGAGCAATTCCGCCAGTGCGTGATCGATTTCCACAACCAGGACATCGGCATGCCGCACGAGTTCGTCGGTTAGTGTGCCGGTGCCGGGGCCGACTTCGATGACCAAATCACCGGGTGCGATCATTCCGGCTTCGGCAACGATGCGAACGAGATTCGCATCGATCATGAAATTCTGGCCGAGACGGTGACGCGGCGAGGCGCCGGCATCGGCTAACAGCGATTGGATTTGCTGCTTGGTCTGTGCCATGTCATGGCTGCGTCGTGGGCTGCGTGGCTGGGGAACTGTCGGGAATGCCATCCTGTCGCGCTCGCAGCGCCTCAATGGCGGCCTGCGGCGAATCAAGCCTTCCGCTGTCGATGTCATCCGCGGTGCGCTGAATCGCCTGTGCCAGCAGCTTGAAATAATCCCCCGACGCTGGAAAATCCGGGTTATGGCGAAGCCAGTCCATATCCAGTTTCCAATGTCCGTCGGAATTAATCATCTGGACCGAGCCGGCTTCGGCGCCGCTGAGCAGAGCCGTATCATTCTTGTCGGTTTCTGTCATGCCGTCGACGCTGTCAGGGCCGGCCATTTGGGGCATGACCATATCGATGGAATCAGGGCCAAATTTTTTCGCCGACGCGGCCCGGAGATGACCAATGGCCGTCGCGATGGATTGAAAGTCCCGAACGACGGAGCGGGAATCATCCTGTCTTGCAACGCAAAGGTCGGGGAGTGGGTCGGGTTTGCCTTGCGAGAGATCCTGCAGATATTCCTTGAACGCCTCTCGGGGGCCAGCGGGTTGGGTGGATGGGACATCAGCTAGTGCGCTCGACAGAAAGAGAAAGAGCGTGATGCAGATGATGCGGTGGATGAGAGGGGTGGAAGACATTTGTTTACTCCAGGCATTTTCCGCATGGTTCCCCACAGCGGCGCCGTGGGCCTTTTTTGCACCGGACAAAAAACGAGCCCTGGCCAATATACGTCCCGTCGCCAGTGGCTACAATTCCGGCTATGAAATCGTACGAAATCATTCGGAGCGCGGTCGATGAACTTGGCGTGAAAGCTGTTGCGGCTGGACTGAAGGTATCGGCTGCGCTTGTTTACAAATGGTGCGAAGCGCCGGCTGAACAAATGGACCCCGAGGCATCGGGAGCCAAGAATCCGCTGGACCGCGTCCGGGAAATGTATCTGCTGACGAAAGACATTCGCCTCATCCGCTGGTTGTGCAACGAAGCCGGGGGTTTTTTCGCCGCCAATCCCGTTCCTGATCTTCGCAAGAGCCCGGATGCGACGATCTTTGATGAGACGCGCACGATGGTTCGCGATTTCAGCGAGTTGCTGGATGCCGTCACCGCGTCGCTGGAGGATGACCAGCAGGTGGATGCGGGGGAGGCCGATCGGATTCGCCAGAAGTGGGAAGATTTGAAGGCCTGCGTGGAAGGTTTTACCGTGAGCTGCGAAAAGGGAATCTACCGCGGGAAGTAACGGGATAGGGATGCGAATTCTTTCGCCGGCCAAGATCAATCTGCATCTTCACATCGGGCCGCCGGGTGCGGATGGGTTTCATCCGCTATTGAGCTGGATGTGTACGGTGGGGTTGCATGATACGATTGAGATGGAGAACTCGCGCGAGCCGGGCGTGCGGCTGAGATGCGATCACGCTGATGTTCCCGTGGATGGATCGAACCTGATCGTGCGCGCGGGAGAGGCGATCCGACATCCGCAAATAGGCGCGGATATCACACTGCAAAAAAAAATTCCGATGGGAGGCGGATTGGGTGGCGGAAGCTCCAACGCGGCTTTCGCCTTGCTGGGATTGAATAAACTTTGGGAGCTGCATCGTTCGACCGATCAGTTGGCGGAGATCGGCGCACAGCTTGGCAGCGATATTGTGTTTTTTCTCCACGGTCCGAGCAGCGTATGCGAAGGCCGCGGAGAGCGCGTGATGCCCATTGGCCGTCCTAAAGCAAAGTTCGCCGTGCTGATATTTCCGAAACTGTCGATGTCCACGCCAAAGGTTTACAAGCGATTTGACGAAATGAAGCTGGGTTCGCACCGCGCGGTTGAAGAGCATCCTGACTGGCGGACCTGGCAGTGGTTGCCGGCAGCGGATTTACTCCCCCTGCTGGAAAATGATCTGGAAGCCCCTGCATTCTCCCTTTGCCCGGAATTGGGCGAGTTGCGGCAGCGTATCGAGAGCCAGATCGGTCAGATCGTCCGCATGAGCGGAAGCGGGAGCACGCTATTTACCTTGGCGGACAATTCTGACGCGGCGGAGGCGGTCGCCGCACGCATCCGCCGGCCGGAAATAGGCGTGCAAATGTGCGAATTATCGCCCAATCCCGCCGAAATCTAAGCAATCTTGAAAAGATTGACGATAACCCCTAAATATCGTAGGATTCCACGCGTTATGGCGAGTTTTAATCCCATTCTTTGGCAGCTTACGGTCGTCGTACGATAGGCTGGTCTGGCGGCCAGCAATCGCTGGCGCAACCGGCCCACCCCCGCGTTATTTTCTTCCAGATAATCGATTCCAATTGAGAGAGTTCTATATGGCAACGCTTCAATCAGACGCAAAGGTGACGGTCGCCGATTCCAAGGCCAAGTACAAAGGCAAATCGGGGGCTCAGATCTTCCACGAGATGCTGATTCAGCAACATAAAGTGGAAGTGATGTTCGGATATCCGGGCGGCGCGATTCTGCCGGTATTCGATCAACTCTATCGCACGCCGGCCAAATTCATCCTCAATCGGCACGAGCAGGGAAGCGGGCATTGTGCCGACGGATATGCTCGGGCGACGGGTAAGCCCGGCGTCTGCATCGTCACCAGCGGACCTGGGGCGACTAACACCATCACGCCGCTGGCCACAGCACAGCTTGATTCCATCCCCGTCCTTGTCTTCAGCGGGCAGGTCGCCACGAAAGTGATTGGCAACGATGCTTTCCAGGAAGCGGATGTCACCGGAATTTCGCGGCCATGCACGAAGTGGAATTATCTCGTCAAGGACGTGCACGAACTGCCGCGCATCGTCAACGAAGCGTTTTTGGTGGCGACCAGCGGCCGGCCTGGTCCCGTGCTGATCGATCTGCCGAAAGATGTCACCACCAATATTTGCACGCGAGAGGTTGAAGATGCGCCGCGGCCGCATATTCAGAAACGAAAGACCGCGTTCATGGCGGCGCACGCAAAACAGGTGCAGGAAGCTGCCGAACTGATTAACCGCAGCGAAAAGCCGCTTCTGTATGTCGGCGGCGGCGCGATCATCAGCGGCGCATCGCCTGCGGTTCGGAAGCTGGCTGAAAAAGGAAATATTCCCTGTACCACGACATTGCTGGGACTCGGGGCATTCGATGAACTTGACCCACGCGCTCTGCTCATGCTCGGCATGCATGGATCGGCGACGGCCAATTATGCGGTGCAGGATTGCGATTGCCTGATCAGCATCGGCGCCAGGTTTGACGATCGCGTGACCGGGAATCTGGCCACGTTTGCGCCGAAGGCAAAAATCATTCACATCGACATCGATCCGAGC